>DAHXNO010000062.1 GCA_027365345.1 Granulicella sp.
GCTGTTCACCTTCGCCCTGGCTGCCGGATGGGTAAAGCTGAAGTGGGTTGAGCGCACGGCCAATCTTCTCACGCGGCATATGACGCTGCTGTTTCTTCCCTTGATGGCCAGCCTTCCCGCGGCATCCGCAGAGCTGCGCCATGATGGCGTTGCTCTGGCAGCCAGTGTGGTCGTCAGTCTGCTGGCGGTTCTTTTCACCACTGGCGGACTCACTCATCTTCTCCTGCGTCATAGCGCACGCGATGCTGTGATCGATCCGGCGCTGGATGCTGCGATCGATTCCGCGATCGATGCTTGCAGCCAAAGGGCTCACAACAGCGTGATCGCCAACTTCGAGGAGGCAGGCGGCGAATGAGCGCTCTCAGTACGATCTTCCCTAGCCCGGCCTTTACGATTCCCCTTACGCTGGTTCTCTACTGGGCTTCGCTGCGCATGGAAAGACGCTATCCATGGATGAACTCCCTGCTCTTCGCGTCGATTGCGCTGGTGTTCGCACTCCATCTGCTGCACATTCCTTATGCTCACTATCGTGCAGGGGGAGATGTCTTCCTGTACCTTCTGGGTCCGGCGACCGTGGCCCTGGGTGTTCCCATGTATAACCAGGGAGCGAAGTTGAAGGGATCGCTGAAGCTGATTCTGCTGGTGGTGTTGGTTGGATCCGTAGTGGGCATGATCACTGCGGGCGGTGTGGCGTGGTTGCTTGGAGGCTCTCGACAGGTCATTCTGTCGGCCATTCCAAAGTCGGTAACCACGCCGATCGCGATCCAGGTGTCGGCGGAGCTTCACGGCAATCCGGCGATCACGGCCGCCATGGTGCTGGTCACCGGCCTGTTGGGCGCTGTGATTGGTCCCGGCGTATTACGGCTGTCCCGGATTCATCATGACCATGCGGTCGGCTGCGCAATGGGGACCTCGTGCCATGCCATTGGAACGGCCACCCTGCTGCGCAGCTCAGAGATCCAGGGCTCGGTCTCTTCGCTGGCGATGGCCGCCGCTGGCGTGATGACCTCCATCCTGGCGATGCTGCTGACCTTGCGCTGGCGCCTCTGAGCACCATGCCGGACTTGAACCTTCACGGCTTGGGTGCTTGCATGAAATGCGTTCGCGCCGCCTGGTTCGCAAGGCAGGGAGGAGTCGCCTTGTCGATCAAGACAGGTACAGCGGCCGCTCATCTCCCGGCGATCTCTGAACGGACGAATGTGCCTGTCTGCATGCAATTCTGGAGCATGTTTCGCAGCCAATAGAACCTTGAGCGGCGGTTGGTTTGATAGAGCTACGCGGCCTGCCTGTCGGCGGTGGCAGTGGGCTTGAGGATGGTTTCCAGGGCCCGCACGTATTTGGGTCCCATGATGCGTTTGAATCTGTTCTCAGTTCTTAGCCACGCCCAGGCCATCTAGCGCAATGGGCTCCCTGCTTGGGAAATACCCCCTGGGGAACGGACCGCCGGATCTCGTTTCTAGCGGGTGGCGGAAACGACCCATCCATTTGCAGCCCGCGCCGGTATCAGAGTTAACTGTGGCGATGCTGTTTGCGATAACTTCATAGTATGCGCTTTCGTTCTCACGAGAAGACTGGTCGAAACGACCCCTGCCCCTGCGGCAGTGGCAAGAAATATAAACACTGCTGCCTTCCACGTTCAGTCAGCACGTTGCCCGCCCCGGTGACGCCTGATACCCCGTGGAGCAGGCAGCGCGACGCTTCAGACCACCTCAACGCGGAGTTGGAGCGGACGCTGAAGCGCGAGTTTGCCGACTCCGTTCTGGATGCCTGGATGGACTTCAATCAGGATGACGACCCTGTCTCCTTGAGCGAGATGCCGCATGAAGCCAGCATTTTCAGCCCTTATTTGCTTTTCGAGTGGAATCCGGAGAAGACTCTTCCCCGGGGCAAGGCAAAGCCGCAAGGAGGCGTGATTGCCCAGAGTTATTTGAAGAAGGCCGCAGACCGACTTTCTCCTCTGGAGCTTTCCATATTGGAGCAGGCGATCACACGGCCGGTCAGCTTCTATGAGATTGTCCGCGTCCATCCAGGCCGGGGCGCCGTGCTGCGCGACATTCTGACCGGCGAAGAAACCGAGATCGAGGAGCACGCTGGGAGCGAAATGATGCGACCGGGCGATGTGCTCTATGGACAGCTTTGGATCTTGCCCGACGTGGCCACCCTAGGCCGACTGGCGCCGATACCCATCCCTCCCGACCGGAAGGTTGACATCATCAAGTTGCGCGCGCAGTTGCAGCGCAAGATGAAAGGGCAGAATCGGGAGCTTACGGCCGCCGACCTGACGCGGTATAGCGATGCGATTCGCAGGGTTTACCTGGATATTCGCGACGCCCTGAGCAAGCCGCCGAAGTTGCAAAATACCGATGGGGAGCCATTTCTCTCCCACAAGATCCATTTTCGTATTCAATCGGCGCAGTCAACCTTTGACGCGCTCGCCTCCCTCGCTTACGGGGTGACCAGGGAAGAGTTGCTCGAAGAGGCGGAGTGGAACGCCGACGGCTCAATGCTCCGCATCGAATTCGCTTGGATCAAGAAGGGGAACAAGATGCATGCTTCCTGGGAAAACACCGTTCTGGGCCATCTGAAAATCTCCGAGAAAACCCTGCTGGTAGAGGTGAACTCTGTCAACCGCGCCAAGCAGATTCGGGAAGAGATTGCGCAACGCCTTGGCTCCCAGGCGACGCATGTTGGCACGGAAACGGAATCGCCGGAACAGATGCTGAAGCGGGTGAGGCAAAGGAAAGCATTGCGTGGCGCAGAAGAGAAAATCGATCAGGACGATCTGATGCGCGATCCTAAAGTGCGCCGTCAAATCGAGGCGCAGGTGCAGAAGCAGGTGGAGGGATGGATTCGCACCAAGATTCCAGCCTTGGGTGGGCGCACACCGTTGCAGGCTGTCGCCGATCCTGACGGTAGAGAGATGGTGGAGGCCTTGCTGGAAGGCTGGGAACGCCATTATGAGGAGCCACATGGCGGAAGTTTGGTGCGTCCAGACATCAATGCGCTGCGTCGCCTGTTGAATCTTCCCGTGAAGATGGAATCGCTCAAGAAGTAAGTCTGCCGGGATGCATGACGCCTGCTGTTTCAGCGAGCAGCATCGGGCAACGGCGCACGCCCGGGAGCCTAGATTGTCGCTACTGGAGCAACTGCAATGCCTTGGCCAGTTCGACGACGCCGATGGCATCGGTCTGGTCATCGAGCGGGAACCGTTCGTTGCCCGGATACGCATAGAATCGCTTGCGCGGGTTCAGATCGGCGCAGGCGGAATGGAAGCCACGCTCGATCTTCGGTGCAATGGAGCGTTTCACTTCGATGGCCCATAGTTCTCGTCCGGGAGAGGTAAGAAGACGGTCCACCTCGATTCCGTTTGAGGTCCGATAGTAATGCGCCTCGGTTCCATCCGGTGCGGCAGCGATGAGCATTTCCATGACGAAGCTCTCCGAGGTCTGGCCAACGACCGGATGGCCGAGCAAGGCTTCCTTCTCCCGAATGCCGAGCAGCGCGTGGACGATGCCGCTGCCGCGCACATAGAGCTTGGTCGACTTGACCAGCCGCTTGCTGGCATTCTGACGCCAAGGTGGCAAACGCCAGACCAGCGGCAGGTCGACCAGAAGATCAAGATAACGGCAACCGTTTCTCCATCGACGGCCAGACCGCGCGCCAAAGCGGCGGCATTGTAAATCTGGGCCTGATTGTGCGCCTACCGTTTCCATCCACCATCGTCGGAAGCTACAATTTGCGGCTGTGATCGACAGCCGACTCGATGATTGGCTGCACAACGTCCAGCTACGCTCCGTCTGCTTCCGCAGCATTCCTCTTTTTCGGCTCTATGCGAGCTCACTGAAACTCAAATGTTTGTTATGAACAAGGGAAATCAAAATAATTAACCTGATAGACGATTTCAGCAGCGGCTCCTGAAGTTGCTCAGAAAGTTCAGCAATGATACTGTTTAAATCGTCAGTATTCTTTTGAGC
>DAHXNO010000091.1 GCA_027365345.1 Granulicella sp.
TGCTCTATGGCTACCGCTTCAAAATCGAACTCGGCTTCCGGCAAGCCGTGCACGTGGTGGGAAGTTATGCCTATCACTTCTGGATGGCTGCTATGAAACCGCGCCGCCGCGGACAGGGCGACCAATATCTCCATCGCGAAAACCAGGCCTATCGCCACGCCGTCCATCGCAAGCTGAAGGCATTTCACTTGCATGTGCAGTCGGGCTGTGAGCGTTCCGTGAACCACAGGTAGGGTCAAGAGAGCGGAGTTTTCCTTCGCAGAGCGGCCAGGCGGATTTTCTGGGCAGTTTTCCAGCGGTCGGGTAGCCAGTCGGGCAGGCCGCTGATGCGCAGCACCGGCAAGTTGACCAGCAATTGGGTGAGATGGATCTCGGGATCGATGTCGAGGCGGAGGCAGGTCGAGTTCGGGCCGGCCAGGATGGGCGCGGTACCGCTGTTGCGCGCGTTGCTTTTGTCGGCCACCACGCCGTTGTATCCGCCATTGCCGCCGGCCTTCAGCGTCTGGCGGTCCTCATGTAACTCGACTACGTTGTCTTCAGGCGTCGCGCTTCCTTGAACGTATAGGTGAACCGACGAGTTCCTTATACCGCAACCTTTTCTCGGTGATCTTGTGCGCTGTGCGTCTGGGAGCACCGGCTCCGCGAAGGCAAGCCGGGAGGAATGGAACGACGGAGACGGGCTACTTCTTTGCCGGGGCCGACTGAGTTTGCATACCGGAGAGCACGGAGCGGTTGCTGCTGGTATGCGACATGGAGATGGTAAGGGCGATGGAGGTCAGCATGAAGATGACGGCTGACCAGGTTGTGAGCCGGGTGAGCAGATTTGCGGCTCCGCGTGGTCCAAAGGCGGTCTGGGAGCCCTGTCCGCCAAAGGCTCCCGCGAGATCCGCGGATTTGCCCTGCTGAACGAGCACCACAACGACCAGGAACAAGCAGACGATGACGTGCAAGATGACCAGAAGAATTAGCATATTCGAATCAGTAACCTTAGAACGCCGCAGAGGCGGCAAAGTGATGATGGCTGGACGGGAGCCACGAGAAAGAACTCTTTGGCGTACGGCTTTTCCAGCAGTTGCCGAATCCTAAGTCCAACCGTGAGTATATCACCAGCAGTATCTAGAAGGAGTTGCAGGCTGCGGCCTGGTCGGGGTGGATGGAGGTGTAGCGGGTGATGCCCACCATGGTAAAGACCTTTTGGAAGTGAGGGCTGAGGCCGAAGCTGCGGATGGTACGGCCTTGTTTGTTGGCCGCGATGAGCATCTGGATAATCAGGGCGATGCCGCTGGAGTTGAGATACTCCACTTTGGAGAAATCCAGGAGGATGCGCCGGGCGGTTTCCGACAAGCCCTCGTAGGCGCCCAGAATGGCAGGCTGCGATGCACTGGTGATATCGCCCGCGAAACGCAGCACGGTGATGGTGTCGCCGCCGTTGGGAGATGCAAGCTCCTCGATGCTGATTTGCGTAACCTGTTCCTGCATGGAAAGTCTCCAATCTTGAAGATTGTACCGTTTCTGTTCTCGGATCAATGGCGGGTTGACTATGGAATCTGCCCCCGCGCCACGCAGTGACGCATTTGCCGGTTATTTGTCCGGGCGAAGGCGAATGACCATGCGGGCGTAGCTGCCGGAGGCTGGGGTGCTGACCCATTCGGCTTCATCGACGAGGGCCTGGATGAGGAACATGCCCATGCCGCGGGCCTGTTCCTGTTCGTGCATTTTTTTGTCGATGTCGGGGACATGGGGAGCTTCGGCAACGGATCGTGAGGGGCCCTCGCCGGTGTCTGTCACTTTGACCTCCAGGGAGCTGGGGCCCATGGAGAGGATCACGCCGACGGTGAGGGAGTCGTCGAATTTATTGCCGTGCTCCATGGCGTTGATGCAGGCCTCGGCCACGGCGGTCTTGAGATCCTCGACGCGTTCTTCGCAGAAGCCCATGAGGTGGGCCACGCTGGCTGCTGCGTTCATGGCCACCTTCTCATACCCCAGGCGCGATGGAACACGCAGTTCGATGGTGTGCCCTGCGTGGCCCTTGTCGGCTGGCTGGCCGCTTGCGGCGTCTTGTTGGTTACGGCTGGTTCCTTGATCCAAGACCATCCTCCGTTTGCGTCCTTTGGGGGGAGAAGGACGGGTCAAACTCCCCTACCGGGCAGGCCCGGTTCAGCACCAATGCGGTCATGTCGTCGGATTGATCCTGATCGCCAAAGCCTTTGATGGCGGACCAGATGGCATCCAGGATCTGCTCCGGAGTGGCCGCGGTGGGGCATTCCAGAAATGTGTTGAGGAGCCGATCTTCGCCGAACTCCTCATCTGGGGCGGCACCATGGCCGGAGCGAAAGACCTCAGTCATACCGTCGGTGTAGAGAAGCAAACGGGCTCCGGGAGGCATGGGAAAAGTCGCCAAGGAATAAGTACTAAAGGGTAGCATACCGATGGGAGTTCCTGAAGCTCCAATCTTGTGAATGGATGGTCGGCTCTGACCGGAAGGCTCTTCTGCCGGCGCGGAGAGGAGGAAGCCGGGGTTATGCCCGGCATTGACTACCTGAATGACATGGTGCTCCGGATCCAACTGCAGGAAGAAGGCAGTCACGTAGCGCCGTCTGGACTGTTCTCCTTCGCTGAAGTGAAGGGAGTTCATGCGCGTGGCGATCTCCAGCAGGCCGAGATCGGCGTTGACCATGGCGCGAAAGGCAGAGCGGAAGCTGCAGCCGACGAGCGCCGAGGCCAGGCCTTTACCAGCGACATCGGCTACGACGATGGTGGTAGGGCCGGAGGCCATGGGCACGATGTCCAGATAATCGCCGCCCACTTCGTAACAGGTGTCCGAACGCATGGCCATACTGTAGCCGGGGATCAGGGGCATGTTCTGCGGCAGCAGGCTACGCTGCACCTGACGGGCTGAATCCAGATCGCTCTCTACGCGCTGCCATTGGACGGTTCGCTCATGAAAACGGGCATTTTCGATGGCTACGGAGGCCTGAAGAACGAGGCTCTCAATGAAGTCCAGTTCATCCAGGGACAGGGTACGGTGTTGTGGAGAGAACACGACCAGTTCGGTGAACGCAGATCCAACCTTGTCGTGGAGGGGAAACCTGACGCAGCGGCTGCAACTCTCCTGGGGTTCGGGGGGTGTGGAGTGGGCCGAGGCGGGGGCTGGATCTCGGGTTGAGGCGAGGGCCTGTGGGAGATCCTCGGGGAGATCGCCATAACGGTTGGGAAAGCCAGTGAAGAATGCTCCGGAAAGTTCCAACTCGCGCACGACAATTTGCAGCACGGTATCGAGCACCTTCTCCAGCGCGATGGTGGAATGAATCTGGCGGCTGGCTTCGAGCAGGGCCTGCAGCCGCACGACCTGCTGCTGTGCGATGAGGGCTTCATCCTGTTCGTTGATGGCTGGAATGGGCTGCATGTGGTTGATCCTAGCTCAAGCGGCGACTTTCTGGCCATGAGTTTGTGGGGTGGCGCGAGTGGATTCTTCTTTGTGGACGGTGAGAACGAGGATATCGTCCTCCTGCCCGAACTCCTGGGCGGCGGTCGCGATCTGGGCCGCGGTGGCGCGGTCTTTGAGCAGAGCATCGATGCGGTCGAAGCCGAAGAGGGCTCCACTGGGATCCTGGGCCTCGACGATACCGTCCGACATGAGGGTGAGGGTGTCTCCGGGCTGGAGGGTGAGGGTGACGACGCTGTGGTCGGCGTCTGGGATGGTGCCGAGCGGGAGCGCGCCGGGAACTTCGAGTTCCCTGCTATTGAGGTAGGGAGGGAGTTGGCCGGCGCTGGCGAGGGTGACGTTTCCCTGGGGATCGATGTGCAGGATGAGACAAGTGGCGCTGGTGTGCCTGCGTTCGCAGAGTTGGATGTTGATCTCGTGAAGGATTTTTTCCGGGTCTGAGGAGTGTTGGGCTACGGCGCGCATGGCTCCGACGATGACGGCGACGAGCATTCCGGCCTGCATGCCCTTGCCGGTGACGTCTCCGAGCATGATGAGGACGGAGCCGGGAGGCTGGGAGGGAAGGACCTGGAAGAAGTCTCCGCCCACTTCCCGCGCGGGACGATACTCGCTTTGAATGGCGAGGCCGGGCACGCTGGGCAGGTCGTGGGGAATCAAGATCCTCTGCACCTGCCGGGCCTGCTCGATCTCCAGCTTCCACTGCTCCTTGAGCCGTTGGTTATGGAAGAAGCGCATCAGGAGCATGACGGTGATGATCAAGAGGGAGACCACGGTGGCGATGGTTCCGAGTTGGACGACGAAGCCGCCACCCAACTGGAAGGCGATCGGGATGTGGAGCAGACGCATCTCATTCCGGTAGTTTGCAAGGATGATGAGGAGCACGGCCAAAGCGGCCATGCCGCCCTCGGTTCTCTGCCGTTTGAGGCCACGAAAGACGACGACGAGGAAGACAATGCCGATGCATAGCTTGACGAGCAGAACGAGAGGATCAAAGAGCCCGGCCATCTGCACGGGGATGTGTTGGCCGTAGAGTGGGGGACGGAGCATGGCGACACCCGCCATCATGAGGGCGACCAGAGGCCAGATGACACGATGCAGAAGGCTGATTCTGGGGATGCGGAACCAGTAGCCCCAAAACAGCACCCACAGGCCGTTTTGGAGAGGAGAGAGCAGAACCTGGGTGAGGATGACGGCGAGGGTCTCTCCGATCCAGGCGGTGAATTGACCGGAGATCACGATGACGTTGGTAAGCAGGATGGCGAGGCAGACCAGCGCGAGCCAAAAGTAGGCCCTTTCGGTGCGGTCCAGCCAGAAGAGGGCCAAGGTCATGAGCAAGGCCATGAAGACAATCATGGATTCAACCAGACCGCTGACCATGAACTGGGCCGTAGTGTCGTAGTCCAGTTGGGTGAGAGCGCCGATGATGGAGGCATAGCCGAGGACAGGGGGCTCATGAAGACCGCCCGCGTCGGGACTATTGAAGGGGGTTGCGCTATCCATCCACATGCGGATGGCGATGGTGATGGGTCCGTGGCTGCTGTTTGCCGGAAGAAGAAAGTCCATCGGCAAGGTGCTATAGGCGGTGACGTGTTGACCCTGAAACTTGCCGAAGGATCCGATCAGGTGGCCGTTGGCAAAGACCTGATAGGCATCGTCCACATCGGAAGGCATTTTGAGGGCCAGGCGGCGATTGGGGCCCTGGACGTTGACCTGGATCCGGTACCAGGCAAATCCGGCGTAGTGGGGGTAGCCGCGGGCCATCCAGCCGGGAATATATCCACTGATGCCGAGAGTCTCGTCAGCGGAGCCGGGAGGAGGTGTCAGGTCCATTGCGCCCCAGGCGGAGTCGTCGAAGTTGGGCTGAGCCCACGCGGGGTTGTCCCCGGGATGAAACTTCCACAGGCCCCCAAGTTCGGCGGAGGATTGACCGAGCTGAATCAGCAGAGGGGTAGAGGCGAGGGTTGCCTGGAAGGGCTGCTGCGGAGCAGAGGACGGGGCCTGGTGAGGCTGGGCCGCGCGGGCGGCGCAAGCTTGCTTGGCAGAGGGCCAAAGCAAAAGCAGCAGGAGCATAGCCACACGGCGCATATCGGAGTTCCTTGGAGCAGTTTTGAGGGATTGAAAGCATGGCCCGTGTGTAACCTGAACCGGGTGAAGCCGTCTTGCTAAGCTTATACCGTTGCCGTATTGTAGAGCGATTTCGGTTTCCGTGTGAGGCGTACGTCAGGGCGCGGAAGGCTGGAATTGCATTGGGCACAGCTTTTCCGCTGAGGATTTCGATCTGACCCGCTACGCCTGGGAGCGTAGGTGGGAGCGAGGAACGCCGGTCGGGAGGCAGGAGGTTGAGGCGATGCTAGTGGGACTCATCGGCATGAGAAGGCGACTGGATTTCTATCTTCTCTCAAGGGAAGTTGGCGAGAGGGCTGGATGGGAGCGCCAAGAGCCTGGCGCCGGGAGGAGTTCGAGTGCAAGCGTTAGCGGGACTTCCTTGGAACGACCGTGACCCCCAGCAAAGGATGGCGCGGATGGAGGGTTGCGAGGCAGGGATGGGCGCGCGACAGAGACGAGGTTTCGGAGTCTCTGGGTTACGTGCTGCGGGTTCCGTGCGCTGCTGTGCCGCACAGGAGATGATGGTATGGAAGCGCGGGTGCAACACACGGCCCGCGTGAGCAACGTCAGTTGACTTGCGAGAATGTTTGGGGGAGATTGCCGCCATGTCCATCTTTGATCGAAGAGAGTTTCTCCGTCTTGGGGCCGCTTGTGGGGCCCTCTTGAGCCGAGCGGCTGGTTCGCAAGGCGTACCGGCTCCGCCGGTGAGCCGGGTTCCGGTGAAGAATCGCAAGAATCTGGTTGGAATTCAGGTGCGGGGTTTTAGCTGGGTGGATGAAGGCGTGGAAGAGGTGCTGGACAACATCCAGGAAAAGGGCGACGTGAACACGGTGTGGGCGTATACGTTCTCCTATGGCGAGCAGCGGTTGGAAAAGAATGGACCCGTTCCATTGCCCGACCACGGCAAGCCCGGAAGCACGATCGCCGGCGGCGCATTTTATGCCTACGATCGCAAGTATTTCGAGAACACCATCCTGAGAGACTTTCGCTGCAAGGTTTATGGCGACTTCAACGTGATTGAGGCGGTAGCGTCCAAAGCGAAGGCGCGCGGAATGAGCTTTTTTGCCTGGGATCTAAACAATGCCGGGCCCACGCTGAATGAGACGATCCCGAATTATGCCGAGGTGGCCGAAGTGGACGTGTACGGCCGTAGAACCAATCGACCGTGCTTCAACCATCCGGACTACCGGGCCTTTTTGAGCGGCAAGGTGGAAAGCCTGCTGCTTGGCTATCCTAGTGAGATTGATGGAATCGCGTGGGGTTCCGAGCGCATGGGCCCCCTGCAGAACCTGATTGGCGGCATCACGACGCCCAGTTGCTTCTGCGGCTTTTGCCAGAGGAGAGCGCGGGCGCTGGGCATTTCCGTAGGGAGGGCGCAAGCCGGCTATCGCGAACTGGAAGCGCTTTTCCAGGCGGCCGCGCGCAACGAACGCCCCAACGATGGCTATTTTGTCAGCTTCTGGCGGCTGCTGCTGAAGTATCCCGAGATTCTGAGTTGGGAGTCGCTGTGGACCGACAGCTTTCAGGAGGTTCAGGCGCAGTTGTACGGTATGGCAAAGGCGATCGCTCCGGCGAAGCCCTTTGGCTTCCACATTATGCAAACCGCGACCTTCAGTCCCTTTTATCGCGCCGAAGAGGACTATGCGAAGCGAAGAAACTTTGCCGATTTTCTGAAGCTGGCGACCTACAACACCGCCGGCGGGGCGCGCCTGGCCAAGTATCTGAGACGGCTGAGCGAGACCGTGTTTCATGATGCGACGCCGCCGGAGTTTCTGAACTTCTATTACAAGATGATGGACTACAACGAAGCTCCTTACGATCAATTAGCCAGCACGGGGCTCTCAGCCGATTACGTTGCGCGCCAGACCCGGCAGGCGCTGGAGGGGGTCGGCGGGGAAGTTCAGATCTATCCTGGGATCGACATCAACGTGCCCACCTTGCTGAAGGGGGACGCCGTGGAGAAGCAGAGCAGTCCAGCCACTATACGCGCCGCGATTGAAGCGGCCTTTGGCGCGGGCGCCGATGGAGTGGTGCTGGCGCGGGAGTACGCAGAGATGCAGCTTTCCAATCTCTCTGCCGCCGGGGACACGTTGCGTGAGGTCTTTGCCCGAACGAGGGCCTGATGGAGATTGAAGTCCGGGCCTAGCGCCGCGGGGCGGCTAGCGTTTGTTCTATCGAGCGATTCTTTGAGGGAAAGCGGCCGGCTCGGCCAGGGCGGGGCCATTTTTGCGGGTCCTATTGCCGAAGAGAGCGAGGGGCTACCGCTGGTGTGCTGTCCGTAGGTCTGCGTCCGGTGGCGGGCTACCAACTTTAAGGCCGCTGCGAAACCGCTCTCGCCGACGAGCGTGGAGGCAAGCTACGCGCTGCGACGGGACATTCGGCGGCCTATGCTTCCAGCCCAGTATGGCTCCGTTGCGGGTGATGTCTTCTTGCAAGGCGCATAAATGAATCAATGCGGGCTCTTCCCGGCGTATCGCCAAACGATGGGGGATGGGCAAGCCAGAACTCCGAATGCCATCGGCGGACGGGTGCGGGTTATCGCTGCCGGGGGGTGGGTCTTTGACGCGGCGGACAAAAGCTGTCCCCAAGCCGACGCCAGTTCTACCCTGCGGGCTGCTCCACGGAAAACCTCCTCTTTGTGCCAGCGTCGCCTCTTTCGGATTTGCCGTATCACTTGCTCTCTGAGTGGCTCAGATAGATCGTTGATGGCAAAACGGGGAACCGTGGAGCGGAAGGTCTGGCTGTGGTCCATGCTCTTCAGAATGAAGTGGGCACCGTGTTGGTGGGCCTGTTCCATGCGGCGCACGGCGGGGCGAACGCAATCCTCCTTGCGCACCTTCGGCTCCGCCCACTCGATGGCAATGGCGTGGTTGCGCGCGAACGCCTCCACCCAGCCTTGATACTGATTGGTCCGGCGCGACAGCACTTCCTTGCTGATCAGAGGCTCGCCGATCACGTTGTGAAAGAAATACGCCACCTGCCCAGGCCGGGACAGGCCGCTCAGATAACCGTGGATCAGCACTCGGTCAAAACAGTGGTATGCAAAGAGAAGCAGGCTGCCAAACAGCCTTGTGAATGTCTCCACCGGTCGCCCTCCCGCGGTATCGCCTACACAACAAGATCATCGGACAGACGACCGGCGGAGGCAAATTTCAAATATTCTTGGGCTAGGCTTCAAATTAAGACCATTCCGAATGAAGCACAAAGATTTGTCTGCTTCGGCGAAGAGGCAGTGCGGACGTTGGAAGACAGGAAGCCAGAAGCTCAGCACCCTGCTAGCCAAGCTGCCCAGGTCGCTGCGCTGGGATTTGAAGAAAACCTTCACGCAGATCTGGAAGGATAAGCCGGTCCTGTGGGCATTGGGCGTTCTGGACGCATGGTGCGAGCGCGCCATGCGCAGCCGCCTGCAGCCGATGAAGAAGAAGACGGGTATACTGCGCAATCAGGAGCGGCTGCTGCTGAACTGGTTCCGCGCCCGCGGCGAGTTACCGAGCGCCGCCGTCGAGGGTCTGAACAACAAAGTTCGAGCGGCCGGCGGAAGATCGTAAGGATCTTGCGTCCTCCAAGCGACAGGAATGGTTTTATTTCACGCACTTGGACGCCTACCCGCGCGTCAAACCGCCCATAGATTTTGCTCAGGAGGCGGAAACTGCAGACGCATCTCGCTGGGCCTCCTGCCGCGCGGCCTCAAGGACCTGCACTGGGTCACCAGTCGGATAAAACTCCATCGCGATGAATTTGTCATACCGTAGCTCCGCGAGCTTGCGGTAGATGTTGTCGTAATCGATCTCGCCCGTGCCAGGCTGGTGCCGACCCGGCACATCGGCGACATGCACCAATCCCACCCACTCAATGTTCTTCTCCAGCTTTTCCAGCAGGTTCCCTGCGCCTCTCTGCTCATGATAGAAGTCGTAAAGCACCATCAGGTTTTGGCTGCCGATGGTCCGCACCATCTCGAATGCGTCCGTAACCGAGTTGAGATAAGCCATCGGGGCTTCCAGCAGGTCGATCGGTTCGATCACCACCTGCACGTCTCTCCTGCCGGCCAGCTCCGCCACGCGACTCAGATTGTCCAACATCGCTTTGCGCTCCGCCTCCGGAGACAGACCCGGCACGCGAGAGCCAGAGGTCAGAATAATCTGGCGGCAATGGAGCTGTTCGGCCAGCTTGACATGCTTCTCAAGCTGATCCAGCAGCGCTTGCGTGGAATGGGGATCGGCAAGAGTCACAGGCCCTCCGCTCATCGCGTCGAACTGCAGTCCCAGCGAATTCATCTTCGCGAGTATCCTGCGGATATCTCTCGTGGTCCAGTCAGCGTACTCGTTTACCAGCTCTACGCCCTGGTAGCCTGCCCGGGCAACCATCTCAATGCATTGATCGAAGGGGCGCTGCTTTTCGAGCGTCCAGGCCATCACCGAGAATCTAAACCCGCTCGCCTGCGAGGCCGCAAAGACAGGGGCACTGCCTTTGCCTAAAGCCTGGGCGAGAACGGTCCCGGCCACGATTCGACCGAATTCGCGACGATTCATCTCATTCCTCCGCGGGTTCAAAGCGTCTCCAGGTACGCGTAATCTACCTCTGCGACGTGCAGCGAAGTCATTTCCAGAAAGGGAGGCTCCTGCTCGACGAAGTAGTACTGGATGGAGGTCTTCGCCGCTGCTGCAAAGATCGGCCGATAGTCTGGCATTCCTCGCCCCAGCTCCGTACCCACTGGCCGCAGGGGTCCTTGCAAAGACGTGCTCTTTTTGCTGCCTTTTACAAAGTCCTTCACGTGCATCATTCGATAGCGACTCGGATATCTTTCAAAGTATTCCGCCGGGCTATACCCCGCCACCGCCATCCAGCCGCAATCCAGTTCGAACTTCACCAGGCTCGGGTCCGTCTCGCTCAGCAGAATGTCGTAGCCGATCTTTCCATTGTTCAAAGTGCGAAATTCAAAATCGTGATTGTGGTAAGCATATTGCAGGCCGACGCCCCTCGCCTTTGCCGCCACCGAGTTCATCAGGGCCGCCATGCGCTTGAAATCGTCTGCGGTAAGCGCACTCAAACCGTGGCTGCCGCTTGAGCCGGCGCTGCCTGGGGGTTGCAGAACAGAGCTCACCGCATAATGAGCACCCAGAACATGCGCCTCCTCGAACAAGGGGTCGAGATTCGGCTGGTTCAGCGGAAGATGGCAGCTCGGACAGGATAGACCGGCTTCGTCCAGCGCGGAGCGAAGCGTTTTCGCGTTGAAGCCCTTGTAGGGAAAGGACTCCACCACGCGGTAGCCGATCTTACTCAGCTTATGGATAGTCCCGGGCACGTCCGCCTGTAGCGCATCCGCAACGGTGTAAAGCTGAATGCCAGGAGGTTTGCCCAGAGGCTCAGCCAACAGCTCAGGCAGGTAAGGCACGGTTATCGCCGCCGCAGTACCAACCTTCAGAAAGTTCCGTCTTGAGATCATGGGCATCACTCCACGCTCCTGTGCAGTAAATTGCTGGATGGACCCAGCCGTCCGCATCTCTGCGGGGAATGGAATCCACCACCCAGTCTAGTTCCTCCCAGGTGCCACCGTTGGCATCACTGGTCAACATGGCCTCAACGATCTGCCTGGCTCCGCACTCGCACAAATGTCAGCCAAGCGATGGGCGGCGCCAAAACCAGCCTCAACAACTCCCATCGCAGGCCTGTTCTGCCGCATCAGGCCCGCTGTCTCGCTCTCGACTCGCTCCACGGGTTCACCGTCCTGGCGTCTCTTACCATCTTGCCCGTGGTAGCTTCAGGGCTTCAGAACCCCCGCCCTTAGGCATGTCGTTCCGTCCGCCCCCCAGCAGCAATCCATACATATTGTTTGCCATCGACCACGGAAGTGGCCGGAGAAGCCAATCCGGAATACAGAAGTTGCGCTTTCCAGAGGAGCTTACCCACGTGCCTGTCGACAGCTCGCAATTATTTGTCGACGGCGGCCGGCCCGAGAAACGCGAGCCCCCCGTCGTCACGATCGCCCCCACATCATTCCCGTCCGCGGTAATGCAAGCTCCTTTGGCAATCAGCTTTGGGGTGCTACACTCCCGCCTATGCTCACACAAACTCTCCGTAGCTCGGCGATGGCCCTCCTGGCAGCCGCTGTACCAATCTTGCTCGCGCAGCCGGCAGCCACAATCAGGCACGGCATCACGCTGGATGACCTCGCGAAGCTCCACCGCGTGGGCGAACCGCAGGTCTCACCCGATGGATTGTGGGTTGCCTATACGGTGACTACGGTCAATGTCTCCGAGGATAAAAACTCAACCCAGTTATGGATGGTGAGCTGGGATGGCAAACAGGACATCCAGTTGACGTTTGGTAAAGACAATGTAGGCTCGCCGCAGTGGAGCCCGGATGGGCGCTGGCTGGCGTTTACGTCAAGCCGCCAAGGCGACCTGCCGGATGCTGTCAAGGGTTCGCAGGTGTGGCTGCTCGACCGGCGTGGTGGCGAGGCGCAGCAGTTGACCAATGTCAAGGAGAGCCTGGAGGGCTACAAGTGGTCGCCAGATAGCAAGACGCTGCTTCTGACTCTTCGGGCCAAAGACGAGCCGGAGCCCAAAGAGGGGGCCAAACCCAAGCCTCCCAAGCCGATTGTCATCGACCGCTTCCACTTCAAAGAAGATGTCAGGGGCTACCTCACGGATAAGCACCCGCATCTCTTTCTGTTCGACGTGGCGACGAAGAAGCTGAGCAAGCTGACCAATGGGCCGCTGACCGGGCCGGAGGCGTATGGCGAGGAAGATGGAATATGGAGTCCGGATGGCAAACAGATTGCCTTTGTCAGTAACCAGTCCAGGCCAGACCCGGATCGCGTCGATAACCCTGACGTGTTTGTGGCGCCTGCGGTGGCGGGAGCAACGCCGCGGAAGTTAACCACCTTCCTTGGGGAGGACGCAGGGCCGCTGGCGTGGACGCTCGATTCAAAGGATATTATCTACCGGCAAGGAACGGCGCGGCACTATTCGATATACGACCTTCGGCAGATGGCGATGATCTCGGCTGCGGGTGGAAAGCCGAAGATGCTGGCGCCCCGGCTGGACGCGTGGGTGGGCCCTCCCGTGCTTGCGCCAGGGGGACGAGCCGTGCTTACGGAGGCGCCGGACGACCGCGAGCAGTGGGTCGGGGAGATTCCGCTGGATGGGTCTGGTAAGGTAAAGCGGCTGACGCAGGGGAACGGTGTGGCTAGTGGCCTCAACCAGGCGGCCGGGCATGTAGCGCTGCTCTGGTCAACCGATACCACGCCGAATGAGATATATGCACTCGAAGATGGCAAACTGCGCCGGTTGACCAGCCACAACGACGCACTGCTGGCAACCCTCGATCTCGCTTCCGCGCAGAACATCTCCGCAAAAACCAAAGACGGGAATGATGTGCATGGCCTGCTGACCATGCCTGTCGGTTATGTGGCAGGAACAAAGGCCGCGATGATTCTGTTCATTCACGGCGGCCCAACGGCGCAGGATGAGCATGGATTCGATATCACGCGGCAACTGTTTGCGGCCCACGGGTATGCGGTGCTCAACGTCAACTACCGCGGAAGTACTGGGCGCGGGCAGGCCTATAGCGATGCGATCAATGCCGACTGGGGCGATAAGGAGATCCTCGACCTTCTGGCCGCCACGGATGCAGCCGTGGCGACCGGGAAGATCGATGCGGACAAGATGGGCGTGGGTGGATGGAGCTATGGCGGGATTCTCACGGACTACATGATCGCTAGTACAAATCGATTCAAAGCAGCGAGTTCGGGCGCAGGTATGGGGAATCTCCTCGGCTTCTATGGGATCGATGAGTACATCCTCCAGTACGAGAACGAACTCGGCCCGCCCTGGAAGAGCCTCAATCTGTATATCAAACTGTCGTATCCGTTCCTGCATGCGGATCGCATCAAAACACCAACCTTGTTCATGGGCGGAGACAAGGACTTCAATGTGCCATTGGAGGGCGGCGAACAGATGTATCAGGCTCTGCGGAGTGTGGGGACGCCGGCGGAGTTGATCGTCTATCCAGGGCAGTTTCATGGATTCACGCGTCCGAGCTATATCAAGGATCGCTATCAATCCTGGTTCGATTGGTATGACAAGTACGTGCGCCAGATCACTCCCAAACCCCCGGCAGCAGAAACAAAGCATCAGCAGACACAGATGAAGTAGGGCCTGGCCGGGCGTCTCGCCTCGCCTCAGATGACTTGCACCAGATTGCGGACAAAGCGGCAGATCCACTGGAGATTGCAGTCGACTCCGCTTTGTCCGCCGCTCTGCTCAAAGTTGCACTTTGGCCGACTCGCGATATATAAACGCGCATGCGCCCTCTCCACTCCGTCTTAACCTCGCTTGCTCTTTTTGTGCTTTCGGTCAATGTTGGCGCACCTGCCCAGGCGCTCAGCAGCGACTTCGCTCGCGATCCCAATCAGGCTGTAGATCAGCAATATACGAACAAGATTCACGAATACACCACCGACCCGTCCTTTCTATCGCCGCTCGTCGACTACCTGCCTGCGTCCAAGACAGTGCCGACGCCAGAGAAGGTTCTCGGCGATATCGCCGGCGCACCCAACATGCTGCCTTATGCAGAGGACGTCTATAAGTACTTCCGGCTGCTGGCGGCGAGCACGCCCCGCGTGCAGGTGTTCACCATTGGGCACACCGAGGAGGGCCGCGAGATGATCGCGGTAGCCATCGCGGACCAGAGTCTGTTGAAAGGCCAAAAGGAGAACGACGCCCGGCTCGCGCAACTCGCCGATCCGCGAAAGATCGGGATGGACGATGCCAAGGCAAAGCAGCTCATCGATGCATCCTACCCTGTCTACTACATCACGGGCACAATTCACTCGCCGGAGACAGGCGCCCCCACCGCGCTGATGGAGATGGCCTACAGGCTCGCGGTGGACGATTCACCCTATATAAAGTACATCCGCTCTCATATGATCGTGCTCCTCACTCCGGTGGTTGAAGTGGATGGCCGCGATCGCATGGTGGACCTCTACAAATGGCACCGAGCAAACCCCGGCAAAAACTGGCCGCGGCTCGTCTATTGGGGTCACTACGTGGCCCATGATAACAACCGCGACGCCATGGCCATGACCCTGGACTTGACCAACAACGTCTTGAACACCTATCTCGGCTGGCATGCGCAGGTGCTGCACGATCTGCATGAATCGGTGCCGTTTCTCTATGACAACACCGTAGGCGATGGGCCATACAACGCCTGGATCGATCCCATTCTGGCGGGCGAATGGGAAGAGCTG
This sequence comes from Granulicella sp., assembly GCA_027365345.1. GTDB lineage: Bacteria > Acidobacteriota > Terriglobia > Terriglobales > Acidobacteriaceae > Granulicella. The sequence goes on from DAHXNO010000091.1 coordinate 14,802, forward strand.
GGTTGGAACAACGTGAACCAGTTGCTTGGCTTTGGGATGCCCGGGGTGTTTACCCACGGCGACTTCGATACCTGGAGTCCGGGCTATCTCATGTTCCTTGCAGGGCTGCACAACGGGATCAGCAGGCTGTATGAGACCTTCGGCAACGGCGGCGCCGACACGGAGAAACGCATCTTGACGCCGCAGGAATATTCCCGCACATGGTACCGGCAGAATCCTCCGCTGCCTGTGGTCATGTGGTCGCAGCGAGACAATAACAACTATGAGGAAAGCGCGCTGCTCTCTACCCTGTCCTACTTCTCAAAGAACACCCATCACTTTCTTCAGGACTACTACCAGAAGAGCAAGCGCTCCGTATTGAAGCCGAAGGTGGAGGGCCCCGCCGCGTATATTCTGCCGAAGAATGACGCGGAGTTGAATCGCCAGGTGCAGTTGCTGCAGGTGCTCAGGAGACAGCATGTCGAGATCAGCCGCCTTACGGAGGCAACCACCTCCAGCGTTCCCGCGGCCAAACGTGGTGATAAACCGACACAACAGGTCTTCCCGGCGGGGAGTTTCGTGGTACGTCTCGATCAGCCCTACTCGCGCATTGCAGACGCGCTATTGGACCGTCAATATTGGGCGCCTGACGACCCGCAGAAACATCCGTTTGACGATACCGGATGGTCGTTCAGCGAGTTGTTCAATCTCAAGGTGGTGCGCATAACCGACCCCGCCATTCTTGCGGCGAAGATGACGATGGTGGAGGACCCCGCAAGTCTGTCCGGTAAGGTGAGTGGGACGGGGCCGGTGGTAGCGATCGCGAACACGGGCCAGAGCTCTCTGCTCGCGCTCGTCTACAAGCTCAAGGATGCTCAGGTGAGCGTTGCAGAAAAGGCGTTCGATGTGGACGGGAAGCACTTTGGCGCGGGTTCGCTGCTGATAAACAATGTGACGGATGCAGCGCTTACACCGGCGCTGCAGGCGCTATCGCTGGATGCTGTGCGGCTTGCAGCCATGCCCACGGTCGCAACCCATACGGTGACGGCGCCACGCATCGCGTTCATGCATACCTGGCAGTCTACGCAGACGGAAGGCTGGTGGCGCTATGCGTTTGACCATCTGGGCGTTCCTTATAGCTACATCAGCACCCAGACGGCGGCGGCAGAGAGTGACCTGCGAAGCAAGTATGACGTGATTGTGTTTGCTCCCATAGGAGATGCTTCCTCTCAGGACATTCTCAACGGGACGTCGATCTATGGGAATCCTCTGCCGTGGCAGAAGACGGAGTTGACGCCAAACCTCGGGCTGCTGGATTCTACCCCGGATACGCGGCCAGGCCTGGGGTTGGAGGGACTGGAGCACCTGCGGAACTTCGTCGCGCAGGGAGGTCTGCTCATCACCAGTGAGGACACTGCACAGTTTGCGATCGAGAACGGGTTGGCGCCAGGTGTGTCGGTGCAACGCAGCCAGGCGCGCGTGGTGGGCTCGGTGCTGAACACGGTCTTTGTTTCGCCGAACGATCCGGTGGCATGGGGCTACGCCGCGTCGTTACCGGTGATAAGCGCAGAGGGTCTGGCGTTCAACATAAGCAATACGCTGGGCAGCGACGCAGAGGAGCGGATGCTCATGGATCCCTACTCGCACCGGCCAACCGGGCGCGGCAGCGTGGACGACAGCGATGTGGTGCAGGGGCGCAAGAACGTTGCGCCGGAGGTCCTTCCCAAGCCGAAGCCGTGGGAGGCAGCGCCGTTGAATGAGGAGCAGATGCGCAACAATCCTACGGTGATCCCAGCGCAGCTAAGGCCGCAGGTGATTCTCCGTTTCTCCGATGCCAAGTCCATGTTGCTCTCCGGGTTGCTGGACAATCCGACCTCGATTGCAGAACGCGCGATCGTCGTGGATGCGCATCTGGGCGATGGCAACGTGCTTCTGTTCGCCAATAATCCCGTGTATCGCGGAGAGACGGTGGGGAGTTACCCCCTTATTTTCAATGCAATTCTCAACTACCAACATCCTGGCTGGCAGGCGCAGGCAAAGACTGCTACCAAGTAACCGCGTGATCGCGGTTATGGGCGCAAGAAATTACCTGTTTCTCGCGCTCGCGTCAGGCTCAGAACCCTCCCAGGGGAACGACAGATACGTGTGATCCGCGTGGCAAGCAATATCGCCCATTGCTCTCCGGGCAGAGTTCTCAGGGGTTGCCAATGGCTGCCTTTGCATCACTGAGGCGCCGATGCGAGGGAGGACCCAATCCTCGTATTTGCTCCCACGCTTTGCACAGGAGGGTGACCGCAGGTTTGCGGTATCCTTTTCGTGATCGTTGATCCCAGCTTTCCAGAGTTTTCATGGCGCAAAAACAAATGCCGCGGTCCGTTCTGGCGCCGGGCGCACCGGCGAGTTTGGGGCTGGGTGATCTGCCGTCTGAGGCAGTCGAACGGGTGCGGGAGATGATTGCCGGTGGGCACTCCAAGCAGGCGGTGCAACTGGCCAAGGACCTCTACAAGCGCGCGGCCACTGAGGAATCCGAGGCGCTGCTGATAGAGGCCTACGGGATTCGGATCGCCGATCTCATCCAACTGCGGATGACGGCCGAGGCCAAGGCGCTGGTCGCCGTGGTGCGCCAGCGGTTTCCGGCGTCCATTTCGCGATTGGCGGATCTGGAGCAGGAGCTGTACGTGCTGGAAGGGCGGCTCGATGGGATTGTGGGGCCGCTTGGCGATGCGGATCTTGATGCGGAGAAACGAGAGGCGATCGAAGCCTTCATTCGCCAGCGGATCGACGATCTTTCTGCACTGGCTGGAGTCAAATCATTGCCGCTGGAGCATCCTTTGCGCAGCGCGGCGGCGGCCCTGGGTGATGCATTTCGGGCGGTGACGGAAGGACCGGTGAACGACGAAACGCTGGCCTTGCCGCAGGTCTCGCGGCGCAGCCCGCTGGCGTCCTGGAAGGCGCTGGTGCAAGCGATTGCCTGCTATTACCGGCACGAGGACGGCTCCTGCCGGAAATGGCTCGCGGCAATTACCGCAGACTCGATACCGGCGCGCCTGATTCCTCCGATGACAGCGATGCTTGACGGGAAAACAGAAGCTCCACTCAGCTCGTCCGCAAGCAGATTGGTCGCGGCGGTGAGGGATCGCGGTGTGGCTTTGCGTGCATCTCTCGCGGTGTTGGAGGCGGCATTTGCGGCCCGAAAGGAGCAGCCAACTCTCAACGCGATCCGGGCATTTTCCGTGGCCAGCATCGGCGTGGACGCTGCCCTGCGAGAGCGGTTGCGCCAGCACATTGCCGTGCGCTGCATCATGCAGCATATTCCGCGTCCTGCCGCCGAAGGCGCGCTGGGAGGCTCGCCGAAGCTGGACGCATATTTTTATCGGCTGCTGGCGCGGTCTCTTGATGAGACGGGCGCGGCGGAGGGTCTGGCGGAAGGAATCGTCATATGGGGCGAATTTCGCAACGCGGCCATCCGCGAAGGCTGGTTTGCCGCTGGTGGGCTGGAGGACGGCGTTCTTGCGCTGCATATGGCTGAGACGGTGGCCAAACTGCCCGCCGAACTCATCGAGATGATGGAGGAAGGCGACTTCGACCTCTGCACTGCCGGCAAGGGTAACAAGAGCACGAGGATCCCTTCGGCGGAGATGCTCTTTGAGCGCGCCTGCCAGGCCGACGCCAGCGCGGACGCCTTTGCATCCTGGCTGCGCTGGGCGAAACAAGAGCAGGATGCAAAGAGCGCCGACGAGGTAGCCGAGCGCTGGCGCAAAGCGCGGCCAACGGAGATTCCGCCGCTACTTCATTTGATGGAGTCGGCTGAGCAACGAAATGCATTCAAGAAGGCGTTGAAGTATCTAGGCGAGGCGGAGGCTCTCGATCGGTTGAATCCGGCTGTACGCCGGTCAAGGGCGCGGCTGTTGCTGGCTTCGGTGTTGCGGCATCTGCGCGAGCATAAGACGCATCTGGCGCAAGTCGAGATTGAGCAGTTGCTGACCGTGCCGGAGATGCGTCCCGGAGAAGTTGCCATGCTCGCGCTGGCCCTGCGCTGGTGTTGCGCGGCAGTTGACCAAAACAACGCGGCGCGCGAGGAGCACGAAAGGGAATTGGTTGGTGCGATTGGACCGGTGGCAGCGCATTTGCTGCTGCGGGGATGCAACCAGGCGGCACAATGGCCGACCTCCGTGGCTTTGCCGCCGCTCGACGCCAGGCGCACGCCGCCCGCGGAATTGCTGAGCGGCGCGATTCGGGCCTGCTCGGCAGGCAACTGGGTCGGACTCGCGATGCCCCTCGCCGGCGAATGGAAAGACAAGCTGATTGCGGCGGTTCACCAGTCCGGTGGATCCGTGGACGCGGCGCAGTTGCTTGTCCTTGGAGAAGCGGCGCTGGCGGATAAAGCGAGCGGCAATTCGTCCCTGAAGCTGGCCTATGCTGTTTCAACGGTGGGAATGGCGCTCGGTAACGCCCAGGCCCGGTTTCTGTTTCTACGCGCCCGCGCTTTGCCCTTCTGGATGTACACCCGCAGGAAGGGCTGTTTACTGGCCGCGCTCGAACTGGCGCGACGCGATCGAGATATGGAGCTTGCGGGCAAGGTTCTGGATCAATTGGGCAGCCGATTCAGCCAGAGGCAGGAGAGGGTTTCCCTTTCTCCAGAGCTATTGAGCGCGATTGTTGAAGAGGAGCGGAAGTTCAAGAAGTTCCCATCCACACCGCGCGACGACCGGTCGCGCTATGCCGAACAACTGGATTCGATCGGCGAACGACCGGATCCGATCGCTGGGGAAGAGTGCGATTGCCCCGAGTGCCGCGCAAGCCGTGGCGAATCGGTCGACGATCGTGATGAGGATTGGGACGACGAGGATGAAGAGGATTTCGATGTTCCTCTTCCCAAGGGCATTCCGCCGACACTCGGTGCGCTTCTCGGACTGCTGCCCCCAGCGGAACGAAGGGAACTACTTGATGCGATGGCCGCCGGCAAGGACGTCCCCGGAATCGTGGATAAGCTAGGTTCCGCCGTCCAGAGATTATTTTCTGGTTCGTCGCCGGGCGGCTCCAAAGAGACCCCGCCGGAGGCCGCAGCAGGAAGCAGGAAGAAAAAGCGCAAGAGCCGTCAGGCGGTTCCACCACCGGTGCAGGACAGTTTGTTTTGACGTGACACGATGAACGAGAAGCCTATAGAAGAATTGCGTCCTTATGAGGTGCTCGGCGTTGGCCCGGATGCGGACGACGAGCGTATCCGCGCCGCCTATCTCGCTAAGCTCAAGCAGTTTCCGCCGGATCGCGCGCCCACCGAATTTGAGCAGGTCCGCGACGCTTACGATCTGTTGCGCGACCGGCGCAGGCGTGCGCAATACACCCTCTTCGCCATCCATCCGAATGCGCCGCTGGAATCGCTGCTTGATGGCATGAACAATCAAAGGCCGTTTGTTGGTTCCGGTCCGTGGCTGGCTGCGCTCAAGGAGAAAAGCTAGATGGAAATGGATGTGGATCCCTCCCCGGCGGAGGTTTCTCCCGACGAGCGCGAACGGATGGTGCGCAACTTTGCCGCCTGGCTCGACCGCGCGCTTGAGGACGAGCAGCCGCCCGAAGGGCTGCCCCCGGAGTTGCTCTCCGCGCTCGCGAACGGCGAACCACTTCCGCCATTTGAAGACGCGCGGGCCGCCGATCAAGGCGGCGATCTTTATTCATTGTGGGCTGCCATGACAACGCTGGCGCAGGAAGTTCGCGTGCAGGGACGGCTCTTCAAGCAATTGAACGAAACCCTGATCGAGAGCGCGCAAAGCAGCGATGCGCCGGACCAGGAAGCTGTGGTGGAACCGGACGGCGCACAGGAGACCGGGCGCGAAGCTTCTGGCGGCAGCCAGCCCCGAAAGCAGGAGATCGATCTGCTGCTCGATCTGCGTGACCGCATGGAGCGCGGCATCGCGACCGTGCGCAATGCGGCCGATGAGCTGGCGCCCGCACGGCTGCCGCGTCGGGTTCGTTGGCTGGCGAGGGGCCGCCGCCATGCGCAACACCTCCAGGAGGTGCTGCTAGCGCTCTCCCATGGCTACAGCCTCACGCTGGATCGCCTGGATGAGGCGCTGGTGGACTGCGGCGTGGACCGCATCCATTGTCTGAATCGCGTCTTCGATCCGCAGTGCATGAACGCGGTGGACATCGAGGAGACCGCCGATGTGCCTGAAGGGACGGTGGTCGCGGTCTATCGAGACGGCTTCGAGTGGAACGGAAAAATCTATCGCACCGCGCAGGTGAAGGTGGCGCGCAACACGGGAGGCAAACTCAAATGAACGATTCCATCCACGCAACAGCGAACAGTGGAGCAGCAAGCGAAATGATCGATGGCGCACAAGACGAAGTGATTGTCGGCATCGATCTAGGCACCACGAACTCCGAGGTTGCGGCCTTTGTCGACGGCCAGGTAAGAATTCTGAGCTCGGACGGCAAGGAGATTTTGCCTTCGGTGGTGGGCATCTCTCCCTCTGGCGAGTTACTGGTGGGTGAGGCGGCGCGCAACCAGCTTGTGCTCTATCCAGACCGCACCGTGCGCAGCATCAAGCGCAAGATGGGCAGCCAGGAGACGGTTTCTCTTGGCGACCGCGAGTTCACGCCGCCGGAGATCTCTGCGCTCATCCTGCGCGAGCTTGCCTCCTGGGCCAGCCGCAAGCTGGAGCGGCCGGTCAAGAGGGCGGTGATCACGGTTCCCGCGTACTTTTCCGACGCGCAGCGCCAGGCGACGCGCGAGGCGGCGCAACTGGCCGGCCTCGAAGCCGTGCGCATCCTGAATGAGCCGACGGCGGCGAGCCTGGCTTATGGCGAGGGCAGCCGCCACACCGCCATGGTTTACGACCTGGGTGGCGGAACCTTCGATGTCTCGGTTGTTTCACTGGAAGGCGACGTCACTGAGGTGCTCACCAGCCACGGCAACAATCATCTGGGCGGGGACGACTTCAACGATTTGCTTGCCGAGCACCTGCTCAGCAACTTTCACTCCGAGCACGGCATCGATCTGCGCACCGGCCATCCTGTAGCCCGAGCCCGCCTGTGGTGGGCTGCTGAGGAGGCCAAACGCCGCCTCAGCTTCGAGCCGGAGGTCACGGTCCGCGAGGAGTCGCTGGCCACCGTCAATGGCAAGCCGCTGCATCTCGAATTGGAGGTGACGCGCGAGCAGTACGAAGCGATGATCCGCCCGCTGATCGAGCAGACCCTCGAACACCTCTCAAAGGCGCTTGCGGACGCCGGAAAAACGCCGTCGGACCTGGACGCGATTCTGCTGGTCGGCGGCTCCACGCGCACGCCGCTGGTCGCGCGCCTGATTCGGGAGCGCACCGGCCTGGAGCCGCGCGGAGAAGTTCATCCCGACCTGTGCGTGGCGCTGGGCGCCGGCGTGCTGGCCTCGCGGCTGGCAGGCTGTCAGATCGATCGCGTGCTGGTCGACGTGACCCCGTACTCCTTCGGTGTCTCGTTTCTCGGCGAACGAGGCGGCGTTGAGTACCCCTACTGCTACAACGCCATCATTCAGCGCAACAGCCCGTTGCCCATCACTCGCACGGAACGCTTCTACACCAGCCATCCCTATCAGGAAGAGGTCGATGTCCAGGTCTACGAGGGCGAGGACGAAGACGCTCTGCGCAACATTCTCGTGGGAGAGTTTCGAATCAAGGGACTAACGCCCACGCGCGAGCAGAACGAGGTTCTTTGCCGCATGAGCCTGAACCTGGACGGCATCCTTAATGTCACGGCCATCGAAAAACGCTCCGGGCTGTCCAAGCACATTGCCATCGCCCGCGCGCTCGAAGCGAAAAGCGAGGCCGAGATCGCCGCCGCGCGCAAGCGGCTGGAGGCTCTCTACGCCACGCGGCAGGACGATGACTTGCTGGATGACGAACTCGACGAGGCATTCGATGAAGATGCGAGCCAGTTCGAAGCTTCGGAAGATCATGGCGCCGGAGACGCGCGAGTGGTGGTTCTGCCATCGCGGAACGATGCTGGAGATTGGGATGCGCTGGCCGCCGAGGGACGGAAGATGATCGAGCGCGCCCGTGAACTGCTCGATCAGATTCACGAGGATGATCGCGAAGAGGTGATCGACCTGAACCAGACGATCGAGGCGGCGATGGAAAGTCAGGACGCCAAGGCTCTCGATCGGGCGCTGCACGAACTGCGCGAACTGCTGTTCTTCGTGGAAGGCCGGGCATGACGGCCGATCCGCCGGGCGCTGCCTCTTGCCCAGTCTGCCGAGCGCGCTTTCGCGGTGCGGCCCGATGCACGCGCTGCGGCGCGGATCTGACCGCGCTGATGCTATTCCTGGCTCACGCCTACCGCCTGCGTCAGGAGGCACGCGAGTTGCTGCGGCACGGCGATTGCTTGAAGGCGCTAGCCTGCGTGGAACATGCACAGCGTTTGCATGCAACGCCGCAAGGCAATCTCCTGCGATGGATTTGCGCCACTGCATCCAAACAGTCTGCCGCTCCGTGACCGGGTGAGCGGCATCAAGGTGGAGGTCATGCCGCCCGGCGCCCCTTTCAGTTGTCCTCGAATCGTCCGTTGAGATAGCAGCGCAATCGGGACAACCCGGCCGACGCTATGCGCATGGGAGCGAAGCCACCGGTTGATAAGTCCCTATGTCCATCTGGCGTTTCAGGCGCATACCTCTCAGCAGCAACACTTCGGCGACGAAGATGTCGCCGGAAAACCAAGCGGCGGATAGCTTGAAGCATAGCGCTAAGGCTCGCGGGCTGCCCAGGTTGGCTCTGGAGATCGGGCGGCATAGACAGGACCAGAACCCGCGGCGGTCTTCCAGGTTCTGTAACCACCGGTCAGATTCCGCACTCGAAAACCGTGATGAATAAGAATGCGAGAGGCGAAGTAAGACCGTTGGCCGGATTGGGAGGTAAGGATGATTTCGCGGTCACGCGGCAGTTCGAAGATTCGAAAGCGGAGTTCGTTCAGAGGAATATGAATGGACCCGGGAATGAACCCATAGGCGCGCTCGTCAGCACGGCGTACGTCGAGAAGAAGGACTTTGCCGCGATCGAGTCCTTTCATGTCGTTCCACTGAAGAACCCGTGCATCACCGGCAAGAACATCCTGTGCCGCCATCCCAGCCATGTTGACAGGATCTTTGACTGAGCTGAAGGGCGGGGCGTAGGCGAGTTCAAGCTCTGCAATTTCGTTCACGGTAAGACCGCCCTTGAGCGCGGTGGCGAAGACATCGATGCGCTTGTCAACTCCGTCACGCCCGACGGCCTGCGCCCCCAGAAGCTTACCGCTATCCGGGGAGAAGAGAACTTTAACGGCGATCGACTCTGCTCCTGGGTAGTAGTCGGCGTGGGAAGCATGGTGCAGGTGGACTCGCTCGAAGCGAATGCCGGCCTTCCGCAGGGACTTCTCGTTTGCTCCAGTGCAGCCTGCGGAAAGGCGAAAGAGCCGCAGGATGGTGGTGCCCCAGGCGCCATCATAGGTCGAGAGACGGCCGGCTATGTTGTCAGCCGCTACTCGTCCCTGGCGGTTCGCAGGACCTGCCAGAGGCAGAAGGCTCCACGCTCCGGTAACGGCATCGCGAACCTCAATGGCGTCGCCCACGGCCCAGATCTTCGGGTCGCTGGTCTGCAGGTGCGCATTGGTGTGGATGCCTCCGAGCGCGCCGATCTTCAGCCCAGCTTCTCTGGCCAGCCGCGATTCGGGCCGGATGCCGAGACCGAGTAAAACAACATCGGCTTCGATTCGGTGTCCACTCTTGAGTACGACCACCGAGGCGAGAGCATTCTCTCCAGCACGCCGTTCTTCAAAGGCTGTGACGGGGTCATTCAGGTAGAGGTCCACCGCATTGTCCCGCAGTTCGTCATGCAACCACGCGGCCATCTCAGGATCAAGCGGCGCCATCACCTGCGGCTGGCCTTCCACAATCGTCACCTGTAGGCCACGGCGCTTGAGCTGTTCGGCCATCTCCAGCCCAACATACCCACCGCCGATAACCACAGCGCGACAGGACCAGCAGTCCTTGATCCAAGCTTCAAAGTGTTGTGAACCGGGAATATCACGGAGCGAAAAGTGGCCGGCGCGGCCAATGCCGGGAATCGGTGGGAGAACTGGCGAAGCGCCGGTGGCGAGAATCAGTGCATCATAGTGCAGCTCATACTCGCGGCCAGTTTCAAGCTCAGCAACCGTGATCACCTGATGCTCTCGTTGGATGGAACGAACCTCAGAGCGGATCCGGACATCGAGATTGAGTTGGGCGCGAAGCGAGGCCGGCGTGTGGACCCGGAGGGAATCCACATCCGCAATCTCTCCGCCGACAAGATAGGGCAGGCCGCAGTTAGCGAAGGAGACGTAGGGCCCGCGTTCGAGTACGACGACCTCACACTGTTCGCATAGGCGCCGAACGCGAGCAGCGGCGCTCGCACCCCCGGCGACGCCCCCCACAATCACGACCCGCATTTGATCCAGGGTGGTCATAGCATTTGCATCCCACTGGTTGGGTTGTATCCAGGATCGCGCAAAACAACGGCGATTCTCGTCAAAATAGCGTTTGAGTTCGGATGAACTTCGCACAAACATGACCCAGAAGAATTCGATCCATTATGGGGACACATCTCCGCGCACTCGCTTTCGATCGCAAGCAGACGCCGAAAACAGTTTTTCAACATATTCCTGAATTGGATGCGGGCGAATGGTGGAAGCTCAATGCCCTCGCGGAGCAAAAAGGCGCTGCCGCACATACCCAGCGAAGTGCGTGCGACAGCACCAACCCGTTAGAGGAAGAAGGCCTGCTTCGCCTCGCCCATGAGCTGGATGAAGGTTCCGACACCGACATAGTCCAGATTCGGGTAATCGATCATCTCCTCCTCTTTGAAACCCATCACCCCCATGGACATCTCGCAGATATGGATGCGAACGCCGCTTTCGCCGGCCTCTTTCATCAGTTGCTCCAGAGATTTCACTCCATGTTTTTTCATGACAGAGCGAATCATCCTGGGCCCCATACCGCACATCTGCATCTTGCTCAGTGGAAGCGACATGGAACTGCCGGGCAGCATGCGGCCGAACATCTTCTCCATGAAGTTCTTCTTAGCTTTCTTTTTGGGATCGCGCAGAGCAGCGACAGCCCAGAAGGTATAGAACATGTCCACTTCAATATCGTAGGCTGTGGCTCCCAGGGCGATGATGAAGGCGGCTATGGTCGTGTCCAGATTTCCTGACATCACGCCCAGCGCCAAGCGGTTGTCGCCCGCGTTCCGTTCGATGGTCTCGACACGGGCGCTGAGCTGTTCGATTGCCTGTTGCATCTCCAGTAAAGAGGGTGTCTCAGACATGATGGTCTTCCTTTCTGAATCAGAAACTCAGTTACGAATGCGTTGCGACAGCGGCCGCTGTCTCGGGAGCGGGAGCCTTGGCCCACTCATGGAGGGCCAGCGCCAGCGTCCTATAGACCACATGTGCAAATTTGGTCAGCGGCAAAAGAACGATCAGATCCATGGCCAGTACGATGTGACTCATAAAGGTCACGTATCCGAACAGGGTGGGATGGGGCATATAGACCACGATGAGGGTGCCAAGACCAGTCAATACGGTCGCCGTCAGGAGCACCAGGAAAAACCAGTCGCCGAAGGAACTCTTGTCATAGGGAGTCTCCTTGGCCTGGATTCTCCGACCGATGGCGATGCTCAGGCCGTAGAGGCATACCAGGCCACCCACCAGGCCCAGGATGCGCATGGGATACCAGGGCGGAACGGGAGAACCGATGGGCTTGAAAAGGTAGTCGAGCGTGGTAGCCAGCAGCATCGCAAGGAAGCCCCACATGATCGTGCCATGGACAAACCAGGCACGAAGATGGAGCGGTTCCGATGGAGCAGGTTCGTCCTTGTCGCACTGGCGGAAGCGATCATGATTGAGCGCATCCACAATCGCTGACCAGATAGAAGGAATCAGGGCGGCGATGGGATACGGAGGACGCTCGCCGGCTTGATTCTTCCTTCCCATCACGCGAGCCACCATGGAAACAACACCGAAGGCGAGCGTCAGGCCGATCACGATGAACAGGGCGATGCCGATGCCATGGACCCATTCGCCCGGGATGAAGCGGAAGAGTTGGGTCGAGCCATAGCCGCTGAAGAGATTCCCGTTGCTGCCCATGGCCATCTCGCCTTTACGCCGCAGAAGCAGCAGGGAGAAGAAGCCGGAGAGTACGAGGAAGACGATGATGTTGAAGACGGGGGAGCGATACATCAACCCGGAGAGCCCGGTCGCGTCATACCGCGAGATCGCGTAGCTCCGTGCCGCTGCCATAAACTGCATGGGATCGGCTTCCCGCGGGCAGGTCTTGGTGCATTCACCGCACGCATAGCATCGCCACAGATCCTCCTGCGCCAGGAGTTCCTTTTCCATTCCTACTTGCGCCATGCGAATGATACGGCGGGGAAAGCCTGCGGAATCCTCCGCGAGCGGACAAACCGCTGTGCAATTCCCGCAGTTGAAGCACGCACTCACATTCAGCGTGCCGTCGGCGCCGTGCTTCTTGATCTTTTCCAATAGTGCGACATCGATCGCGTGTGCCATGACCATTCCTCGGAGTTTGTATTAGTGACCGGCTGCGGTGGCTTCTTCGCTCTGAACCAGGGCATAGAGCAGATAGTCTCCGTCTTCGCCTGCTTCGGTTACGAACCCATACTTGCGCATGCCTGTCAGGTGCCACAGAGTCTGGTCTGTGGGGAGTTGAAGCGCAGCAGCGATCTGGGGTACGGTTGCCGGCTTTTCGGCCAGCAACTTTCGGATCCCCTTGCGCGCAGCGACAAGCTGCCTCTGATGTTCCTTCTTGGCGTCGCTAATGCCGCCCATGCGCTCACGCATGGTCATCAGCGCTTGCTTTTCTTCGGGTGTAAGTGTCTTCTTCGCCATGATCTATCTCTCCCTTGACCTGTTCAGATCAACCCAGATGCACCAGTTCAGGTTGGCAGTCTCCGTGGGGGATATCGGCCATCAGGCCGTCCACCATCGATTCAAACTGATCCAGACGCCAGCCATTGAGCTCTAGAGCGCGATGCGGGCAGACCGGGACGCACGCGCCACAACCGACGCAAAGACCAGCGTTGACCTCGGCACGCTGCACCGTCTGTCCATCCACCTCTTTCTCTACCAGTTGCAGAGCCCCTTCGTAGTCGCACTGGGTAACGCAGATTCCTTCTCCACAGCAGAGTGAGGAATCGACCGAGGCGACGAATGGATTCAGCTCCACCATCTCGTGGGCAAACATGGCCGCTGCCTTCACGGCCGCGGCGCCGGCGGCGTTGAGCGTCTCCTGGATGTTCATTGGGGCTTGCGCGGTGCCGGCCAGCAGGACGCCATTCACAGCCACCTCAACCGGGCGCAGCTTGGGATGGACCTCTTGGAGGAAGTGATCCTCGCCCGTGGGTAGCTTGATGCTCTCGATGAGATCCTGGATGGGAGACGGCGTCATGCCAACACCCAGCACGACCATGTCCACGGGAACTGCCAGATCTTCTCCCCAGGTGAGCATGTCTTTTACCGTAATGGTGATCGGACCTGCCTTGCGGCTGCGCGGCAGATGCCCCTTGGCGTCCATCGTACGTTCTACCTGAGGCGGATCTTCGCCGTTGAAGCGGAAGAAGACCACGCCCTCCTTGCTCGCATTGATGTAGTAGTCTTCTTCGCCTCGACCGTAGGTTCGAATGTCGCGGTGAAAATCGTACACCTGAATCTTTGGGAAGCGCTTACGGAGAGCCAGCGCCTGTTGAAGAATCGTACTGCAGCAGGTGCGGGAACAATACTTGTTCAGCGTTCCATCCGGCTGTGGCTCATGCACGCCATCCAACTGCCTGCTACCAACGCAATGGAGGAAGGCGACGCTGCGGATATTGCGTCCGTTGTACTCAAAGCTTTTGGCCGCAGGATCCATATTTTGCATCATCTGGATAAACTCGGGCGTGGTCACCACGCACGGATCCTGATGATAGAGGAACTCTCCATCACGGGGCACGTAGGGACGATAGCCCGTGGCCAGGACGATTGCGCCTACCAGAGCATCGCGTTTGTCAAAGCCGCCCGCAGGACCAAAGGGACCCTCAATGACAGTGCGGAAGTTCCCGATGAAGCCGTCAACCGCGGTGACCTTGCTATTGAGCAGAAGATCGATCTTGTCGTTGTTTCGAACCTGCTTCTCAAGATCGGCAACAATCTCGCTGGCCATCGTCTCTGAGGGATAGACGCGACCCCTTTCGTTGAGCTGGCCACCCAGCCGACCCGAGCTCTCCACCAGCAACACCAGGATGCCGCGCGCCGCCAGTTCAGCCGCGGCCTTCATGCCTGCAATCCCGCCGCCGATGACCAGCGCCTTGCGATGGTTCGGCAGTTTGATCAGATCGAGCGGCTGTGCGTTCTGCAGTCTCCCTACGGCCGCCGTGATCATGCGAATGGCCAGTTGGGTTGCTCCCTCAGGATCATGCTTATGCGCCCAGGAGCCCTGCTCCCGTATGTTGACGTGCTCATAAAGATACGGGTTCAGGTTGCCGCGCGAAACCGCGCCGCGGAAGGTCTGTTCGTGCAGGAACGGCGAGCACGACGCCACGACGACGCGATCCAGACCGTTCTCCAGAATGTCATTACTGATCATGTGCTGACCAGGGTCGGAACACATGAAGGTGTGAACCTTGGATATGGTCACGCCTGGCACCATACCTACGATCTGAGCTGTGCGCTCCACGTCGACGACGTCAGAGATATTACCGCCGCAGCGGCAGATGTAAACTCCCACTTTAGGCTCTGCCGGATCTCCAGCTCGTTCGCGGTCTTCCGCTTGCTTCTGCTTGATAATCTCGTGCTGTCTTCCATACTCGGTGTCGTCCTTGAGAACAATGTTCTCGTGGTCTTCATTTGCGGGCTGTCCTGTGGAATGGCTATTGTCGCTCATACGCCTCCTCTCGGGTTTTTCCGTTATGCTGTTGACTTGGTCCGGCTTATCCAACCAATACCGGGTCCTGTGCGTATTCCACTGCGGCGGCGCCGCGCTTCTGGTGGAGATATTGACTGACCTGCATCGCAGCGGCTCCAGCCTCGGCAATCGTGTCGACGATATCCTTTGGGCCCGCGGCGACGCCGGCGACGAAGATGCCGTTGGCGGTGGTGGAAGTTGGGGCGGTCAGCATGGGTGTGGCTACAAAGCCATCGGAGGCCACCGCGACTGGGGTTCCAATCGACGGATTCCACTCTGGAACCATCCCCTGCGCCAGTACGACAAGGTCATGCCGCCGTTCCTGCAGGATGTTCTCCGCGTCTTCCGTGGTCTCGACATGAAGAGAGAGATCGCCGTCTTCGATGGGATCGATGCGGGCAACTTTCCCGCGGACGAAGTTTATGCCCATCGCTTTAGCGTTTTGATAGAACTGTTCGTAACCCTTTCCAAACGCACGGATATCCATGTAGTAGATGGTGATATCCGCGATGGGAAGAGCGCCGGAGAGCAGCATGGCCATCTTGATGGAGTACATGCAGCAGACGCGCGAGCAGTAGGGAACGCCAATGGATGCATCGCGAGAACCAGCGCACAGCACAAAAGCGACTGAGGAAGGAACTTTGCCGTCAGAGGGGCGGAGCACCCGGCCATAGGGTCCGTGAGGCGCCAGGAGACGCTCCATCGTCAGCGCTGAAATAATGTTTTTGCTCTGCAAAGCGTGGTACTGCGGCTTCACACTGAGGGAGTTCAGAGCATAACCTGAGGCGACGATTACGGCGTCCGTCTCCATCTCCACTTCCTCGGACTGCTGGTCGAATTCGATGGCGTCGGTCGGGCATACCCGGGCGCAACTTCCGCAGGTAGTGCAGAGTTCCGGATCAAGCACAGCCTTTTGCGGAATCGCGTTGGTGAAGGGAACCGCAATGGCGCGCTTGGCTCCCAACCCCTCTTCAAAAGGATCGGGATATTCGCTATCGCAGGCATACTCGCACAGACGGCAACCGATGCACTTGTCAAAGTTGACGTACGTTGCCTTTTTGAACAACTTTACAAAGTGCGTTCCTCTGACAGTTCGGATGCCCCGCACTTCGGTATTGACCATGATGCGGATGTTTTCATGGTGCGCGGATGCAGACATCTTCGGCGCGGTGATGCAGCTGGCGCAATCAAGCGTAGGAAAGACTTTGGCCAGCGCGATCATGTGACCGCCGATGCTGGACTGACGTTCCACGAGGAGCACCTGCAGTCCCTGGTCGGCGAGGTCGAGAGCCGATTGCATGCCGGCGATGCCTGCGCCGACGATGATGGCGTCGGGCCGATAGGAAGTTTTATCCTGCGTACTCGTTGTCATAACGCGACCCTTTCTCCAGTTGTTATGGTGCTGGCCAAGCTGTAGCGTGCTGAGGTTACCAGCCGTTGGCGCGACTCCTGGCGAAGCGTTTCCGCCAAGGTGCGGTTGACGGGCCCTAGCCGCGCGAGGTTCTCTTCCATCTCAGCGATCTCCTTGAGAAACGCCTTGATGCATACCGTGCAGATCGCGGTCAGGCGGATGCGCTCTATCTCCAGGCCGCCATCTTTCATGTGAACCGTCAGATCGTCGATGCGCTTCGCCAGCCGTTCATAGGCTCCGTGGTAAGGACAATCCGAGCCGCAGGCGGCAATGATGATGCCATCAACCCCTTTGCTGTAGGCCCTAAGATAGAAGTCTTCAGGGAACAGAACGGGAGATAGAACCCGCAGGATGAACACCTCGGAAGGGTACTCCAGGTGAGCTTTGCCTACTGCGTCTGCGCCCGGGTAGGCACACTTTTCGGTAGCCAGCACAAGTATTTTCGGTGTGAATCCATCAGCCATGCTGCACCCCTTGATAGACCGCGCATTTCCTTGCACGGTCTTGATAATTCTTTTGCTAAGGACGGTTGCCGTGGAAAGCGGCAACCTCCCCAACCTCTACTTCCGGAACCTCTACTTTTTGCGAAGAACAAAGAGCCGGTCGTGTCCGTCCGCCTCTACTAGTCCCAGAAACTCGTGCCCTACCTTCGATGACCAAGTAGCAAGATCTTTGCGCGAGCCCTTATCGTTTGACTTCACCTCGATGACCTGACCGACCTTGACGGCGCCAATGCCTTTCTTGGCTTCGAGAAGAGGACCAGGGCAGGCGGTGCCACGGGCGTCGATTACTTTGTCTGCGGTGAGGGTGGAAAGTTGTTCTGTAGTCATGATGTGCTCCTTTGGTTAGCTGTGATTCGTGAATCGTGCTGCGACTGAAACGTCGCCGGGTTGGCTTATGTTTGGGTCTACTTCCAGGGAGCAGGAGGACGGCGCTTCAAATTCTTCCGACCGCCTCAAGTCTTCCAAAGCGTCGCGGATCAGGTTGGCGGCCTCGAAGAACCTGTTGTCCGCCATTTTGTAGAAGACTGTCTGTCCCTGCCGTTCGGATGTAACTGCGCCACGGTCGCGCATCAGGCGGAGATGTTGCGAAGCGTTCGATACGGAGATCTCCGCTTCCGCTGCAATCCGCGTCACCGTCTTTCCGCCGTTCTGCAGCGCACAAAAGATGCGCATCCGAGTCGCGTGGGCAAAGATCATGAAAAAGTCGCCCATGCGCACGCAGTCCAGGTGGCGATCTCGATCCGTTGTTTTCGTGATCATCCTTCCTCCTTCGGCATGAACCTTCTGCGCATTTCCTTATTTGCTAAGTTCCTTAACTATTGGGCCAAGCGTAAACTCTATTTCTCGCTCATCGAAACTGTTCTTTCGTTGGCTTCTGAGTACCACGGGCCGTGGGTGCTACGTTTGCTCGGAAAATGCATCTTGGCCGGACCTGTTTGCATGTTGCCGAAGTACTCGTTGCTCCGTAGTTCTATTTCGTCCTTCCTTACGATAATTCCTTGCGCTATCTCGCGCAGTGACACAAATCACGTCACATGGCTGTCTGACAGATGGAACATTTCGATGCAATGTTACAAGCTGATAGCGGCAAGCTGTGCAAGTTACCAAACCGGAACGTCCTGCTGCGCCACTGGATGAAACTATTAAGTGGCGCCGCGTGGAGGTCCAGTCATCCTTCAGCGTGGCATGGGGAGAAGCGTATCCATGTAGCGACTGACCCAGCGGCTGCTTCGCGGCCGGATAAGTCTGATTCGGCGCCAGGAACATCGCTGGACGAGATACTGATCTGACGCCTGCGGGATGTTCATCCCGAAGGTCCCATGCGCCGCGAATTGGATGCTTGTTCATGTTGATCGATGATCCAAAGATCTTGTGTGCGGTTGAAGTTGATTCGGCTAGAAGCGATATCCGATCTGGAATCCAACTGAGTTTTCTGACATGGAAGCTTGTAACGGCTGGACGGGCATACCCAACAGAGTTCCATCGGTTACGTCGCTCTTGAAGGTGTGCATGGCGGCCTCGGTCAGACTCCATCGCATCGGCAGCTTCTGCGTGGCGCCGAAGGTTACGGCGGTCGTCACGATGGCCGGCATCAGCAGGTTGGCCTGAAGGTCGGAGTTGTGGATCGGATCCGTGCCATAGGTAAAACCAGCTCGTACCTGCCAAGTCTTGTTCAGGTCATATTGGGCGCCAAGGTTCGCAACCCATTCGTTTTGCCAATTCAAGGGCAACGCTACGTTATTTGTGCCAACCCATGGACCAAAGACTTTGAATTGATGCATGGTGCTATGCCAGTTAAGCCACTGACCCTCCATGCTAATCAGTAATTTGTGAACGGGGTAGATGGCCGCGCCGAAGGCCACTTGCTGGGGATAGTTGAGGTGGGCGCAGTAGGACCCCTCGCCTCCAGAGACACCAACGGGTCCGGTGGCGCCCACACCTGTGGGAAGGAACTCCTGATTTTCCTGCCAGAAGAGGTGCGTGAACTTCATCACTGACTTATACGAGGCGCCAAAGGTCAGCTTATCGTTGTACTTGTACATGCCGCCGATCGTTGCGCCAATGCCATAGGCCCAGGAGGGACTGATAAGGTTGAATCCCTGCCCACCGAAGGTTTCATCGAATGAGACCTGTTCGGCAGCGCCGTCAAGCGCCAGGCCAAGGCTGGATCTGTCTGTCACCTTGAATGCAACGGCAGGAGCCATCTGCATAAAGTTGATGCTGCTAAATGCCTGGATGGTGCCCATAGGGGTATTGGGCTGCAAGTAATTCACGCCCAGTCCAGAGGTGCCATAGATTCCGCCACCGAAGTAGATGTCGGGACGAAAGGCCGGTGCTGACCAGCCCAGAGCTGGTATGGCGTAGACGTTGGTGTGGCTGCCGGTGTTGCCAAAGCCAAAGTTTGTATTCCGCTCCGGGTTAAAGATCTCTCCGGAAAATGCGGTTTGCGATGCCAGCCATGCCAGTCCGGCTGGGTTGCTGATGGCTGTCATGGGATCGCAGGGTGCGGCGACAACCGCGCCTCCCATGCCCATGGCGCACTGCCCAACGCCAATGAGTTGGTATCCGTTGGTGGCCCACGCTGCCGTGCTCAGCAACAGCAGCGCCAGGCCCGAAAGAATCGGTGGGATGGCGCTGCGCACCACCCTGCAGAACTCTCTGTCTTCGCCGACCGACATGATCGTGGTTCGATTGCTTTTCATCGCAGGATCCTTTCTGGCAACCTACAGCCTTCGGAGGGTGGGGTTACGGAGCGCCGTTGCGCCCCGAACCAGAGTTCATCAGCGTTTCCACGAGCAGACTTATTGCGAGGCCTCCTTGAGAGATTTTTCGATGGAGCCGGGAGCGCAGCGGATGGTGAGAAACCCGTTGGACCCCATCATGCTGAGATCAGGAAAGTTGATCGCGATGCGGAACTTTGCGGGAAGAGCATAAACCTTGCCCCCGGAGACCAGGACCTCGTACGGAAGATGGCCGGTGGACTTGATGCTTTGGTCGTCAATGATGCTCATGACGTGGAGATCGCCGCCGCAGGCGTTGTTCGCCGGGCCGGAGAGTGCAACCCCGAAGAGCGTCTGCTGCTTGCCGGGGATGGCAACCTGGTAAACCTTGCTGGTTCCACCCTTGTGGGCGGCAAGGCCGGCGTTCACCGCCTCGAGCGCCTTGTCATAGTTGTCGTACGTGGCCAACAGATCCTGGTCGGTGAAGTACGGCATCATCATCTTGTAGTGATAACTCCGCAGGGCGGCTGGGCTCAGGCCGTTCTTCGATCCGTAGGCCTGCTGCGCTCCCAGGGCTTTGCCGAGCTGCGCTTCAACGCCGCCGAGACTTGACGTCAGCCGATAGGCATCTCCCATGTAGGCGGGATTCGTGTATGCCACCTGAATCTGATCATTTACTTTGGTCACGGTCACGCGCTGTACCACCGCGTAGCCGCCAAATTCAGTTTGTGAAGCAGCCTGCTTGAGGGCCGGGTTGGTAACACCGATCACCTCCGCGCTAACCACCTCGCCCTTGGAGAACTTCGCGTCCGTGTACGGGCTATATTGGCCCACGATCTCAAAACCGGCGGCCGTGAGCTTCTGCTCCACCTGCTGGACAACCTGCGCCATGTTTCCACTGGTGGTGTAGGCAAGCTCGAACGGACGTTCCTGGGCGGCCGCCCGCGCCAGGTTGGACACAGACGCCAGAACAAGAGCGAGCAGAGATGCCTTGCTGCATACAGACGCGAATAGAAATGCCTTCTTCACCTTGAACACCGAATCCCTTTCACCAAAGACTGCTGGACGCAAACCCTCTGTCAACGTTCGGCCGCTGCAAGGATGTACCGGATGCAGCGAAGTACGTGCTTCGCTGTCAGTAGAAGCAAGTCCTTTGCCAAACCGGAAAACGCAATTGTTCCAGGGGATTATCGGATATTCAGATGTTGAATGAAACACCGTGTTGCAACATCGCGTTGCATGGCTGACACACTTTGTTTCAGCCGTTGCGCTCGTCGGTCAGGCGCAATTCGCGCATGCGACGCCACAGCGTGGAGCGGCTCAGGCCGAGAGAGTGCGCAGTCTCGGAGCGGTTCCAGTGGTGCGCCTCCAAGGCTGCCACCAACTGCTCGGCCTCGGTCGGGGGAAGCGCGGGCGGTAGAGCCGCAGGCGCCGATCGCGCTTCACGGTCGATGGCGATCTGGCGGCTAATGGGAGGAGAATTTCGGATCTCCTCCGGAAGGTTCTCGGGCAGGATCGTCTCCATCTTTGCTACCGCGACAGCGTACTCCATCACGTTGGACAGTTCTCGGACATTGCCGGGCCACGGATAATCGATCAGGAGACGCATCGCTTGTGGAGAGATGCGCCGTATCAGACCGTGTTCCGTCGTAATGCGATTCAAGAGATGCTCGGCGAGCGGCGGTATGTCCTCGCGGCGTTGCCGCAAAGGCGGCACTTCGATAGGGACGACGCAGAGTCGGTAGTAGAGGTCCTCGCGGAGTTTGCCCTGTTGCAGGGCGACGCGCAGGTCCGCATTGGTTGCGGCAATCACACGGACATCGGCGATCCGCGCGACGCTCTCGCCGACGCGCTCGTATTGCCCCCCTTGCAGAACGCGCAGCAGCTTCACCTGCTGGACCGGCGGCATGTCACCGATCTCATCCAGGAAGAGCGTTCCCCCGGAGGCCAGTTCGAAGCGTCCCACGCGATCCCGAACCGCGCCGGTGAACGCTCCGCAGATGTGACCGAAGAGCTCGGATTCGAGTAGATCCGCGGGGACGGCGCTGCAATTCAGAGCAATGAACGGGCCGTTCCGGCGCGGGGAGTTGTCGTGGATCGCCCTGGCCACCACCTCCTTGCCAACACCGCTCTCACCGGTGATCAGCACTGGAGCTTCGCTATGCCGCAGCGCCTCCACCATGCGAAAGATGCGCTGCATGGCCGGAGAGCAGACGACGGCATTGGAGACAAAGGTGGCTGAGTCAGAATAGATGCCTTCAGACTCGGCGGGCCGCAGCAGAATGACATAAGCTACGCGCGGGTCGCAGATGGAGGCGTCGCCGTGCAGAAGGGGTGCGGCAGTAATGGAGACGAGACGCCTGGTCCCTTCGCCAAGCTGCAAGGTGGCGCGCCAACCTTCGCGCTTCAAACCTTCCTGCAAAGCTTGTCGAAGGGGTGTTCCCGGCCCAATCAGGCTGGACCCAAGCAACTCCTCGATGCTGTGGCCGGGAAGCGTCCGGGCCACGCCGCTACCGATCAGGTCGTCCAGCAGATAGGACGCATGCACGATACGAAACGATGCGTCCATACAAACGAAGGTTCTATCTACGGATGCAAGCACCTGCGTGACACCGTACAGCGCAGCCTTTGTATCTTCGCTGAGCTGCTCGTGATGGATTAAACACGATTCCTGTTCCGGGATACGCTTCTCCACGAGGGCTCTCCTACCGGTCTGCAATTGCCGTTCCATAATGCCGATTCAAGAAGCGGCGCCTTCTCCTTTCCTACCACAAAATGCTCGTTTAAAGGAGTCATTCCGACGGATCGAAGATGCAATGCCCGCAAGTCCGGCGATCGTGTCCCTCTTCCCCTATCATGCACGGTATGCCGCACTGTGCAAGTGTGCATCATCACATGGGACGCCCCGTTGGGCTGCCTCCGGCCAAGTGGCAGCGCTGCTTCAGGGGGGAGTTGGGCAAAGTTTGGGGCTGGCGCCGTCCTGCCGCCTGATGCGCGTGACCACCTCCGTGATCCCTGCTATGCCGGCTACTTCACCATCAAAATCGATGGCTATCAAGGCGGTGCGCTTGCTCTGTTGGCCCCGTACTAGAGAAACCCCCGCAAGTCTCTCGCAGGACGCTCACCCACCTCGCGAACAGGCCCCCTAACCAACCAGAGCCAGCAAGAACGACCCCCGAGAAATAGCCAATGTACAGAGCGTTGAGGACTTGACTGCCGCGATGAAGCAGGGAACCTCCCCCTATCGGCCCTTCATTTGCGAAATGCGGGGACGGCGCGTGCGGAGCCCCTGCCGAATGGAACTCCCAAGAAGAATCCGACGGTGATCCGAATGGTCAACGAATTCATCTCAAGCCCTGCTGCTGCGGGGACGAACGGTTCGCAGAATGCCGCTGATAATGGCCGCCGGACTGGGCGGACAACCCGTCACCGTATAGTTCACAGGAATCACGTTGGCTACGCCACCCCTGCTCGCATAGCTCGTGCCGAACACCCCGCCGCAACCTCCACAGTCCCCCACCGCAACCACGAACTTGGGATCGGGCATTGCGTTGTAGGTCCGCTGCAAAGCCTCTTCCATATTCACGGAAACCGGGCCAGTCACGAGCAATAGATCCGCGTGACGCGGACTGGCCACGAACTTGATCCCTGCCCCTTCCAGGTTGTAATAGGGATTATTCAGCGCCTGAATCTCCAACTCACAGCCATTGCAGGAACCGGCATCGACATGCCGGATGC
Organism: Granulicella sp.; assembly: GCA_027365345.1. Lineage (GTDB taxonomy): Bacteria > Acidobacteriota > Terriglobia > Terriglobales > Acidobacteriaceae > Granulicella. The sequence continues at coordinate 38,088 of DAHXNO010000091.1, forward strand.
ATAGTGCTCGTCCGACGATCTCCAATAGCTCCGTCTGCATTGTTTCCAGGTCCGGCGCAGTTTGGCCGGCAGCCGGTAGAGGCTCGGTCAGCACGCCGGTTTGCAGCATACGCGAAAGCGTGTTCCACATGGTCGTATCACCCGTCCTGTCCGCTGTAGGACAAATTGAAGGATTTGTTGATGAGGGGGAAATCCGGCACGATGTTGCCCAGAACCGCATACTCCACCAACGGCCAGTTCTGCCAGGACGGATCGTGCGCATGGCAGCGCCGGATACTGCCGTTCGGACCAGTCTCCAGTGCAAGCATCACCGGGCCGCGCCACCCTTCCACCAGGCCGATGCCCAGAGCCCCTGGGTTCGCCATGGGAACCGCGCTGCGGATCCCGTCTTGAGGAACCGCGGAGAGAAGCACACGGCACAGCCGCAGGGATTCAAGAATCTCATCGAAGCGTACTTGCACCCGCGCGGCAACATCTCCGCCAGCCTGCACCGTCAGCTTTGGACTAAGGGAGTCATACGGCGCCCACGGATGGTCTACCCGCAGGTCGCAGGCAATGCCAGAGGCTCGCGCAACCAAGCCAATCGCGCCGAGCGTCTCGGCTGTTGCCTGCTCTAACCTTCCCGTCTCCCGAAAGCGATCTTGCAATCCTGCATGCTCATCATAGATGCAGCGCATCTGCGTCAGCGCTGGCTCCAAGGCGTCGTAGAGGTCCAGCAGCAGGCCACGCGCATCCGCCGTCAAATCGACCGCAACGCCGCCCGGAACCACATAATCCATCAGATAGCGAGCGCCAAAGGCCTTGATGTTCGTGCGCAGCAAATCTTCTTTCAGTCGCGAGAATTGTGTCAGCCCAAAGGCGAACCCCCCATCGTTGCCCAATGCCCCAAGATCGCCCAGATGGTTCGCCAGACGCTCCTGTTCAAGCGCCAATGCCCGCAGAGCGAGCGCGCGCGCAGGACAGGCTGTCTCCGTAATGGACTCCAGAGCGGCGCAGTAGGCCCAGGAGAAGGCCACTGCGGAATCCCCGGAGACCCGCGCAGCCAACCGATGACCCTCCTGCTGCGAAGCGCTCTCAAAGAGTTTTGCTACCCCTTTGTGCGTGTACCCGAAGCTTTCTTCCAGACGCAAAACCTTCTCACCCACAACGGAGAAGCGGAAATGTCCAGGCTCAATAGTGCCTGCATGGACCGGACCAACCGCAATCTCGTGTACTCCATCGCCCTCCACGGAGACAAAGGCATAAGGCGCGGAGACCGCTGGATATTGCCGGCTGCCATCGAAATCCCGCCGCAGAGGAAACAGTGTCTGCGGCCAGCCCCCATGGCGCAGCCAGCCGCGTGAGTCCGCCTCGTCCGTTGCAATACCAAATAAATCAGTCATGCCGCGCTGCATCCGCAACGCTGCTGGGTAAAGGCCTGCAAGGCTGGGATACGAAGGTAAAGGAGAATCATCCATAAAATGTTCCACTACCATCACCATCTCGGGCAAAAGATAGGCGGCATAGATGCGAAAACCGCCATCTCGATCGCGATCATCCGTACCCCAAAGCGTGAGCAGGCGCGCGTTCCGCCGTTTCAACGTCTCCGCAGTCTGGAGCCATTGCACGCGATTCACACGGAAACGGTGGCTCCGTATATTCGCAGGCAACGCGGCGGGTTGTAATTCCATAAAGTCCGTCGCCATCTTTACCCTCCTATCAGCCGTGCCGCAACCCGGTACCAATCCGCCAAAACGAACGGCATGTAGACGCCCAGCATCAGCACCAGTGCAAGATGGATAAAGACGGGCACAAGCGCCGGGGAATGCGGTAAGGGCGGAGCGTCGCTCTCCCCAAAGACCATCGGCTGGACTTTGCGGAAGATCGCGGCGAATGCCACGCCAAGAGCGACCAGAAGAAATGGCGTTGTCCAGGGATGTTCCCGCATGGCGGTGGTAAGAATCAGAAATTCGCTGGCAAAGACCCCAAAGGGCGGCATCCCAAGAATGGCAAGCGATCCCAGCATCAACCCCCATCCTATGGTCGGACTGATACCCACCAGGCCGCGAATGCCATCCATCTGCTGTGTGCCGGCGGTCTGCGAGGCGTGGCCCGCGGTAAAGAAAATCGACGACTTGGTCAGCGAATGAACCGTCATGTGCAGCAAGGCCGCAAAGTTTGCAATCGGCCCGCCAATTCCAAAGGCAAAGGTGATGATGCCCATATGTTCAATCGACGAGTATCCGAAGAGCCGCTTGATATCCCGCTGTCTCCATAAGAAGAACGCGCCCAGCACCGCGGAAAGCAGGCCGAAGCCCATCAGCATCCGGCCGGGAAGATACGAGCCAATGGATCCTTCCACCAGAATCTTGCAGCGGATCACCGCATAGAGCGCAACGTTCAATAAAAGGCCGGAAAGGACGGCGGATACGGGCGTTGGACCCTCGGCATGGGCATCAGGCAGCCAGTTGTGAAGCGGGGTAAGCCCGACCTTGGTCCCATAGCCCACTAACAGGAAGACAAAGGCCAGGCCCAGCACGCGGGGTTCAAGCTGCCCCTTCACCGCGTTCAGGTGCGTCCACAATAGAGCCGTCATGCCTTGCTGGCCCAGAACACGCTCGGCCGCAAAGTACAACAGAATGGTGCCAAACAGCGCCTGCGCAATGCCCACCCCGCACAGGATGAAGTACTTCCACGCCGCTTCCAGGCTGGCGCGTGTGCGGTACAGTGAAACCAACAGCACCGTTGATAGCGTGGCGGCCTCCATCGCTACCCACAGCAAGCCCATATTGTTGGTCAAAAGGGCCAGGAACATCGCCGCCATAAACAGTTGATACATGCTGTGATACAGGCGCAGGCGGCGTTGACTCAGATGACCTCGTTGTTCCTCAATGCGCATATAGGGCCGCGAAAACAGCGCGGTGGTGAACCCCACAAAAGCCGTCAGCGCCACCAGAAAGACATTGAAGGAGTCCACAAAGAACTGTTCATGCAGGGCCAGCAGCGAGCCATGCCGAAGGACACGCAGAACAAGAAATCCCACCGCAACCAGCGTTGCAAAGCTCACGCCGGCATTCAGTTCGGCGGCCCAGGTACGCTCTCCAAACAGAGCCAGAAGGAGCGCCCCCAGCAGCGGCAAGCCCAGAACGATCAATAGATCCAATTCACTCCTCCTTCAATGATTCCAGATGGCTTAAATCCAGACTGTCGAACTGCTCGCGAATCTGGAAGAAAAAGATTCCAAGAATAAAAAATCCCACTAAAAGGTCCAGTGCTATGCCCAGCTCAATCACCATGGGCATACCGTAGGTCGCGCTGGTGGCGGCAAAAAATAATCCATTCTCCATCGCCAGAAATCCAATCACCTGGGTAATGGCTTTGCGCCGCGTAATCATCATCAGGAAGGCAAGAAAGATTACGGCGAGCGCAACACCGATGGTGTGGCGGGTAATGGTGGTAGCCATTCTGCTGATAGGCTGCGCCAACCCGAAAGCGAAGATAACCAGGCCCAGACCGACCAGCATCGTCGTGGGGATATTCACCAGCGGTTCGCTGTCCCATTGGGCTCCAAGACGCTGGATCAGCCGATGCAGAATCCACGGCAACGCAATCACCTTCAGCGCCAGGGTCAATGCGGCGGAGTAGTAGAGTTCCGTAAGGCCGGCACTGTAAGCCACCAGCAGCGTGGACACAAACAGCACCGAGCCTTGCCACGCGAAGAGTGTGATCAGCCGCTGCGTGCGCCGCCGCGAGAGCATCGCAAACGAGATCAACAGCAGACTCGCCGCCAGCAGTTTCAACAGCTCCGCAATCAGGTTGGATGGCCGCATTGTCTCTAAGCTCCCAGTAGAAGATGAACCAGTAGACCCAGCACGGCGAGCAGGAAAGCCGTCGCCAGATACTCCGGGGCACGAAAGATTCGTAGTTTCGCGGATAGAGTTTCGATCAATGCTAACGCTGCTCCAGCTACCAGCAGCTTTGCCAGCAGTGCGATAACGGCGACTCCCAGCGCAAGGCTGCCATCGGCGCCGGGGGTCGCTATGCCCCACGGCAGAAAGAGTGCAAATCCGATGCAGGCGTAGTTGAACAGCTTTAAGTCGGAAGACCATTCCACCAGCGCCAGATGACGAGCCGAATATTCCAGCACCATCGCTTCATGGATCATAGTCAGCTCTAAATGGGTTGCGGGGTTGTCAATGGGAATGCGCGCGTTCTCGGCCAGCAGAACCATCAGAAACGCGACCGCCGCGAAGACCAGGCTGGGATCAATCGGGAACGCATGAGCCGTGGAGGACTCCACGACGCTTGGCAAAGCCGTGCTTCCAGTCAACAGAAAGGCATTGAACAGAACCATCAATAAGGCCGGTTCCGCCAGAAATCCGATCATCATGTCGCGGCGTGCGCCCATTGAGCCAAACGCTGTGCCAATGTCCATGGCCGCCAGGGAAAGAAAAACCCGCGCCGTGGCGAACAGACCGATGAGTGCAATCGCATCCGCTGCGCGCGCAAAAGGTAGATCGGTCGCGACCGACGGAATAATGGCTGCCGCCAGCACCATGGTCCCAAACAAAATATAGGGAGTGGTGCGAAACAGCGGAGAGGCGTCCGTGGCGAGAGCCGCATCTTTATGGAACAGCTTGCGCAACATGCGGTACGGCTGCGTCAGTGGGGGAGCGGACCGGTTCTGCAGCCACGCACGGCACTGCCCAATCCATCCCGCGAACAGCGGTGCAATGGCAATGGCTAGCAGCACTTCGCCGAACTGACGAACCATAGTGAGTGTGCTCATAGGACAAACACCAGCAAAGCAATCAATGTCAGAAAACTGTAGAGCAGATAGAGGGCCAACCGTCCCCCCTGCAGCAGTCCGATCCAGTCCGCCAGCCGCTGTACTCCTCGCGCGATGGGCAGATAGAGTGTCCGCCATAGCCGGTCCTCAATATGAACTCGGTAATGCGGAGCGGTGTCGGTGGGCGCTGGAAGTTCGCGTTCCATGTGGAAGAACGTTCCAAAGATATGTCGAATCGGTTGGCCGAAACCTTCCGCAGTATCTTGCATCCGCGAGGTCTGCCACGGATAGCCACAGTCCCACGCAGCGCTCCGCCGGATGCGGCCGTGAGCGAGCAAGCGCACCATCACAAACGTAACGCCCACCACTGCGACAATTCCCGCCAGCAGAATCAGTCCGCTGTAGGATGCATGCCTGGATGCGATCGGAGCAATCCACCAGAAGGGAGAAGCAAGGTTCACGGTGTGCCCCAGAAGCCCGGCTGTCACCGCGCCTGCGGCCCGGAGCGCAAGTTGGGGCATCACTCCAATCGCAATGCAACCCAGAGCCAGCCAAGCGAGCCCGATGCGTTCCAGCCAGTCGGCATCCTGCGCATCGGCAAGGGAAGGCTCTCGATGCTGACCCAGAAAAATGACGCCATAGAACTTCACCATCACGTAGGCAGCCAAAGCGGCGGTCAGCGCCAGCAGCGCCGCGCCCAGCGGAATCAGCATATTCAGAAAAGCGTGAGGAATCTGCGGGGTAAACAGAAAAGACTGCAACAGCAGCCATTCGGAAACGAACCCGTTCAGCGGCGGCAACCCGGCGATAGCCAGGGTGCCGATCAGCGCCAGCGTGGCGACCCAGGGCATACGCCGAATCAATCCTCCAAGTTTCCCCAGGCTGCGCTGGTGGGTTGCATGCAGCACGGAACCCGTAGCCAGAAAGAGCAGACTCTTGAAAAGAGAGTGATTGAGAGAGTGAATCAAGGCGGCTGTCAGTGCCAGGGCTGCAAATAAAGGCAAATGGCAGGCCTCAAACAGAATGGCAAGGCCGATGCCGGTAA
>DAHXNO010000096.1 GCA_027365345.1 Granulicella sp.
CGGAGGAGCGTCGGTTTCACGGCTTCCGGCAAACATCTGGCCTGTGGCGTCCGCTGCATCGCATCTTCATACTCCCGCCACCGTCTTAACCGCTTGCCGTTGCTGAACGCAACCACGCAGCGCATGGAATCTGTCTCGCCATCACCCCGGACACCCTGGGCAAACGCCCCGGCATCTGGTTGATTATGAGGCAGAATGACAAAAGAAATCTATATTTCCAGCACCCCGCATGAAACCCGTCTGGCACTTGTCGAAGACGATCAACTCGCGGAAATCTACTACGAACGCGAAAACGAATACACCCTCGCAGGCTCCATATATAAGGGTCGCGTCACGCGCGTCCTTCCCGGAATGCAATCGGCCTTTGTGGACGTGGGCCTGGAACGCGATGCCTTCCTGTATGTAACAGATTTTATTGAAGAAACAGAGGACGGCGACGAGATCATTGCGCTGCCGCAGAGCCACGCTCCGCAGGAAAGCACGCGCAACGACACCCGGAATGACAATCGGGAAACCCGTACCGACAACCGAAATGCCCCACGCGGCGAGAATCGCAATGCGGTTCGTCCACCCACGCAGGAGGCCGTTCCGGCAGAGGGAACCGAGAGCGATGCGGAAGCCTCCGGGGAGCAGGGCCAGGGCGCGCGCCGCTGGCGTGGACGCCGAGGACGCCGGCGCAGCAATGACCGTGGCAGCCAGCAGCATCAAGCCCAGAACCCAGAACACGCTCCGCAGGGCGCGCCCGCCGCGTCCCCCGAAGCTTCGTTCTCCCCGGATACCGATCCACTGGAAGAAACGAACGTTGTCGAAGCGGAGATGCAGCAAGACTCCCGTCATACCTCGCATAGCTCTGAGCGGGCATCGCATGAATCTGGGCGGGCCTCTGGCCGCCCACCGCGCCGCGAACATCACGCTGCGGATTCCCCCAGAGAATCAAGGGATTCCAGAGAATCCAGCGCCGCCGCGCTGATCCTCCCCGGCGAATCATTGTCAAAGTATCGCCGTGGCAGCGAACCCGCCCCTGCAACTTCTGGCTCGATTGCTGGCACGACACACGCCCCCACTCCCGCAGTCTCCGGCGCTCGGCCATCGACGCTGATCGAAACGCCCCTGGCCTGGGATGGCGGCCTGCAACTACCCGGCGAATCACTCTCGCGCCGCCGCAATCCTACCCCAGCCAAAACTGTTGCAGTCCAGCCAATTGAGGTTGCTGCGGCTTCGGCCACTCCAACGGCGCCTGCGGTTGAATTCGCGCACACGGAAGCCGCCGCTGTGGAAACAGCCGTTGCGGAAATATCCGCCCCCACCGTCGTCTCCACAGCCGTCGAATATGAGCCGACCGAGGCCTCTGCCTCCCATCTGGTCGATCCCACCACGCCCAGCGCTTATCGCCAGAGCCATGTAGTCGAGCCGGAAACAATCATCGCAGCTACCCCTGCACCCACCGTCCTCTCTACACTCGAAGACGCTCCACCCAGCGCAAACGCGCCTGCGGAGATGCTCGAAGACGACGAGGAGTCTTCCTCTAACGCCAATTTGGACGAAGATGCGAACGACGATTCCAGCGAGGCCACGCTGCACGCCTTTGCACCCGGAACCGGAGTGCTGGAAGAAGAGTTGATCGACGAGGAGGAGGACGAAGCTCCCGCTGCCTACGCACTGCTGGACGAGAGCGGGCTGGACGAGTTGACCGAAGAGACCCTCGATGTCCAGATGGATGCCGACCTGCTGAGCGACATGGTGCGCGATACCCAGGTCGAGAAACGCACTCGTTTCCAGGAAACCCCAAGCGGCCAAACGCTCGACGAAGCCACCGAAACGGAATCGGACGAAGAACTCTCCGACGACATTGACGAAGAAGAAATCAGCGAAGACGAATCCGACCTGAGCGAAGAGGAAGATTTTCCCTCCGAGGAAACAGCGGACGGCGACCTCGCCGAAGGCTCCTCCGAAGAGGCTGGCGGAACGGACAATGCAGCTCGCCCGACGTCCGCGCGCTTTGGCAATCGCAGCCGGGGACGGCAGCAGGGCAATCGCCGCCGCATGGGCGGAGGACATAGCGGAGGACAAGGCGGACGTGGCCGACGCGCCACCGCGCAGATGTCCAACCTGCCCGCCATCACGGAATTGCTGAAATCCGGCCAGGAGATTCTGGTTCAGATTGCCAAGGAACCCATTGCCCGCAAGGGCGCTCGCATCACCAGCCACATCGCGCTGCCGGGCCGCTTTCTGGTCTTTATGCCCACGGTGAACCACGTTGGGGTCTCGCGCAAGATTGCCTCCGACGAGGAGCGCCAGCGACTGAAGCGCATTTTAATCAGCGAAAAGGGCGATGCCGGCGGCGGATTCATCGTGCGCACGGCGGCGGCAACGGCCAGCGAAGAAGACCTGCGCGCCGACATTCGCTTCCTTCTGAATCTGTGGGCGGATATTCGCCAGCGCTCGGAAAGCTGCAAGCCTCCGGCACTGATCTATCACGATCTCAGCCTCGTCGAGCGGGTTCTGCGCGATCAGGTCAGCGAAAACTTCTCCACCATCTGGGTCGATACCGAGGCCGATTACGAGCGCGTCCTCCGCTTTCTGCAGCGCTTCCAGCCCTCGCTGATTCGCCGCGTCAAGCTCTACACCAAAGAAACGCCGCTCTTTGAGCAGTTCGGCATTCAGGAGGAGATCAACAAGGCACTGCGGTCAAAAGTCTGGCTCAAGTCCGGCGGCTCCATCGTCATCAACCAGACCGAGGCTCTTGTCGCCATCGACATCAACACTGGAAAATATGTCGGCAAGACGGCGCGGCTGGAAGACACCATCCTCAAAACCAACCTCGATGCCATCCCGGAGATTGTGCGTCAGATTCGTCTGCGCGATCTGGGCGGCATCATCGTCATCGACTTCATCGACATGGACGAGCGCAAGAACCGCAATCGCGTCATGCAGGCGCTGGAAGAGGAATTGAAATCCGACCGCGCGCCCTCTAAGGTTCTCCAGTTCAACGATTTTGGCTTGGTGGCCATCACGCGCAAGCGGGTCAAGCAATCGCTGGAGCGGACACTCTCCATTCCGTGCAACGTCTGCACGGGCACGGGCATGGTTAAGAGTCCCATAACCGTCTGCAACGAGATTTACATCGAACTGCGCAAGATGCACCGCCATCTGGAGCGCCAAGAAATCCTGCTCCGCGTGCATCCAGAGGTGGTCAAGCATCTCAAGCTGAACAATGCCAGTTGGCTGGGCGAGATGGAAGAGCTGTCCGGCAAGACGGTGATCGTTAAGAGCGATCCCAGCCTCCACCCGGAGCAATACGACATCCACTAAAGAAATCGCAGCACAGGTCAGCGTTTTGAAGGGGCAGCTACTTACGCCGGGACTAAAGTCCCGCCGCAAGTAGCTGCAATGAGGGGGAGGCCCCAGCCGGGTGCCTTGTACTAAAACTGAAGCACCTCAAGAAAGACTCGCAGTGATTCAACAAGTCCATTGATTGAATGACCTGTCGCATCATCATCCAGTCTCGGTGTGTGGAATAGGAACTCAGCCCCTACAGCTTCTGTTGCCGCTGCACCTCGCGCACGCCGGAGAGACGACGCAGGCTGTTGACCAGCCGATTCAAATGGCGCAGGTCGAAGGCATCCACGATAAATTCCACAATCGCCTCGGCCCCCGTACCCGCCTTGGTATCCACGCCGCG
>DAHXNO010000097.1 GCA_027365345.1 Granulicella sp.
GGGTTGGTTGGCGCGGCGGCTCAAGGCGACGATGGCGCGCGCGACGAGTTCCTTGCCGGTTCCGCTCTCGCCGCGGACGAGGACGTTGACGCCGCTGCCGGCGACTTGCTGGATGGCGGCGTAGACGGCGCGCATGGGTTCGCTGGAGCCGATGAAGTCCTGGAAGCGGCTGCTCTGTTGGGCCTGGCGAAGGATGGCCTGGCGAGAGATCTCTTCGCTGCGGGTGCGGAGGAGCTCGGCGAGGGAGAGACGGAGTTCGCGGATCTGGACCGGACTGCGGAGATGGGCGTCTGCCCCGGCCTGGAGAGCTTGCTTTTGCGCCGCGGGCGATTTGGCGGCGCTGAGAGAGATGAGGACGAGCTCGGGATTGAGCTTGTGTAGCTCGTTGAGGAGATTGAGGCCGGTTGGGCCGGGTTCGAGGTCGAGGTCGAGGACGACGGCCTGGACGGCTGCTTCGCGGGTCCAGCGCGCGAGGTCGCGGAAGCTATGGCGGAGGACGACCTGGAACCATGGGATGAGTTCGGGGAAGAGTTCGGCGAGGAAGGGCTTGTCGTTGGCGACGACGCAGACCACGGGGAGGGCGAAGTGTTCCGGGGCGGGGGATGGTCTGCGCACTTCCGGTCGTCGCGGGGCCATGGGCCATGGTACATGAAAAGGAAGCTGGGAGAGGCATCAGGGGCGATGTGTAGCTGCTGAGCGTTGGTGCGGGATTCTGGTAGCCCTTGGCCTCCTGCGTTGGGTGCGCGTGCGGGTTGCCGGGGATCGTCATTCGGCGGCGAGGATTATGCGAAGTAGTGAATCGGTGTAATGGTTGTGGCCGGTTCTCCGGCTGCCACGATTCTGCGCTGCAATTCCTGACGGAGCTCCTCGGCGATGCTGCGGTATTCGGGGCGGCCCACGAGGTTGACCAGCTCGGCTGGGTCGCCGGAGATGGAGTAGAGCGCGAAGTCCTGGTAAGGATTGCCGTACTCCAGTTCGCCGTTGCGCGCGGCGGGATCGAAGGCGCAATAGCACCAGTCGCGAGTGCGGATGCCCCTGCCGCAGATGGACTGGCTGATCTGGAAGTAGGCGGTGGAATCCCACTGTTGCCGCGCCTGCGCACTGTTGGCCAGCGGCTTGAGCGGCTTGCCCCGCATGCTGACAGGAGGAGTGATACCGGCGGCGTCCAGCAGCGTCGGCGTCAGATCCAGCAGCGAGACGAGCTGATCGACTACCGCTGCGCGATCGAAGCCGGGCCCGGCGAGAAGCAGCGGGACGCGCAGGGAGGAATCATGCGGGGAGCGCTTGTATTCGCCCAGGCGGGTGCGGAAGGTATTGCCGTGATCGGAGAAGAAGACAATGATGGTGTTGTCGATCTGATTGGTTCGCTCCAGCGCAGCGACCAGGGAACCGACGCAGTCGTCGATGGCCTGCACGCAGCCGTAGTATCCGGGAAGGCGCGAGCGCCAGTTCCCTGGCAGGTGACGGAGATCCTCGGGGACATAGGGGTCGGCATAGGCGGGTTGCTGGGGGCGAAAGTCGGCGTCCAGCGCCTTTTGCTGCTCAGCCGATAGCTGGGAGCGGTAGAGCAGCCAGGAGAATTCGTCGGCGTAGCGGCGCGGCGGAACGAAGGAGTCGATGTCATTCTGCTGGTGAGGCTCGAGTTGCGAGACAAAGAGCAGCCAGGGTTTATCGTGCTTGCGTTCGATGAAGCTGACGGCGCGGTTGGCTATGAAATCGACACGGTACTGATTGTTGTAGCCGAGGTTGGTTCCGTCGCTGAGCCAGTAGTTCCCCTGGTAGGGATGGGAGACGATCTCCGGGACGTTCGCGCCCTCCCAGAGGTCGTCGAAGCCGCCGCGCGAGGGGCCCGGAGGGATCCATCCCAGTTGCGCGCTGCCGTTTGGGAGGCGCGTTTGTGAGACATGCCACTTGCCCATGAAGTTGGCCGAATAGCCGGCTTTGCGAAACTCGGTGGCGACGGTGGGCAGGGAATGATTGAGCTCCGGGTCCAGTTTCCAGACGCCGGTCTCTGTGGCATAGCGGCTGGTGAGGAAGGATGCTCGCGACGGCGAGCAAAGAGGTTGATTGCAGACGCACTGGCGGAAGTTGGTACCGCGCGCAGCCAGCCGGTCCAGGTTAGGCGTCCTTGCGGAGGGGTTTTCATGGTTCGCGCCGATGAAGTCAGCGCGAAACTCATCGGCGCAGATCATCAGCACATTGGGGCGGCGCGAAGGGGCTCTGGAGGCATCTGCGGCATCGGCTTGGGGGACGGCGGCTCCGCTTGCGGCCACCGCACCGGAAGCCAGGGCAGCGTTGCGAAGAAAGTCGCGGCGCGTTGGAGACGAGGAGATCAGCGATTTTCTCATGAGTGTATTCCTGTTTATGAGTGTCTTCCTGTTATGTTGCGGATGGAAGTGCGGGCCGGGGGTGTACGTCGGCGACGGTCCGTTCACTGTCTCCGCGGCAATAGCGCGCCGAGAGACGGGGATGGAAAAATTCGAGGTGGTGACGTGGACGGTTGGATGCTCTGCAGATAGCGATCGATTGGGACACATCGCAGGGAAGAGGCTAATCATCGGAGCACTTTCATGTCAACCTCACGTACCTAAAACACCTATTTGCCGAACAATTGGAAGAAACGCGCGTCAGGTGTGAAATTTTGGAAGGTTTGTGGAGTAGTGATGAGCCCTCCCTCAGAAGCATCGTCGCTTACGCTGGGATTTCCGTATGTGGGTGTATTCACTAGGTTGAAGATATCTGCGCGGAATTCAAAATATTGGTGATGGAAGGTAGAAAATTGCTTGAACAGCGAGACGTTAATGCGCGGAAAATCGACTGCTGATGACAAACCGCAGGCATGGGAATGATGGTTTGGATCAATCAATGGACGGCATGAGCTGCGATGAACCAAGGGTTTGCAAGGGCTAATGGCATCTCAGCGCGGGCATGGCCGTTTACTCTCAGATTCCGAGGGGTTTCTTTCGTTCAAGCTTCCGCGAGCCAGAGCCGCTTTAGAACCTAGTTGAGCGGACGATGGCAGCCGCCTCCGCGACGGTCAAGTTTGGCGCAACGGGGCGAAAGCCGTAACGGGCAGAATCAAGGTCGCGGGAGATGGTCTTGAGGAGCAGGATGCTTCCATCCAGGTGAACGCGGAGCCTTGTGGTTTTCCACTGACCCGCAGAAACTTCTTCGCGGGTGAGGGACAAGGTGGTCTGGTTACGGAGCACACCGAGGATGCCAAAGCCAAAGTCCACATTATGTTCGAGGTGAGCATCCATCTCGCATAGCCGCATATCCGGCGTATGGATGATCAGCACACCCGCCATGGCGTGAACCACGCGGTCCTGGTAACTCCTTTCGCGAAACGAGGGATTGGGATGAAAGGCGATCCGGGCAGAGTTCCCCTGCCTGTCGATGGTGTTGAACAGAAACATCCTGGGGATCTCTTGCAGCAGTTCCGGCATACGTGCTTCATCGTCTGTTCGTCTCTGTGCTTTGCGGCGAAGTTCGCCGGGATGATCAGCCAACCAGGAGATGCGCTGATCTTCGGCAATTCTTTGATCGCCGGACAATGACTTCCCATCGATCGAGACCAGGCGCTGCATCGGTCCATCCGAGGTTTCGACCACCAACTGATCCCACAGCCGGCCATTTGTGCGATTCGATCGTTCTTTATTCCTGTAGAGGAAGTGCTGACGGTTGCTCCATGCGGCCCTTTCAGCTTGCAGCATCTGATTGACCATCTGTTTTGCAGAGGCGGGCTGAGTCGCCTGAGCCGCCAGGCCGGTACACAAGATCGCCTGCAGCAGGAGTATCAACGGCGCAACAGCGGTTCTGGGTTTCAAGTTTCCGCCTCAGGAGGGATACCGGGCGCCAAGATATGCAGCCGCCGCACTCACATGGGGCTCCAAGTCATATCGACGCTGACGGGTATCTCGTTTTTAATGGGTACGGTTAGAAACGACGGACGGACGATCTTAAAGTCGGAACATGTGGCCGGGACCGTTCCGGAGATCTGCACCTGGTTGCCATGAACGACGCGCTGGAAGGCAACGTGCTGATAGTGGGCGGTCTGGCCGGCAAACTGAACCTCCAGATCGGCATCAATCGTGGCCGCTGTGGGGGCTGGTTCGGCGAACAGGGCACGCACGACAACCATGGGAAACTGTGCGCCCTTGGTCACTTCGATCATGTGAAGATCGCGATTGCTATCGCCTGAATCGAAGGACTTGACCGGGGCGGCAATGAGGAAATTGCATTGGCCGGCGTGGCACACACCCTTCCCCCTGGCAGCATGGCTGACGCCGTCGACGTCATGCATGGGATGAGACATGTGATAGGTGAGGGTTGATTGCTGCAAGACCCACTGGGCGTCCTGTTGTGCGAATGCAGGGAGCGCGGCGAAGAGAAGAGCGGTGAAGATTTTCTTGTTCATCATTTTTTCCAGAACTTCCAGTGAATGGGCCAGGAGACGGCGACAATCGCAGTACAGTAGGAAATGACCGTGACGTAGGCGGCCGGGCCATGCAGGGACGCGATGCCGTGTACTTTTTCTCCGGCGTTCTCCTGCTTGTAAGCCGCGATCCCCAGTAGCGGGGTGATAATCATTCCCGGGCCATGGATCCAGACCAGATCGCGATGCAGTCGAATAGCCCCTTTGGGTTTAACGCCCGGAATCTTTGGCGCAAAGATTGCATAATAGGCTGTTGTCCAATACATACCCGTCGTCAGGCTGCCCAGAGCCATATGGAAGTCGAGGTTGGCGGTGGTCGGTTCTGTGATAGGTTGCCCATACCTGCCCTTTGCTTTGGCCTGCGGTCCGGTGATCAGCGTCGCCACCATGGGGATGGTGGTGATCAGCCCCAGTGTCTGGTGGATTTTGAGCATGTGGGTGCGCTTATTCAACCTGGCCTGCATCTGCGCATTCGACTGCATCTGCTGGGGCGTAAACCCCAAATCTGCCAACGAGGGCGCAGCGGCGGGATTCGTCTGGTCCTGCTGACTGGGTTGCTGATGGCTAGTACCGGCCGTCTGCGCGGCTTCCGCCTTCCGAACCGCCTGGTCGGTCGGCGTGGGCGCATCGGGCAAATCATCGCTAGTGGCTGGAGGAGCCGTGGCAATGGCTGGGGCACCCGGCAGCGGGATGGCGACCTGTTGCGCCTGGGCGGTCCACGACTGCGGAACTGCCAGGAGTAAGACGCAAAGAGAAGTTCCTTGGAGTCCGAACCTTCTGCCAAGAGCCACGGCATCGCCCCGTTCCAGCTTAATTTCGAAATGAAGCTGTACGGCTGGCTAGATGAATGACGATTTGTTCATATTGGCGCTGTGCCTTGGTATACCCTTCCGTCCGCTCTCTTTGGTTACCCGGCTGCTAAACGCGGAGGGATGGAGGGCAAACCTGAGGGGTTCGGGCGTCCGCCGGATTTGTATGGCGAACTGCTTCTTACGTCAGCGGGTTCCGCGATGGAGGCGCTGGGATTGCAAAGAGTGAATCTTCGCGAATGCGTCCATGGATGATCGAATCGGGTCGAGCGTCTGGGGGGCGGGTCGGCGCCTTGCGTTGGAGGCTGCGCGGCAGAGAGTCGTTGCGGAGAAGAGCAGGCTACGGAGAGGACAGGGTATGGAAGGCCATGATGCCTGCTTCCCAGCGTTCCGTTCCCATGCTCCTGGAAGGTCCCTTGCGGAATCTGGAAATCTTATGGGCTCGACCACTGGATCTATGTCTGCTTTTGTCCCTCAAGCCGAAGCATCGCCTGCGGAAGCGGTTTGTAACCGATCGCTCAGGTCCACAACGTCACGCAAGTTCCGGTTGGCCCGGAGGGGAGAGTGTTCTATTGCGGAGAGAGCGCGTTGAGGGCCAGGTTCAACTCGAGGACGTTGACGCGGGGTTCGCCGAGGAGATCGAAGAGGCGCTGGGTGGTGTGATTCTCAATGAGTTGATTGACGACGGATAGCTGGAGGTGACGTGCCTGAGCTACGCGGGGGGCCTGGTAGAAGGCCGCTGCGGGGCTGATGTCCGGGTCGAGGCCGGAGGCGGAGGCGGTGACGAGGTCGACGGGGACGGACACGTCTCTGATCTTCTCTGCGGCCACGCTCGCGTTGATGCGGGCGATGAGGGCGGCGCTGGTGGGCCCCAGATTGGAGCCGCCGGAGGCTGTGGGATCGTAGCCGTTACCGGCTGCGGAGGGACGGCTGTGGAAGTAGGCGTCGCCCGTGAAGCTTTGGCCGATGAGGCTGGAGCCGATGACCTGACCGTTGCGGGTGATGAGCGAGCCATCGACCTGGTGAGGGAAGAAGAGATGACCGAGGCCCAGGATGAGCAGTGGATAGCCAAGGCCGAGGAGGATGGCGGTGACGGTGGTGTAGAGGACGGAGGTGATGAGGATCTTTTTCACGGTAGCACCTTAGGCAAGATGAAGCGCGGTGATGAGCATGTCAATGAGCTTGATGCCGAGGAATGGAGCGATGATGCCGCCGGCTCCATAGACGATGAGGTTGCGCTGCAACATGGCGGCAGCCGACATGGGGCGGTATTTGACGCCGCGCAGAGCCAGCGGGATGAGAGCCACGATGATGATGGCGTTGAAGATGACCGCGGAGAGGATAGCCGACTGCGGGTTTTGAAGGTGCATGATGTTGAGCTTGTTCATGACCGGGAAGGCACCGGCGAACATGGCGGGGATGATGGCGAAGTACTTGGCGACGTCATTGGCGATGGAAAAGGTGGTGAGTGCTCCGCGAGTCATGAGGAGCTGCTTGCCGATGCCGACGATCTCAATGAGCTTGGTGGGGTTGGAGTCGAGGTCGACCATGTTGCCGGCCTCTTTGGCGGCCTGGGTGCCGGAGTTCATGGCCACGCCTACGTCCGCCTGAGCGAGGGCGGGAGCGTCATTGGTTCCGTCGCCGGTCATGGCGACGAGCTTGCCTTCGGCCTGCTCGCGTTTGATGAGGTCCATCTTGTCCTTGGGCTTGGCTTCGGCGAGGAAGTCGTCGACGCCGGCTTCGCGGGCGATGGCGGCGGCGGTGAGGGGGTTGTCGCCGGTGATCATGACGGTGCGGATGCCCATGGCGCGGAGATGGTCAAAGCGCTCTTTCATTCCGCCTTTGACGATGTCTTTGAGATGGATGACGCCGAGGGCGCGGCCATTTTCGGCGACGACCAGAGGAGTTCCTCCGGAGCGGGCGATGGTGTCAACGGATTGGCGAACCTGGTCGGGGAGGCGGGAGCCGTGCTCGATGAGATAGGCGGAGATGGCGTCGACGGAACCTTTGCGGATGCTGCGGCCATCGACCTCGATGCCGGACATGCGGGTGGTTGCGGAGAAAGGGATGAACTCCGCGTTGAGATGAGCCAGTTCGCGGCCGCGGAGGCCAAACTGCTGCTTGGCCAGGACGACGATGGAACGGCCCTCGGGGGTCTCGTCGGCGAGGGAGGAGAGCTGGGCGGCATCGGCGAGCTGATCGATGGCGATCTCCGGAGCGGGGATGAACTCGCAGGCTTCGCGGTTGCCGATGGTGATGGTGCCGGTTTTGTCGAGGAGGAGGGTATTGCAGTCGCCGGCGGCTTCGACGGCGCGGCCGGACATGGCGAGGACGTTGTGCTGCACCAGGCGGTCCATGCCGGCGATGCCGATGGCGGAGAGAAGGCCGCCGATGGTGGTGGGGATGAGGCAGATGAGCAGCGAGACGAGGACAAAGATGGTCTGCGGGGCGGATGAGTAGATGGAGTAGGGCTGAAGGGTAACGACGGCCAGAAGGAAGATGATGGTGAGGCCGGCAAGGAGGATGTTGAGGGCGATCTCATTGGGCGTTTTCTGACGCTCGGCTCCTTCGACCAGGGCGATCATGCGATCAAGAAAGGTTTCGCCAGGGTTGGAGGTGATGCGGATCTTGATCTCGTCGGAGAGGACGCGGGTGCCGCCGGTGACGGCGGAGCGGTCGCCGCCGGCCTCGCGGATGACGGGAGCGGATTCGCCGGTGATGGCGGACTCATCGACGGAGGCGACGCCTTCGATGACTTCGCCGTCGCCGGGGATCATCTGGCCGGCGAGGACGCGGACGAGATCTCCGGCGCGGAGCTTGGCGCTGGGGATCTCCTCAATTGCTCCGGACTTGTCGATCTTGTAGGCGGTGGTCTCTGACTTCGCGCGGCGAAGGGTGTCTGCCTGAGCCTTGCCGCGGCCTTCGGCCATGGCCTCTGCGAAGTTGGCGAAGAGGACGGTGAACCACAGCCAGAGGGTGATCTGGAGATTGAAGGCGAAGTGTCCCCGGTGATTGAGCAGGTCCACGAAGAGGAGCACGGAGGTGAGGACGCAGCCGACTTCCACGACGAACATGACCGGGTTCTTCATCATGTGCCTGGGAGAGAGCTTGATGAGAGCATCTTTGGCTGCCCGGCGTGTGATGGCGGGGTCAAAGAGGGAACGGCGCTCGCTGTTGGCTTGAGTGGCAGTGGACATGATATCTCCGAGTTCAGGTGCGCCTAGAAGGTGTGACCGGCTTGCAGGAGCAGGTGCTCCAGGATGGGGCCGAGCGAGAGCGCAGGGAAGAAGGTGAGCGCTCCGACGATGAGGATGACCGAGAGCAGGAGGACGGTGAAGGTTGGGGTGGTGACGGGGAAGGTTCCGGCGTTCTCCGGGGTGATCTTTTTACCGGCCAGGTTCCCGGCGATGGCGAGCATGGGAACGATCATCATGAAACGGCCGAAGAACATGGCGATGGCGATGGAGTAGTTGTACCAGTTGGTGTTGGCGTTGATGCCGGCGAAGGCAGAGCCGTTGTTGGCGGCTGCGGAGGCATAGGTGTAGAGCATCTCCGAGAGGCCGTGCGGGCCGTGATTGGCCAGCGAGCTGAGCCCGAGGGTAGGCATCAGAACGGCAATGGCAGAGAGGCCGAGGATGATGAGCGGGAAGATAAGCAGGAAGAGCATGGCCATCTTGACGTCAAAGGCTTCAATCTTTTTGCCAAGGTACTCCGGGGTTCGGCCGACCATGAGGCCGGCGATGAAGACGGCGATGATGATGAAGATGATCATGCCGTAGAGGCCGGAGCCGACGCCGCCGAAGATCACCTCACCGAGAAGCA
>DAHXNO010000099.1 GCA_027365345.1 Granulicella sp.
CAGCAGGGCCAGAGGGCCGGAGAGGCCGGCTTTGTTGAGGATCCGCCAGAAGAGGTAGACCGCGAAGGCCACAATGGCGAGCCCGAAGAGCATGAAGACACCCATCATGCCGGCGATAGCGCTGCTGAGCTGAGCAATCTGATTCTGGTCCATAAATGCCTCCTGGGAGAGATGACAAGAATGTATCAGGAGATCGCGTCCAAGTCTTGTGTCCATCAGGCCGAGGGCCAGAAATGGGGGAGGGTCAGGTGAGATCGTCGGTATCAAAACTGGGCAGCTTGCGGCCCAGGGCGCTGAGGTTGTGGCGCTCGGCGACGGCGGCGAGGGCTGCGTCGATCTCGGCTTCGTCGGGCGTGTCGGCGTGGATGGCCCGCTTCTTCTGCTCGCCGGGCAGGCCAATGGACTCAAGCAGGACAACCACGTGCGCCACCGCCGTGCCGTCCTGGGGCAGGCCCTCTGGAGTTTTGCCCTTGATACTGACGTTGTTTACGTCGATGTCCAGCAGGTCAGCGACGCGCTCGCGCATCTCACCGGCCAGAGGAACGATCTTGGGCCGATGCATGATGAGAACACAGTCTATATTGACGATCTTGAAGCCAACCAGGGCGATCTCTTCCAGCGCGGTCTTGAGGAAGACGGTGGAGTCTGCCCCCTTCCACTTTGGGTCAGTGGGTGGGAAGAAGGTGCCGATATCGCCGGCCGATACGGCGCCGAGAAGGGCATCTGTGATGGCGTGGAGGAGTAGATCGCCGTCGGAGTGGCCGGCAAACCCCTCAGGATGGTCGATCTTGAGACCGCCGATGACCAGTGGGACGCCTTTCTTGAAGGCGTGGGAGTCAAAGCCGAGGCCGATGCGCATGCTCATTGCAGATGATCATAAAGCAGGAACGGACGATTCGATACCCCGGGGGCGAACGACAGCGATCGCTGCAAGGTGAGAGTTTGGTGAGAAGCCCGGAGTGGACAGAGCCGAGGAGTGTCAGCCGGCCAAGTAAAACTCGGCGATCTCCAGGTCGCCTGGTTGGGTGACCTTGAAGTTGCGCGGATGGCCGGGGACGACAAAGACAGGGATATTGGCGCGCTCCAGAAGGCTGGCCTCGTCGGTTCCGGTGAAACCGTCGGCATCGGCTTCGTGAAAGGCCCGGCGCAGCAGAGAGAGCAGCGCTCCTTGCGGCGTCTGCGCCAGAACAATGAGCTCGCGGGGGATGGTGGCGGTCACCAGGGCCCCGTCCGCGGTGCGCTCAACCTGCTTGATGGTGTCGATGGCTGGGGTGCCGACGATGGCGGCTCCATGCTTTTCAATGGCGTCGATCACGTGGTCGATGGTGGCGCGATCGATCAGGGGCCGAACGGCATCGTGAACCAGAACGATATCCGCGCCGGCAGAGCTGGCCCCAGTGCCGGGAATCGCGGCCAAGGCGTTGGCGACCGATTCCTGGCGAGAGTCGCCGCCGGTGACCAGATGGACTTTCTCCAGGAGGCGATGTTCGGCGATCATAGCCCTCACGCGATCCCGCTCCGGTTCGCGGACAGAGACATAGATGGCGCTGACACGGGGTACGGCCAGAAAGGCGCGCAGCGAGTGAACGAGGATGGGAAGACCGCGAAGTTCCAGAAACTGTTTGGAGACGCCACTGGTGGCGTGCGCCATTCGGGTGCCGATGCCTGCGGCCGGAATGATGACAAAGACGGACATGGGACTCGAAGTATAGCTTAAAAGACGAGAATCTGGAGAGCGGCTGCGGCAGTTCGCTTTGGCGAGGCTTGAATTTGCTCGCCGCAGAGTAAATTTTGCGGCGAGATCTTGCTCGCAATGAGGCTGCGAATGCAGAGCGATCGACGAGGTTGGAGTGATGGCTGGGGTAGCGACGCTGGGGATGGACTGCGGACTGGTGCGGGCAGGGGAGCGGGTGTGCGTGGCGGTGAGCGGGGGTGCGGATTCGGTGGCGCTTCTGGTGGCGATGGTGGAGGCGAATCGGTCCACGACAAAAAGCAAGGAACCCCTGGGGTTGGTGCTGAGTGCTGCGCACGTACACCATGGACTGCGTGGATCCGAGGCGGACGGGGATGAGGCTTTTGTGGCTGCATTGTGCCGCCGGCTTGGGGTGGAGTTGCGCGTGTTTCGGGTGGATACCACGGCTCGTCAAGTACAGGAAGGCGAGGGGGTGGAAGAGGCGGCGAGGGAACTGCGGTACCGCGCGCTGCGGAGTTTGATGGAGAGCGGCGCCGTCGACGTGGTTGCGACCGCTCATACGCTGAATGACCAGGCCGAGACCGTGGTGATGAAGATGGTGCGGGGAGCATGGACAGAGGGATTGGGAGGAATCTCGCCGGTGCTGCGCTTAGGGCCTCGGCACGAGGGGAACTACCGTGGGCGGGAGACAGGGGTGGAGGCTTCGGTGGAGCGTCAGTCGGCCCGGCAGACGTCCCGAGGTGAGACCGGAACCGCAGGCGACCTGGCGAGGGACTGGAGGATCGTGCGGCCTTTGCTGGGGGTGAGACGCGCGGAGGTAGAGGCATTCCTGCGCGCGCGAAATGAGGGCTGGCGGGAGGATGCGACGAATCAGGACGAGAGCCTGACGCGAAACCGGGTGCGGCATCGGTTGATGCCGTTGCTGCGGGAGTTCAACCCTGGGGTGGATGGGCTGCTGGGGCGGACGGCGGAGGTGGCGCGAGAGGAGGAGGCGTACTGGCAGACGGAGGTGGCTCGGATTCTGCCGCAGGTTTTATTGCCGGGCCGGCCGGTGCGCGGCGGCGGCAGATCAGCGAGCACGGCGGAGGGGGTTGCGTATGGCCTGGAGATTGAGCGGCTGCGGTTGATGCCCGCAGCGCTGCGCAGGCGGGTGATTCGGGCGGCCGCACGCCAGGTGTTTGCTGAGTCAGGCGCGGGGAGTTCTGGGCCGGTAGGGTATGTGCTCCGCGGAGAAGAGACAGCTAAAGTGTTGACGTTGGCTGGCTTCCCTGCGATCGGGATGAATCTTACGGGAAGGATTGGCAGCCGCCTGGAGTTGCACGGAGGGCTGAGGGTGGAACGTTCGGCGCGAGAGATTCGCTTGTGGAGGCAGGCACCGGTGGATCGATCGGAGTTGGAAAGTTGATGTCTCCCGGACGATATTTCTGTTTCAAAGGGCAGACCCGGCGTAAAATCTAAAATAACCTACGCCAAGGGCAGGGGGCAGCAGCAAAGGCTGCATCGAATTCGCGTGGTTGACGTCTAAGAAAGCAGGTAGGGGTCTCAGAATTGCTGTGAGCGCGGCGGCGAGACAAGGGATCCGGGTATGATTTTCGAGCCTGAAACTCGGACGGCAGCCGCTGCGGTTTTACGCCAGGCGGTGAGATGGTAGCAAGACGAAACGAGGAATCCGATTGAACTCAACCTTCAAACAGTTGTTAATTTGGTTGCTGACGCTGGGTTGCCTGCTGGTGGGCTGGCGCTTCGTCACGATGAACATGGGCCCCAAGAACGACAAGGCGATCAGCGTCACGGAGATGCAGTCAGAGGCGGATGCGGGCAAGATCTCGGACATCCTGGTGGATGGCACGGACGTTACCGGCAAGTACAAGGATGGGAAAGAGACGTTCCACACATCCATCACACCGAACTATTTGGATCGGGCTGAGGTTCAGGATCTGGACAGTCACGGGGTGAACGTCACCATCAAGAGCCAGCAGGGCAATGTGTACTGGAATGCGTTGCTGAGCTTTGCCCCGATTCTGGTGTTGATTGCCCTGTTCATGTTCATGATGCGGCAGATGCAGTCCGGCGGGAACAAGGCGCTGAGCTTTGGGAAGAACCGTGCGCGCCTGCTCTCCATGCAGCAGAAGAAGATTACGTTCAAGGATGTTGCCGGCGTTACTGAGGCCAAGGAAGAGCTGCGGGAGATTATTGAGTTTCTGCGTGAAGCGCAGAAGTTCCAGCGGCTGGGCGGACGGATTCCCAAGGGAGTGTTGATGGTGGGGCCTCCGGGAACCGGCAAGACGCTGTTGGCGAGAGCAGTGGCCGGCGAGGCGAATGTTCCGTTCTTTTCCATCTCCGGTTCGGATTTTGTGGAGATGTTTGTCGGAGTCGGCGCTTCCCGGGTTCGTGATCTGTTCGAACAGGGGAAGAAGAACGCTCCGTGCATCATCTTTATCGATGAGATTGACGCGGTGGGACGGCACCGCGGCGCTGGCCTCGGCGGCGGCCACGATGAGCGCGAGCAGACGCTGAATCAATTGCTGGTGGAGATGGACGGATTTGAGTCGAATGACGGCGTGATCCTGATCGCCGCCACCAACCGGCCGGATGTGCTGGATCCGGCGCTGCTGCGTCCGGGACGGTTTGACCGGCGAGTGGTGGTGGATCGTCCGGACATCCGCGGCCGCGAGGAGATCCTGAAGGTTCACTCGAAGAAGGTTCCTCTCTCTGAGGATGTGAATCTGGCCGTGCTGGCGCGCGGGACACCGGGCTTTACCGGCGCAGACCTGGCGAACATGGTGAATGAGGCTGCCCTGACGGCGGCGCGGTTTAACCGCAAGTCCGTGCATATGTATGACTTTGAGGTAGCCAAGGATAAGGTGCTGATGGGCGCGGAGCGGAAGTCGATGCTGCTCAGCGAGGATGATAAGCGCGACACCGCGTACCACGAGGCAGGGCACGTGCTGGTGGCGGCCAAGCGAGAGCACTCCGATCCTCTCCACAAGGTAACCATCATCCCTCGCGGCATGGCGCTGGGCGTGACGATGCATCTGCCGGAGGAAGATAAGCACACGGTGACGCGAGATTATCTGAACACGCAGCTTGCCATCCTGATGGGTGGCCGCTGTGCGGAAGAGATCTTTATGAACCGCATGACAACCGGCGCGGGCAACGATATTGTGCGCGCCACGGAACTTGCCCGGAAGATGGTCTGCGAGTACGGCATGAGTGAGTTGGGACCGCTGACCTACGGGAAGAAGGAGCAGGAGGTGTTCCTGGGCCGTGATATTGCGCAGTCCAGGGACTACTCGGATGACACCGCGCAGCAGATCGATAAGGCGGTGCGGCGGCTGGTGGATGAGGGGTACAACTCCGCCTACAAGATCCTGGATGAGAATCGCGAGATCATGCACGCGATGGCGGCGGCGTTGCTGGAGCGTGAGACGCTGGACGCTGCCGAGATCGAGTTGCTGATTCAGGGTAAGGCGTTGCCGCCGGCACGATCGGCGCTGGCTGAGGTTGGCGAGGACGATGATAAGCAACAGGTGCTCAAGCCAGAGAGCGGCCGCAAGGCCGGATTTGGCGAGGGGCAGATTAACCCGGCGTAGGCCGGTATGGAAAGGCGCAAAGGCGGCCTTCGGGCCGCCTTTGTGATTTAAGACCGGTCTTCTCAAGCGCCAAGCCCCACCAGGGGAAGGACAGGATGCTGTTCGGAAGTTCCCAGCGCGCCGCGGCTCGGGAGTTGGCGCAACGCCGGAGGTTGGATTCTCAGTCAGGGGCGGTATCGCGGAGACTGGGCTTGGTGCGATAGGCTAACCGCATGAAGAAATTGACGGGTGGGTGGATGCGTCTTGCGGCGATAGGGTTGTTGGTGGGTATGGCCGCGGCGCAGACACAGACGGCCTTGCCCTCTGCACAGAGCTCAACCACCACGCCGGGGGTGAAGGTGGGGCAGGGAGCGCAGCCCGCAGATGCGGGGCTCCTGCCCACCGAGGATGACCTGTTGCGCGGAGGTTACGGGCCGTACCGCGCCAACAACCACGTCCTGTTCTATCACCTGACGTTGAAGGTGGATCCGGCGAGTCAGACGATTGCCGGCGCCAATGTGGTGCGGTTCCGCATGCTGAAGGACGGCAGCAAGATGCAACTGGAGTTGACCCCGGTTTTGTCGATTGACCGTGTGCTCTTTGAAGGCAAGCCGGTGCGGTGGAATCGTGCCGTATCCACGGCGGGAGCGTCCGGAGTGAGTAATTTGAGGACCTTTTATGTCGAATTTCCTCGGGAGTTGAAGGCCGGCGGGGTGTATGAGGTCACGGTAGCCTACCATGGGCATCCTGTGAAGCAGGGACGGTTTGGAGGCTTCAACTTCGACGAGGATAAGGAGGGCAAGCCCTGGATTACCACGGCCTGCGAGGGGCAGGGCGCCAGCGTGTGGTGGCCCAATAAGGACCAGTGGAGAGACCGGCCGGAGGGGATGGAGATTGACGTGGCAGTACCGGATGGCCTGATGGATGTGAGCAACGGCCGGTTTGTGGCCAGCAAAGACCTGGGCGATGGTTACACGGAGTGGGAGTGGAGGGTGCACTATCCCATCAACAATTACGACGTGGCGCTGAACATCGGTGAGTATCAGCACTGGTCCGGCATTCATGTGAATCAAGAGACGGGCCAGCAGACCACGCTGGACTATTATGCGCTTCCCGAGGATCTGGCCAAGGCCAAGGTGCAGTTTCAGCAGGTCCCGCTGATGCTGGATGCCTACGAGCATTACTTTGGCGAGTATCCCTTTGATAAGGATGGATACAAGCTGATTGAAGTACCGTACGCGGGCATGGAGCACCAGAGCGCGGTGGCCTATGGGAACCACTTCGAGAATGGATACTACGGGCGCGACTGGACGGGGGTGGGAATCTCGCCCCGCTTCGACTTCATCATCATCCATGAGAGTGGACATGAGTGGTTTGGCAACGCGATCAATGCGGCTGACCGATCCGATATGTGGATTCATGAGGGATGGACCACCTATATGGAGTCGCTTTATGTGGAGTACCGGTGGGGGAAGGCGGATGCGATCAAGTATCTGAATGGGCTTGTGCCCAAAGTGCGGAACAGGCAACCAGTGATTCCCGAGCACGGGATCAATGCCGAGCCCACTGAAGACCAGTACTTCAAGGGAGCGTTGATGATCAATACGCTGCGGACCGTGATTGACGACGATCCAAAGTGGTTTGCCGATCTGCACGACTTCTATCAGCACTTCAAGTATCAGAGCATCATGACCGAGGATGTGGTGGCCTGGTGGAACCAGCGGACCGGAATGGACCTGACTCCCTTCTTCAACGAATACCTGCGCCACGCCGCGATCCCGGTGCTGCGGTTGAAGTTCGATGCCGCCAAGGGGACGGTGGCGTATCGCTGGTGCGCCGACGAGCCTGATTTTGCCATGCCTATCAAGATCGGCAAATCCGGCAGTTTGACGCTGGTGACGCCGGTGACGACGGAGTGGAGGACGATGCCATGGACGGAGGATCCGGATTCGTTGGTGGTGCCGCATGCTCTCTACTACATCGGCGAACAGACGGGTGAGGGTTGTCGATGAGGCGCTGGCAGAGGGTGGCGGTTGCGGTTTTGGCTGGAGGCATCACATTAGGCATCACTGGATGTGGGTACCATGAAATGGGAGCCGCGACGCACATTCCGGCCAATGTGCAGACCTTGGCCGTCCCGATGTTTGTCTCCAAAGTGCAGGGGTATAACACTGAAACGGTGTTTACCCAGGCGGTGGTGAGGGAGTTGAATACGCGGACCAACTACCGAGTGCTGGTCGGGATGAACGCCAGTGACGCTATGAAGGATGCCGACGCGGTGCTGCGGGGAACGATTTTGCAGGAGACGGTCTCGCCGTTGACGTATGACTCATCGAGCGGGCAGACATCCAGCTATCTGGTGATGGTGACTGCGAGCGTGCAACTGGTGGCGCACGATGGAAAGGTGCTCTACTCAAACGATGCGTTTGTGTGGAGAGAGCAGTACCAGTCAACGGAAGCTCTGAGCCAGTTTGTGCAGGAAGATGGATTCGCGGTCCGCAGGATGGGAAGGGATTTTGCTCAGGCGCTCGTGAGCGAGATGCTGGAGGGATTTTAATGAACGACCGAACGGTTTCCCAAAGCGGTCAAGCGATTGGGGCTCTCGGAGACGGAGCCTCCCGATCGGGGTTGCGAAGCTTTGCGGCTGTGGAGCGGTTTCTGGCTGAGGTGCGTGCGGGGCAAGGCGCTTCTGGAGGCAAGGATCAGGTTGCCATGCGAGCCGGATATGTGCTGCTGGGAGATGATTCGTTCTTGTTGGAGATGTGCCTGAAGGGCGTTGTCGAGGAATTGACGCCCAAGGAGATGAGGGAGTTTTGTCTGCATGATCTGGATCTGGCGCAGACAACGGTGTTTGAAGCGCTGGAACTGGCGCAAACACCCTCCCTGATGGCTCCGTTTCAAGTGCTGTTTCTGCGCAACGTGAAGACGCTTTATGGGCGAGGACAAAAAAAGGAAGAGTTTGCGGCCATCGGCGCTTATTTTCGCAGGCCGAATCCTCAGGCGCTGGTGATCTTTGTGGCTGACCACATCGCTCTGCCCCAGGACCTGCGCCAGATGGAGATGACGGATAAGGAGAAGGCAGAGAGGATTCGCGAGACGCTGGGTGATGCGTGCGGCTTGGTGGAGTTGCAACAAGTGAGTGACGAGGACGCGGTGCGCTGGGTAATGCGCCAGGCTAAGGCGCGGGGGGTGATCTTCCAGGAGGATGCGGCCAGAGAACTTGTCGACGCGTTGGGATCAAGCGGAGGAGCGGAGATGATGCTGCTGGCCAGCGAGCTAGAGAAGCTGCTGCTCTATGCTACCGCTCCTGTTGGGGCTGCTGCTCCTACCAGGGCAAGCCAGTCTGCCGGGCAGGGAGCGGAGGATGGCGGGGTGAAGCAGGCCGTGGTGTCGCTGGCGGATGTGGAGCGGATGGTTTCGTCAGCCAAGCAGAGGAGTTTGTATGAACTGACCGACGCCATCAGCCAGAAAGACGCACCCCGTGGCTTGGCGTTGCTGGGAGGGCTGCTGAATGCTTCAGAGGGTGGAGAGGATGCGGCGATTGGACATGTGTTCGCGCTGGCCAGAATCTTTCGCCAGATGCTGGTGCTGAACGAAAAGCGGGTGAAGGAGCAACGGGCGATGTGGCAGGTACTGTGGCCCGGCTTCCGGGTAGCGCCGTTCGCTGCGGATGCTTTGATCGCGCAGGCGCGCCGGTATAGGGATCGCGCCGAGTTGAAGACGGGTTTGCGGCTGATCGCGCGGGCAGACCTTGAGCTGCGGTCCAGCCCAGCGGACAAGAGGCTGGTGCTGGAGAGACTGGTGCTGCGCCTGGCCGGCCGGACCGGTGAGTTGGAGACGGGACTGGTTGCATAGAAGGCTGTTGCGGAACGAATTGAGGCAGGAAGAGTTTTTGCCTGACGGAGGAGGATGGGGATGCGGGAAGAGTCTGGATGGATGCCTGGGCGTAGTTGGCAGAGGGTGCTGTGGAGCTTAGCTTTATCAGGCTTGTCTCTCTTCGCCTCGCCGCTGGGAACGCAGGCAAAGGCGCAAGAAACTGCGCCGAGCGCTGCTGCTGCGGCCACGCCGCCTTCGGTGACGCCGCCGAATGATCCGGCAGAGATGGAGAAGTGGGTTGCACAGCTAATGGAGTTCCTCAAGACGCACTATGCGAAGCATGAGTACCGGATTCC
>DAHXNO010000107.1 GCA_027365345.1 Granulicella sp.
TTCGCAGTCCTTACTTCCACGGCGACAAACTGCCCCGCTTCCGCCTGCCGCAAGCGACTCTTCCACTCATAGAACTCCCAGTTGCGAAGACCCCGCTCACGACAGAACAACGCTACACTCTGGCCGCTCGCCATCTGCTCCTCAACCAACTCTTGCCACTTCGCTCGATCTTCCCTCTTGCGCTCTCTCATCCTCCCAGCCTGACCCTTCGCCCCCCGCCGCACAAGATGCGGTTCAGATAGCGCTCACAAATCTTTTGTCACATCCTATCTCCTAAAGGATTCGATGCAATCCAGACTGTCCCCTATTAGGGGAATCGTCAAGCGTTTCCCACACTTGAAAGGTGAAGAAACAGAAAAAACCTGAGACCCGCGTATCCCGCAAAGGCAGGGCGGCGCAGCATCAGGCTTTGTATGACAGATTTATCGAGAAACTGATTGCGGCCCGTGAGGAAGCAGGGCTGACGCAACGGGAGGTAGCCGCCCGCATGGGCAGGCCGCACTCCTTCCTCTCGAAGTGCGAGACGGGTGAGCGCAGCGTCGAAGTGTTTGAACTGATCCAGCTTGCTCAGATATATGACAAGCCCCCGCAATATTTCCTGATTCCTGATTAGTGGATTGTCATGGGAAGTCTCGAATAAGACAAATTCAGTTCAAGCCGTGCATATATTCACGGAGGGCAGATGTGGTCTGTGTCAGACCTTGAGCTTCCAGCATAGCGAGGTATTCATCCACGTTTTTGGGAGGATTCTTCAAACTGCTCCGATGGTTCGCTGCGGCTTCGATAACACGGCCGGGGGCAAGGTCGAACAGATTAAAGATGAACTCATCAGGATGTTGCGCCTCAATTCCGAACTCTCGCAGCGACTCACGCGGAAAATCTGCCAGATTGAAAGTAACGATGACGCTGGCTCCGCAGTGGATCGCCGCTGCCAATACATGCCGGTCTTTTTCATCGGGCAGAACGAGGCCGGGGATGAGATGTTCGTATCTTGTAACAAGCACATCGGGAGCGGCCTTATCCATAAGCTGCCGAGTACGTTCCAATCTCTCGCGCGTGAGGTCGGGACGGTTTTTCAAAAGGCTGCTGATCCACTCCTCGTGAACATCTGCGGACCATTTGGCACGAAACATTCCCGTCATTGCAAGGTGCATGAGGAAATTGCGTAGCTCCGCTGGATAGAGCACATTCGCGTCATAGAAGACAATGAACGCCGCCACAATTAGATCCCAATCTCCTGGTCATACGCTGCCAGTTCAGCAAGAACGGCCCGGCGCTCGGCATCGGCCTGACGCTTGTAGGCCATCAGAGCATCGAAGCGAACGCGGCGATGCGTCCCAACTTTCCGAAACGCTATCTTTCCTTCGTCCAACAGTTGAATCAGGTAGGGCCGAGAGACATTCAGCATGTCCGCTGCTTCTTGTGTCGTCAGCTCTGCGTGAACCGGAATCAGGGTCACGGCATTCCCCCTTGCCATCTCTTCCAGAATACGAACCAGCATTTGGACGGCGGGTGCGGGAAGCTGCAAGGTCTCCTCTTTGGCTGCGTCTACGACGCGAAAACGAAGAGGCGCTTTCGAGTCCATGCGCGGGGCCAGCAGGCGGCTGGTCTCTCGTGCGAGCGTGGCATCCGTTTCGGAGGGGAGCATGGACATGAGTAGTGCCTGGGACATCGCATTTACCTCTAAATCATTGTCCCATACAATCGAAACAATCGCAACCAATCGAATCAAATGAAGCATTCGCAAGTCGAAGGCATGGCTGAATCCAGCGACCTTTGGGTGGAAAACCCAACGATTCTAATTGTGCTGTTCCCGTAAGCCGCTCAGAATAAATGAGATGCTACTTTCAGATTTGATCGACGCACTCCCAAAATCTAGTCAAGTCCTAAAAGTTCTGTAGATTGTCATTCCTTGGGGTAGTTGTTGCTTGTTCTTGTTGGTTGAGGGGCCGGCTCGCGGAGGGCGTAGCCCGGAGCGAGTTGGCCCCTCAGGCGGCTTGTGCGTGGGTCTCCGTTGCGGTGTCCTCCTCCATGCGCAGGTAGAGTCGTCCCATCCACTCCTGGCTGGTCTCGATCAGCAGCGTCGAGACCAGGCGCAGACAGGACTGTTCATTGGGAAAGATCCTCACCACTCGGGTCCTGCGTTTCAACTCCTGGTTCTGGCGCTCCAGCATGTTGGTCGTCCGCATGCGCTTGCGATGCGGCTCCGGCAGCGCATACACGCCGAGGATCTCCTCGCCGTGTTCCTCCAACAGCCTCGCCGTTTTCGGGGCCTTCTTCTCCAACTCCGCAACAGCCAGCGCGAGGGCTGTTCTGGATGCCTCGCGCGTCGGCGCTTCGGTCACCGAACGCAGCAGGCTGAGCACCAGCGGACGCTGCGCCACGCCGCACAGACTCAGAGCGTTGCGCACGAAATATCGCACGGAACATCGATGAGTGAAATCTGAAAATACTATGCTGGATAGGTGATGAATCCCTCGGTCCATCCAGACAACAATCTGATCCTCAACCGCCTCACTCGCCACCGCCAGGAGTCGGCGCCGCTGGCTGGAACCTTTGTCATGCCCAGCCACGCTACCGAATCGATGTGCCGCCTCATGCGCCCCGGGCTTCGCAGCGCCAATCCCTCCACCATCCAGCGCGCCGCTCAGGTCATGCGCTGGCATGGGGAATTGGCTTGGGACGCAGCGTTTGGGGGCATCTTTCTCTCCTGCGGCGCCGCAGGGCATCGACTCTCCATGGAGCAGCCGCGATGAGCACTCACTCCATCGCGGGCCGCAACGTCTTCACCGGCCAACCCACTCGCATCACCATCCAGGATGGCTTGATCTCACGCATCGAAGATCTATCGGACCAGCACATCCACGCTGCGCCCGCTCAGCCAGACCGCTGGCTCGCGCCCGGCTTCATTGACCTGCAGGTCAATGGATACGGAGGCTTCGACCTCAACCAGGATCCTCTCGACGTCGACACGGTCATCTCCCTCACCCACCGGCTTCTCGCAGCCGGAACCACCACCTTTCTGCCCACCCTCATCACCGCGTCCGAACACCGCATCGTC
This sequence comes from Granulicella sp., assembly GCA_027365345.1. Lineage (GTDB taxonomy): Bacteria > Acidobacteriota > Terriglobia > Terriglobales > Acidobacteriaceae > Granulicella. Next base: position 3,062 of record DAHXNO010000107.1, read on the forward strand.
GCCGCGCTCGCGGCCATTGCGCGCGCTCGCCAGGCGGACCCTCTGGTCGCCCACGCCATCCCCTTCGTCCACGTGGAAGGCCCGCACATCTTTCCGGAAGATGGCCCACGCGGCGCGCATCCGCGGGAACATGTTCGTCCTCCGGACCTCGCGGAGTTCAACCGCTGGCAACAGTCCTCGCACAACCTCGTCGGCCTGGTGACCCTCTCCCCCCACTGGGATCATGCTCCGCAGTACATCGCGGCCCTGGCCCAGCAAGGCGTTCGCGTCTCCATCGGTCACACCCACGCCTCCCCGGAGCAGATTCACCGCGCTGCCGACGCCGGAGCAACCCTCTCCACCCACCTGGGCAACGGCGTCAGCACCATGCTGCCCCGTCATCCCAACCTCCTGTGGGCGCAGCTCGCAGACGATCGGCTTACGGCCACCTTCATCGCCGACGGCCACCATCTGCCCGCCGACACTCTACGCTCCATGCTGCGCGCCAAAGGCATCCAGCGCAGCGTTCTCGTCTCAGACAGCGTCGCCCTGGCCGGAATGCCGCCGGGCAACTACACCTCGCCGATCGGCGGCGCGGTGGAGCTTCACCCCAACGGACGCCTGTGCATGGCCGGATCAGATATCCTCGCAGGATCCGCCTCTTCTCTCGCCGACGATCTCGCATGGCTCCTGAACAACTCCATCTGCTCCCTGCCAGACGCCTTTCTCATGGCGGCCTCGAATCCGGGCCGCTTCGTCGACGGTCGCGGCCTGCTGCTTCCCGGAGCCCCGGCCGATCTCCTCAGCTTTTCTTTCCATCCCAATACAGCCGCCATCCACCTGCACACGGTGTTCAGTAACGGCGTCGAATGCCCAACTCCATGACTCGCGCCTCCTTGTCTCGAAAGACACGCGAGACCCCATAAGCTCAAGAAATCCTGCTCCTTCGCGCTCAGCCAATCCCGCGCCAGATCTCTGGAGCGATCTTCTCGGCCTTGCCGGAGCCGCTCCCGCCGCCTTCACCCTTCCGCAGCCGCTGCGCGCAGACTTCCGGCCAACCCAGCATCCATCACACCCAGCCCAGCCTCCGGTCAAGAGAAACGGATGGCCTCACCGTCTACCCCCGCGGCCGGCTTTCGCGTCCAACCAATCAGTTCCCGGCCCAGCCGCCCGCTTTTTACCGGGAATCAGGCCATTCCAGCGAATCTGGGCGAAAATTTCTAACTCCGCGGAGATCCTTTACTGCGTTTCACCGCAAAGCGGAGTACATTAATGGCACAAGAATGTTCGCCGAGGTCTTCCAGCGCCATGCCGTACACCATTACACCGCCGGAGATTGACCGCCACCGCATCAGCGACGGCAACCATGGAAATCGCCCTCCCACGGACAAACGCACCGGCGGCAACGGCGAAGGCGATGGCGACAATTGGAGTAGCAGTCCGCGCGGTCACCGCGGACCCAACGAACGTCTCTCCCAGGCCCGCATCGGGCTCTTCTTCGCTCTTGGCGGCGACCTCATGTTCTTCGTCGCCCTCATCAGCGTCTTCTTCGTCGCCAAGACGACTGGCCACTTCGATGCCTACGACCATTACATCAACTACTGGCTACCCACCGCCATACCCTCCATCCTGTGGCTGAACACCATTGCTCTCGTGCTCAGTTCCGTCACGGCGGAGGCTGCGCGCCAGGCTATGTTTCATCCGGTCGATGCCATGGATGAGTGGTTTGGACTCGGCCGGCCCGTCTCCTCTCGCGCAACCGTCTGGCTCTCCCTTACGCTGCTCCTGGGCCTGCTCTTCCTGGCCGGCCAGTGGATCGCCTGGGACCAGCTAGCCGCGCAGCATGTCTTCTTTCGCTCCAATCCCAGCAGCCACTTCTTCTACCTCATCACCATCACCCACGCCGTCCATCTCCTTCTGGGTGTCGCTGCTCTCATCGCGGCGCTGGGTGCGCTGCAGCTCTCCCGCGCGCTCTCCACCCGGCAGGTCGTGGTCGATACCACCGTCTGGTACTGGCACGCCATGGGCGCGCTTTGGATCTTTCTCTTCCTTCTTCTTGAGTTCGCCCAATAAGCCGCGCCTGATCCGCATCGCGCAGGATCCGCCAACCC
>DAHXNO010000111.1 GCA_027365345.1 Granulicella sp.
ATACCGCCATACCTGACCATCCATATCCGCCGGAAGATGAAGATGTTGCCGCATCGACAAAAAACGATATCAAGTTATGAGCAAAATGAGAAGCCCATCGTGCTTTACGCGGCCTAGAGTTCTGAGAATGGTTATTCTTCCTGAACAACGCGACCTATTCCGCAAAGAAGGCTACATGATCCTTCCCGGCGTGATTCCGCCGGAGAGGCTCACGATGCTACGCGAAGAGTGCTCCTACTACCTTGGCTACTATGACTCCATCATGGACGCCAAGGGCGTCCAGACGGAGAACATCAGCCACCGGGGCAAGCGCTACTTCATCAACAATCGCTACCGTCTCAGCAACCGGCTGTGGACGTTCATCTTCAGCGAACTGATGGCCGAGGTGGTCCGCGCCACCATCGGCGACGATGCCTATCTGTTCCACGAGCAGTGGGTGGTGAAGGGAGCCGAGCAGGGGATGAAGTTCTCCTGGCACCAGGACAGCGGTTATGTGAAGTGGTACGATCCGTCGACGCAGCACAAACCGTACGTAACCTGCTGGTGCACCCTGGATGACGTAAGCGAAGAGAACGGCTCCGTTTACCTGCTGCCGCACTCCCGCGGACGGACGAAAGATCGCATCATCGACCACGTCCAGGAAGCCGGCAGCAACGATCTGGTGGGGTACACCGGCAGCGATCCAGGTGACGTGCTGATCGTTCCGGCAGGAAGCATTGTGGCGTTTGACAGCTACGTACTGCATCGCAGCGGCCCCAACCGAACAGATCGCATGCGGCGCGTCTACCTGCCGCAATACAGTGCGGCGCCGATCCTTCGTCCGGATGGCAAGCCGTGGGCAATGGCCACGCCTTTTCTCCAAGGCGGCGTGAATGTCTACAACCACGAGTCAGACTCCGCGGATGCCTTCGGTCCCTTCCCAAAGATGGAGGCCGTTCCAGCCTAAGCGGCGATCTCCGAGCGCATACGATGCGTCCGGCGCAGGGAGTTCTCTTTCTCCCGGCTCATCCCGTCCCCTACACTTTGAGAACAGTGAATCGTGCGGCGCCATGCCGCCGCACGAGCGCATCCTATGAAACAGGCCGTATTGACCACGCGCTTCAGCTATATGACGCCGGAGATCGGCGGTCAACTGATCTTCTGCGTCATCTCTTTCTACCTGCTGAAGTTTTATGTGGACGTGTACGGCTTGCCGATAGCGGCTGCCGGCTCGATTCTTTTGCTGGCGCGCTGTATCGATGCCATCGATGCCCCGGTGTGGGGCATCCTCTTTGAGAAAGTATGCAGCCCCCTGGGCAAATGCCGGCCGTGGTTTCTGTGGCTCTGTGTGCCGTTTGCAGTCTCTGGAGTGCTTACGTTTTACACCCCGCCTTTGGGAGCCAGAGGAAAGATTCTGTACGCGGCCTGTACCTACGTGGCCTGCAGCATTCTTTATACCGGCATCAACACGCCGGTCTCTTCCATCCTCGCGGAGCTCACCCAGAATGTACGGGAGCGAGTGATCCTTACCTCCTACCGGATGTTCGGCTCCAAGTTCGGCGTTCTGTTTGTAAACCTCACTTTGCTGGCTCTGGTGGCCAGGCTCGGCGCCGGCAATCAAAGGCGCGGCTACTTGCTGGTGATGTGCCTGTATGGGGCTGGCAGCATTGTGATGCTTTTGACCGGCTTCCGCAATCTGAAAGAGACCACACGACGGCAGCGCCAGTCGCTTTCTATTCAGCAGAGTGTGGCCGCGTTGCGTGGCAATGGACCATGGCTGATTACCTTTGTCAGCAGTTTTTTCTTCTGGATTGCCTTTATTGCGAGAATCTCCGCTGCGCCCTTTTATTTTCAGTACGTGCTGCATGACGCCAGGATGGTGTCTTTGGCCAACAGTCTTGATGTGGTCTCGCTCGCCAGCATCCTTCTGCTTCCCTTCTTCTGCCGCCATACCTCCAAAAGAAATGTATGGGCGCTCGGTCTGGCTGGATCTGTGCTGGCCCAATGGATCGTCTTCCGCGGGACGGAGAATCACTCCGTTGGCCTGGTGATGGCGGGCTGGACGGTGGGTTTTTTGGCCAGCGGTGTGGCCATGGCGCTGCCGTTTTCCATTCTGGCCATCAGCGTAGATTATGGTGAGTGGAAGAGCGGCATCCGCGCCGCCGGTTTCCTGACCGCGATCGGCGCGGCGTTTTGCCTGAAGGCCGGCAGCGGACTGGGTGGCGCTCTGCCCGCCTGGATTATGAATTGGTACGGTTATATCCCTAACGTCGCGCAGACGGCGCGGTCGCTGCGCGGCATCGAACTGGGCTGCATCGGCCTGCCCGCGGCAGCCTACGCTCTGGCCGCCGTTCCCGTGCTCTTCTACGGTCGTTACGAGCGGCAAGAGTGCCTGGTTCAGGAGCAGCTTAGCCAACGCTGGCGGGAGTTGGAGTCCGCAAGCCTATGAGCGCCGCAACCGCAACCCGCAGCCGCTTAACTCTGCGGCATCAAGATCACGCCGCCCTGTTCCAATGCGGCGCCATGCGATTGCGGATTTCGTTTTGCAGCCCAGCCTGCGTGCGGGTTACCTACACGCAGGGCAGAGAGTTTCAAAGTCGCCCCAGCCGAATCGTGGTTGCGGCACAACCTTCTGTGCCGTTCCGGGTGAGTCAGGACGAGCAGAGCTATCTGCTGAGCACTCCCGCTCTGTCTGTAAAGGTAGAGAAGGACACAGGAGCCTTGAGCTATCTGCTGCCGGACGGCGCACTCTTGACCCGTGAGCCGGAGCGCGGAGGCAAGTGGCTAACCCCCAAGAAGATCTTCCGCAGCGTCTTTGCGCAGGATGCGGCCATTACGGCTTCAAGCAGTGTGGACGGCTTGCGCGCATCTGCCGTTGAGGCTGAACAAGTCTTTGACCGCGATGCCTTTGAGGCCAAACTGGAGTTCTGCTTTGCTCCGGATGAGGCGCTCTTTGGGCTTGGCTCCCATGAGGAAGGTTATGGAAATCTTCGTGGACGAAGCCGCGAGCTCTATCAACAGAACCTGAAGGCCGTTGTGCCGTTTTTTGTCTCTTCCCGAGGTTATGGCGTGCTGCTGGACTGCGGCTCTCTGATGACCTTTCATGATGATGCCCATGGCGCCTACTGGTGGGCCGACGCGGTAGAAGAGCTGGACTTCTACCTGATCGGCGGAGGGACGCTGGACAACACGATGCGCGGCTATCACGCTCTTACAGGAGCCGCGCCGATGCTGCCCAAGTGGGCGTTCGGTTATATCCAATCCAAAGAACGGTACGTAACGGCAGAGGAGATGTTGGATGTGGTCCGCGAGTACCGGAGGAGAAAGATTCCGCTGGATGCCGTGGTGCTGGATTGGAAGTCATGGCCGAACGGATCGGGGTGGGGACAAAAGTCCTTTGATCCGGCCCGCTTTCCCGAACCAGAGCGCTTCACCGCAGAGCTGCATCGTCTGGGAGCGCGGCTGATGGTCTCCGTCTGGCCGGCGATGACCGGCGGTTGTCCGGACCAGAAGGAGCTGCTCCGGGAGCATCTGATGCTGGGCAACCAGTCTACCTACAATGCTTTCCTTCCGGAGGCGCGATCAATCTACTGGCAGCAGGCCGAGCGCGGGCTCTTCCGCAAGGGAGTGGATGCCTGGTGGTGCGACTGCACGGAGCCGTTTGAGTCTGACTGGCATGGAGCCGTCAAACCGGAGCCGCATCTTCGCCTGCTGGAGAACACGCAGCAGGCAAAGCGTTATCTGGATGCGGCGGAGATCAACCTGTACTCTCTGCTGCACTCGCAGGGAATCTATGAGGGCCAGCGCGCTGCCGACTCCAGCAAACGGGTGCTGAATCTCACCCGATCCTCCTACGCCGGGCAGCATCGCTATGCCACCGTTACCTGGAACGGCGACATCAGCGCGGCCTGGGAGACGCTGCGGCGCTGCATTCCGGAAGGGGTGAACTTCTGCGCCTCAGGCGAGCCGTACTGGACAGTGGATATCGGTGGATTCTTTGTGGGCTACGATCCGTCGCTGTGGTTCTGGCGCGGAGATTTCCCGGAGGGCTGCCGTGGGTTGACCAGCTCCGATGCTCTGGAGCCCGATGCCAACGACCGTGGATGTCAGGACCGGGGCTACTGGGAGTTGTACACGCGTTGGTTGCAGTACGCGGCATTTCTGCCCATGTTCCGCTCCCACGGCACAGACGCGGCGCGGGAGATCTGGCGTTTTGGTGAAGAGGGTACGCTCTTTTACAACGTCATCGCCCGGTACATACGGCTGCGTTATGAGCTGCTGCCGTATATCTATTCGCTCGCTGCCGCGGTCACCCGTGAGGGGTCACCGATGCTTCGGGCGGTTGCACTGCAGTTTCCCAACGATGCCAGGACGCACGATCTTCTGGATGAATACCTCTTTGGCCCATCGTTGCTGGTGTGCCCGGTGACAGAGCCCATGTACTTTCTCCCCGGGTCACGGCCCGCGCAGCATGCCAAGCATTCCGTGCAGCATGCGCCATATTCCAGGAGCGTCTATCTCCCCGCGGGCCGCCGTTGGTTCGACTTCTGGACGAACGCTGGCTTTGAAGGAGGACAGAGGATCCAGGCACACGCACCGCTGGAAACCTTGCCGATATTTGTGCCCGAGGGATCCATCCTGCCCATGAGTGAGGCGGTGGAACATGTAGGTCAGCAGCCCGACGCGCCTTATGAGATTCGAGTCTTTACAGGTCAGGATGCGCGCTTCACCCTCTACGAGGATAGCGGCGATGGGTATGAGTACGAGCGTGGAGCCTTCTCTCTGATCGAGCTGTTGTGGCGCCAGAAGGATCGGCGTTTGACCATTGGCCGGCGCAAGGGAAGCTTCGCTGGGATGACGCCGCGGCGGGAGTGGCGCATCGTTCTGATCTCTGACGCCCGCTGCGCAAGGCACAGCGTGGCGTACACAGGGGAGGAGGTTCAGATTGGCTACTGACAAAGTCTACGGATGGAGGTGGAAGGGCGTGGCGGCGGCTGGATTTCTGGCCGCGCTGTTCGCCGTTGGTCCCTGCGCCTGGGCTGCGCAGGGCGGTAAGGCAAAAGCGGCTGTGGTGATCGCCGTCTCGCCCGCGGGGGACGATAGCGCGGCTGGAACATTGCAGGCTCCCTTCCGCACGCTGGAGCGCGCCCAACAGGCTGCCCGCCTTGTCAACGCGCGCCACAACGTGGATGTTCTGCTGGAGGATGGCGTCTACCGGCTACAGCGTCCGCTGCTGTTTCGCGCCCAGGATGGGGGCAGAAACGGCTATCGCGTCTGCTGGAAGGCCGCTCCCGGAGCCCATCCGGTGGTCTCCGGAGCGGTTCGCGTCTCCGGCTGGAGGCTGTTCGATCGCCCGCGGCAGATCTATGTGGCCGATACGCCGCCGGCAGTGGACAGCCGGGAACTCTGGGTGAACGGCAAGCTGGCGCCGGTCGCCTCAATGGAGATTCCGCGCTCGAGTGTCCGCTTCACCACGGAGGGTATCGTGCTGAGCGGCGGGAGCTATGGGGAACTGGCAAGACTCCCTGAGCAGAGCCGGATGCAGGTTGTGGCCAGCGGGTTTTTCACCCAGCGAATCTCCCCGGTGGAGAAGGTCTCCGGCGACACGCTGGTGATGCGGCAGCCCGCCTGGCAGAACAACCTGTGGGGTTATGACACGATCGAGGCGCCGTTCCATCCCGAGTCGGCGCATCTCTATCTGGAAAACTCGCTGAGCTTCCTGAACAAGCCCGGGCAGTGGTATCTGGACCCCATGGCGGGCAAGCTCTATCTTCGTCCGCCAGACGGTGTTGACCTGAGCCGGATGGACGTCGAACTGCCGCGTCTAACGGTCCTGCTCTCGATCGGGGATAGCCTCTCCGCCCTGACGCAGGATCTGGAGTTTCGCGGGATTCGCTTCTCCTACACCACTTGGCTGGGCCCCTCTGGCCACCAGGGATATGCAAGCCAGCAAAGCGGATCGTATCTGGCCGGAGCCGATCCCATCTATCCGGCAGATCCAATCCGGAACTGCGCGCGCGGCTGCCCGGACTTTGAGAGCCGGCGTAATCAGTGGAGTCAGATGCCGGCATCCGTGCAGGTCTCCGCCGCGCAGAGGATCACCTTCCATGGCGATATCTTCGCCCACCTGGGACAGTATGCTCTGGGCATCGGCAACGACGCGGACGCCACGCTCTCCGCAACCGGCCTGGGCGCGAGCGACATCGTCGTGAGAGCCTGCGTCTTCAGCGACGATGCCGGCGGAGCAATTCTGGCTGGCGGCGTGCAAAGAGATGCGCACCATCCAGAGGATCCGCGCCAGATCGACCGCGATCTGATCGTGATCGACAACCGCATCCACGCTGTCAGTGAGGAGTACCTGGACAACAGCGCGATCCTGAGCACCTATGGAACTGCGCCCCTCATCCTGCACAACGACATCTCCGACGTGCCCTACGACGCGATTGACATCGGCTATGGGTGGGGCATTCAGGATCCGGGTGGAAACGCGAACTATCGCAACTTTATGCACGGATATCGGTTTCCCCAGAATCCGGTCTATCAGACGCCCACCACCTATCGCAACGCCGTGGTGGCCGGCAACAGAATCCACAACGCCAAGCAGATCTTCCATGACGGCGGCGCAATCTACAACCTCTCCGCCAGCCCCGGAACTCTGATTACAGACAACTACATCTTTGACAACCATGGGAGAATCGGTATCTACCTGGATGAGGGCTCGCGCTACATCACAGTGCGCAGAAACGTCGTGCAGGACGCTGCCGGGGAGTGGCTGAACATCAACACGGTGCATCATGCCTGGCCGTTGCGCATCTCGCCGGATAATACAGCCACAGACAACTGGCATGACAGCAGCAAGACCGGCGGCCTGTGGACGAACTACCAGAACGACCTCATCCTGGACGATCATCTGGTGGTGCAGGCCAACTGGCCAGACGAGGCGCGACAGGTGATGAAGGATGCTGGATTGGAGCCATCCGCGGGCCCGGTAGCGGATGAGGAGGCGCAGTCAGATGCGAAGCATTGAACTCCACAAAGGAGCGAAAGGCTGGATAGCCACAGCGGCTTGGGTCATCGCCTGGGTCTTCGCCGCGGCGGCAGTTGGCTCCGCGCCGCCGTGCATGGCGCAGGGAGAGTCAATAAGTCTTCCAGTGAATCTGCCCAATCCGCTGCTCTTCTCCAACGGCTCGCCCGTAATCACCGCAGCCCAGTGGCGGCAGCGCCGCACAGAGCTACTCCAGATGTTTACGCGGCAGATGTACGGCCACATGCCGCCACGGCCTTCCAGGATGCGCTTCCAGGTCTACGATCTGGATCCGCACGCGCTGGGCGGCATAGCCACACGCGAGCAGGTGGCGATTCTCTTCGACGGACGCCCCCAGGGCCGTAGGATGGATCTGCTGGTCTACATCCCAAACGGGGTGGCGCATCCGCCGGTGATTCTTGGCCTCAACTTCTGGGGCAATGAGACCATCAATCCGGATCCAGGGATTCGCATCAGCAATCGTTGGATCGAGTCGGGCAGAAACCCCTTCGTCGATCTCTCCTGCGTCCAGGATCATCGCGCCACCGCGGCCTGCCGCGGCATCGATGCCGGGCGCTGGCCGGTGCCGATGATTCTGCATGCGGGATACGCTCTGGCCACGGCGTACCGCGGCGACCTCGACCTGGACCATATTGGAGGATTTGCCGATAGCATTCGCAGCGCCTATCCGCAGTGGACGCAGGGCAACGACAACTTTTCCACGATCGGCGGCTGGGCATGGGGCCTGAGCCGCGCGCTGGATTATCTGCAGACCGACCCGCGAGTGGATGGGCGCCGGGTGGTCGTCTTCGGCTGGTCCAGGCTGGGCAAAGCGGCGGTATGGGCTGCGGCCACGGATCCGCGCTTTGCCGCCCTGATCAGTAATGAGTCCGGAGCCGGCGGCGCAAAGCTCTTCCATCATCCCGGTGGTGAGACCATCCTGCACCTGAACACCGCCTTTCCCTACTGGTTCTGCAGAAACTTCCGTCAGTACAACGGCCGGGATACCTCCCTGCCCTTTGACCAGAATGAGGTCATGGCGCTGGTGGCTCCGCGGCCGCTGTACATCGCGAGCGCCATCAATGACCTCAACTCCGATCCCAAGGGCGAGTTCCTGGATGCGGTTGCGGTGAGCGCCGTCTACCGCTTCCTTGGCGTAACGGGGCTACCCACAACCAAATGGCCGGCAGTAAATCAGCCTGTCTTCGGGCGCATTAGCTACCATGTGCGCAGCGGCGGACACAGCGTTACAGACTTTGATTGGGCGCAGTATCTGCGCTTTTGCGACCTTTACGTCAAGGCAAAATCGCAGCTATCCCGATGAATGCGAAACATTGAGGAAGGAACATACGAAGTGAAGATGCGATCGATTCTCATGCGCAGCGGAGTTTTCAGAACTCCGGCGATTCCGGCCGCTCCTCAAAGAAATCTCCGGCCATCCTCCGAACGCGGGAGCGCTGGCTCTCTCCACAGGACCATGCCGAGCCGCCGTTGGACGGGCGTTTGGGCCTGTGGGCTGGCGATCCTTCTGGCCGCCGCCGCTCAGGGAGCCGCAGCTCAGACGGCGGTCGCCTTGCCCGCTGTTACCCCCTCGGTTCCACAGGGAGCCATTCCTTTCCGGTTCGTCTCGGATGGTCCCAGAGGCTCCGGTTGGGATCATGGCGACAGGATTGCTCGCTTCTATGTGCAGCAGTGGCTGCCCGCCTTCTTCTCCCGCTCGCTGGCGCTCGATCAGGACCTTCCACGCGGAACCAGCCTCTCCTGGATCTTCACCGGCCCGCATGCGGGATTTACGGTCATCCTTGGCTCAGAAGATGTGCGCGTTCTGGAGCGGTACTATGACTCCTACGCGCTTTATGGCAGCGGCGAACCGCAGTCGGGATATCCGCAGAGGATTGTTGCTGAAGCTGATGCTCCCTATACGGGCCATCCGCGCACCATCACCGTGAGACTGGACTCGCACATGAATCTCCGGGTCTCGGTCAATGGCCGCTCCCTGATTGCGCAGCGCTGCCTGTTCGACGTGCAGCGCAGCCAACTCGAGTATGACGCTCCCCGGTCTGCGCACGACGTAATCTCCGGAGCACTGCTGCCGCAGGCGGACGCCACCGCTGCCATAACCATCGATCCCCGGAAGACCTACCAGACGATGATGGGTTTTGGAGGCAGCCCGAGTATCCCCGCTTACGCCATGCTGAGCAGCGCAGGAAAAGAGAGGTTCTGGAAGATCCTGAGCAGCTACAACCTCCTGATCGATCGCGAGTACCCGATGGGAACGCGTCTGAACCCGGCGATGTCCAATCTTGACGATCTGGCCGACGCCAGCCCGCACTACTACGGAGACAACTTTCCCAACGGCGAGGTCTCCGATTTTGACTATAGCCGCCACATTCAGGCGCTGGGCGGCAGCGTGATCTACGAGATGTGGGACCTTCCTGCGTGGGCCACAAAGCCGGTGGCCAAAGGCGCGCCGTTACCAAGGCATGGCATAGCTGATCCGGAGGCCTATGCGCGCGCCGTGGTGAACTATTGCCGGATCGCCAAGCAGCGCACAGGGCGGCCGCCGGCAATCGTAGGAATCCAGAACGAGGTGGAAGAGCCGGGACCGGTTGCCATCCAGATGGTGCGGGTGTTACGGAAGCGACTGGATCAGGCCGGCTTTGCCGGCGTGAAGATCCACATGGCCGACGCACCGTTTACATGGCAAGGCGTGAAGCGGGCTGAGGCGCTCCAGCAAGATCCCGATGCGTGGAACGCGATCGACTATGCCGCGGTGCATGAGTATGACTACCAGGATTTTTTCAGCAATCCGGATTTGTTCGACAGTTCCCTGCTGGCAATGCGTAAGGCGAGCGGAAGCAAGCCCTTCCTGGCCACGGAGATCTGCATCAATAAACCCTCCTTGCAGACAGGTTCGTATCGCGTCGCCTTCAACGTCGGGCAGCTCTACCACAAGAATCTCACGCTGATGGATGCGGTGAGCCTGATGTACTGCTGGTTGATCCTGGATGTGGAGCAGCCGAGCTTTGGAGCCTCGCGCGCTCTTCTGATCCCTGACCGCGCGGATGGATTCACACCGGTGGCGTCCAGCGCGCAACTGCGCGTCTTCGGCGCGTTCAGCCGCCATATTCTAAAGGGCATGGTGCGCGTGGATGCGCAGTCTTCCGATGCTGGCCTGCTGACCAGCGCCTATCTAGGCAAACAAGGTCAGGCTACGGTGGTAATGCTCAACCGCTCCACTCGGCCGTTGCGGGTAAACCTCGCTTGGCCGGGCGTGCGCTGGCGCGAACTGGAGCGCACCAGCCCGTACCTGCAGAACGCCGTGGAACCGGTTGAGCCGCAGTTGATGGTTCAGCCGGGAGAGATTGTCACCCTGAGCACCATAGTGCGAGGCCCAGCCCTTCCCTGACACAGCATATCGATCCTGAGCGGCGGCTGAGGAGACACGCGCTCCGGAGGAGCCGAAGAGTGGCTTACGGTCTATGTACGGGCAATCTGCAAGCTGATCGCGTTCACACACAGAGCTTTGGCTGGCGGACAGCCTCAACACGCATCATCATGGGGAATTTGGGACGCAGCGTGATCCGTGCCTGGGCTACGACCGGGTGTCTTGGAACAAAGTGCAGCCGCCAGCGCTGAGCGATGGTGGCAAGCGAAAGAACGCCCTCCATCCACGCAAAGCCCTCCCCGATGCACTGGCGGTTGCCGCCGCCGAAGGGGAAGTACACAAACCGAGGACGCGCGGCTTTGGCCTCGGGCGTGTGACGTTCCGGTCGAAAGGCAAGCGGATCGTCCCAGAACTCAGCGGAGCGATGCAGGATGTACTGGCTGAGGAAGAAATGGGTGTTCGGCGGGAACCGGTATGGCCCAAGCTCCACCGGCCGTGTGGATTGCCGGCCCATGGCCCATGCGGGCGGATAGAGCCGCATGGATTCGGCGAAGACCATCTCGGTGTATCTCATCTGCGGATATGTTTCCATCGTGGCCGCGCGGCCGCCAAGCACCTGGTCTACTTCCGCGTACATTCTGTCAGCGGCTTCGGGATTCTGGCTCAGCAGATACCAGGTCCAGGTGAGGGCGTTGGCGACCGTCTCATAGCCGGCCAGAAAGATCGTCAGCACTTCATCGCGCAACTGCGTGTCAGACATCCCAGCGCCGGTTGCTTCCTCATCTCGGGCAGCCATCAAGGTGGAGAGCAGGTCACCGCGCTGTTCAAGCTGTCGAACTGTGAGGGCGCGGCGGCTGGCGATCATCTTCGCAACCAGCGCATCCAGGCGCGAGCGTGAGCGCCGAAACTGCATCACGCCGGGGATGGGCCAGTAAAGGACGCTCTCCAGTCTGGGGAAGGCCACGAGAAAGTTATACAGCCCCATAATGGTATTCACCTCATCCCGCACGGAGAGAACATCCGCAGTGACCTCGGAGTCGAACAGCGTCTTGGCGACGATATGCAGGCTTAGCTGCATCATCTCGTCCGAGATGTCGATCTTATCGCCTGCGCCCCACCGCTCGGCAGCCGCGGCGGCGCCGGCTACAATCTGCCCCGCATATCCGGCGATGCGCTGGCGATGGAAGGCGGGAGCCGCGATGCGGCGCTGGCGCAGATGGATAGGATCGTCTGAGGTGATAAGACCTTCCCCAAGCAGAATCTTCATCCGCTTGAGGGTTCGTTCGCGAACAAAACTTGCGGACTGGTTCACCAGAATCTCTTCAATCCAGGCGGGGTCGTTGACAAAGACGATGGTCGTGCCCATGAACCTGTAGTGCGCGATCCTGCCGAAGACCTCATGCAGGTGTTCGAAGAGCGGAATCGGCTCGCCAAAGCTCACCCACTTCCGGCGAGCATAGTAGGGCAACGCCCGTTTCAGGCCGGGAGGCAGCCGCCACTCACCGCGCGTGGTGGCTGGGATGGCATCGTACTCTCGTTCAAAGTCACGCATGCTCGCTGGGTTGGCATCTCGCCTTGCGAAGGCGTCACGTCTGCTGCTGCGGCGGCGGCGCCAAGGCGATCAAGCCTGCACCACCACTCACTACGGCTCAAGATGCGCCTGGCGATGATCTCGACGCGGGTTTGATTGGCGATTACCGCCGCGCGCCTTTCCTTTCGTCGAGCCGTCTCGCGTCCTATGATTCTCTTGATTCTCTCATCTTCCTGTTTGCGGAGTGAAAGGAGCATCCGTAGCAGAGGACGAAAGGATGCGATCTCCCCTATAAGACGGTTGGGGAACTTTTCTCCGGGTGCGCCGCGCTGCATCCACAGGATGCCCGCCCCAGCAGGGATAGGAAGTTTCTGTTATTTTCCAGGCGCCGCTGGCGCGCTCGTGGCTGCCTTTCCCGCCACCCTGGGGAAGTATCCGGCACGCGTCCGGACCCGCAGTCCGTGATATCCGCTGGCATCGACCTCCACACGAATGGTTCTATAACCTCCCAGCGACATGGGTTTGCTGGGACGATACTCGATGAGGTACTGCGAACGGATGTCCTGCGCTACTTTCCGGGCCACTCCATCCACGGCCTGCAGCTTCTTGGGAAAGTAAGCCTGCCCGCCCGTCTGATCGGCCAACTCTGCCAGCACGCGCTTGGATTCCTTGGCTTCTTTGCGGCTCAGATCCCCACCAAAGAGCAGACCGATGCAATAAATAGATGGTCCATCGAGCTGCTGCACCCTTTGGATAGTCTGGTCCAAGGTGGCATTCGAGGCGTTATCAGCGCCATCTGTAACAATCAAAAGAACTTGCTTTGGATCTTGGGAGTCTTTTGCCAGATAATCGGCTGAGGCGATCACGGCGTCATACAGCGCCGTGCCTCCACCCGCCTTGATGTAACTGAGTCCCTGCTGCAGCTTGGCAATGCTATTGGTAAAGTCCTGATCGATGTACGGTTCGGTGTTGAAGTCCACCAGAAACGCCTGGTCTTTGGGATTGGAGAGTTTCACCAGGTTCAGCGCCGCCGCATCCACGGCAGGCCGTTTGTCATACATCGAACCGGAGCTGTCAATCAGAATCCCCAGCGAGATAGGCTGGTCCTCATGACTGAATTCCACGATCTTCTGCTGAACTCCGTCTTCATACACCTTGAAGGCGCTCTCTGGCAGGGAATCCACCTGATGTCCTGAGGAGTCCACTACGGATGCGTTTAAACGCACCAGATAGGCGTTGGTGACCAGCGTATAGTTCCCATTCTGTTTGGTAACCACCTGCGGCTGGCCAGAGTACCGCTGCGGCCCCGGTTCGGCAGCGGACGCATCCGGCGAGGGTACCGGATCAGAGTCAACCGTGAGCGGCTCGGGCTGATGCTTCTGCATCACCGCGCTTTGCGTAGAGCGCATCTGTGGCGCAACATCCTGGCTGCGAGGCGCCTGACCCAAAGCTGCCTGGCCAGAGCCCCACAGGCCCACGGCGAGCACCGTTCCGAAGAACCACGCCCCCGCCGCCACCCGAACCCATCTCTTCCCCTGGTCTTGCACAGAACCTCTCACGGATCGTGTTCTTCCTCTTTCTGACTTTCCGGTCCGGCTGCCTGTTCCCGTGACGCTGGCGGCCGCTTCTTCAATGTACGCCATCCGCCCGAGTCCCGAAGAACAGAGAACCCGCTTTCCCAACCTTCGGAGACTCTGCCAAGGGGCCGCTGATCTTCTAGCTTGGATTGAAAGGTGTTATGCGCGTATGCTCTAATTCGCCCATTCGCGTATTGCGTCCCGCGCGGTTTTCTAGCTGTATCTGGCAATACCAACTCTACGAGAAGGATCAAGAGGAATTTTGTTCATGAACTTCGGCCCAATTGCAACTCTGGTCTTCAACTTTCAAGATCTCCCGGCAAGCACGCAGGGAATGTCCCCGAGCGGTGACGCGATCTGGCTCTGGATCGCCCTCGGTGTAGGCGTCCTGGCCCTGCTCGCCGCCTTCATCCTGGCCCGGATTGTCATCTCCGGCGACACAGGCACAGCCGATATGCGCGTCATCTCTGACGCCATCCGCGAAGGCGCTGAAGCCTTCCTATCCCGCCAGTACCGCACCATCGGGATCATGGCCGCCATACTGGCCGTCATCATCTTCCTGGGCTATCGCCTCTCTCCCAATACCCATGATGTCGCGTTGCAGACCGTGATCGCCTTTCTGGTGGGCGCCACCTGCTCCGGCCTGGCCGGATTTACCGGTATGTATGTGTCGATTCGGGCGAACATACGCACCGCGTCGGCTGCCCGCAACTCCCTCAACAAGGCGCTGCAATCGGCTTTGCGGGGCGGCGCGGTCACGGGCCTGGTGGTGGTGGCCCTGGCTCTGATCGGCATTGGCGTCCTGTTCCTCTTCTTTGGAGGGCTCAAGGATCCTACCCATGTCGTCTATGAGCTGGTCGGCTTCGGCTTCGGAGCCTCCTTGGTTGCGCTCTTTGCTCAACTTGGAGGCGGCATCTACACCAAGGCGGCCGATGTGGGCGCTGACCTGGTGGGCAAGGTGGAAGCCGGCATCCCAGAAGACGACCCTCGCAACCCAGCCGTGATCGCGGACCTGGTGGGAGACAACGTGGGTGACTGCGCCGGCCGCGGAGCGGACATCTTTGAGTCCACAGCCGCGGAAAACGTGGGCGCGATGATCATGGGCGCGGCGCTTTATCCCGTCTTCGGCATCAAAGGCATTCTCTTCCCGCTGATGGTCCACGCCATCAATCTGATCGCCTCCATCGCCGGAGTGGCCATCGTCAAGGCCCGTGACGACGAAGAGCCGATGCACGCCCTGAATCGTGGCTTTTATACCACCTCCGTGTTGGCACTGGCTGGCTTCGCCTTTATCGTCTTCAAGATGCTCAACGGCCCGGGAGTCCAGCCTGTCTACCTCTTCTTGTGCGGCCTCATCGGCCTGGTGACCGCCTTCCTGTTTGTCTGGATCACGCAGTACTACACCGAGAGCCGTTATCGCCCAGTGCAGTCCATCGCTGAAGCTTCCCTGACCGGCCCGGCCACCAACATCATCTGCGGCCTGGCCGTGGGTATGGAGACGCCTGCCATGCCGGTCATCGTGATCTGCTCCGCCCTTCTGCTGAGTTACTACTGCGGCGTGCGCGGTCTGCAAGGCGTGCATCTGAACGGCATCTCAGACTACGTCAAGGGCATCTACGGCACAGCCATCGCCACTATGGGTATGCTGAGCTGCGCGGCCTACATTCTGGCTATGGATACCTTTGGCCCCATCACCGACAACGCCGGCGGCATCATCGAGATGTCGCACCAGCCGGACGCGGTTCGCGACAAGACGGACAGGCTGGACTCGGCTGGCAACACCACCAAGGCCCTGACCAAGGGCTATGCGGTGGGCTCCGCTTCGCTGGCCGCCTTCCTGCTCTTCTCCGCCTATCTGGAAGAGATCAAGGCGCTGGTGGTCAACCGCGTGGCCGCCGCCGGTCCAGCCGGGTTTATGCCCGCTGGCTGGTCGTTCAACAACATCAACCTGGCCGAGGTTCCGGTCTTCGCTGGAGCGATGCTGGGAGCCATGCTGGTCTATCTCTTCTCCGCCAAGGCCATCCAGGCCGTGGGACGCACCGCCCAGATGGTGGTCAAGGATGTTCGCGACCAGTTCCGCGAGAACCCAGGCATCATGGAGGGGACCACCAAGCCGGACTACGCCCGTTGCGTCTCCATCGTGACCACGGCGGCGCTCAAGGAGATGGTTCTGCCGGGCCTCCTGGCCGTGGGCCTGCCGGTCGCCGTCGGCCTGATCTTCCGCAACTTCAGCTCCACCTACGGAGCCGGCTCGGGAGTGATGGTCCGTGCCAGTCTCTCCCCGGTTCCCACCATCAACGGCGTCCCTGTGAATCTGGGTGGAGCGACCGCGGTGGCCGGTTTGCTGATGGTGGGCACCATCGCGGGGGTTCTGCTGGCCATGTTGATGAACAACGGCGGCGGAGCCTGGGACAACGCGAAGAAGTGGATCGAAACCGGCAAGTTCGGCGGCAAGGGGTCCGATGCCCACAAAGCCGCGGTGGTAGGCGATACCGTGGGCGACCCGTTCAAGGACACGGCCGGCCCCAGCCTCCACGTCCTGATCAAACTGCTGGCGACGATTACGCTGGTGCTGGCCCCACTCTTCCTCTAACCCCGTCGGTACGCAAGGGCCGCCTCCAAACGAGGCGGCCTTTGCCGTCTCCGGCTCTGGTCCCTTGGCTCTGGTCCTGAGCTTTGCGCGCTCCGTCACCGGCCGGACTCGCTCGCGTCATAGGCGTCCCAGACCCCGGAGCCCCTGAAAACTCAGAGCCCCCCAGACCTCCGTTCCGCTCGCACGTTCAGCCTCCGCTGGACCGAACCCTCTGGCCTGAGCGTCAGCGAAACCAAACCGCCGGAGACCGATAAAATGACCGTATGGCTCGTTTATATCCCTTCCGCGCTCTTCGTTACGACCCCGCCCGAGTGAATATGGCTGATGTGGTCACCCAACCCTATGACAAGATCACCCCTGCCATGCAGGATGCCTACTACGCGGCCAGCCCTTTCAATCTGATCCGAGTGATCCTGGGACGCCAACTCCCGGGAGACACCGACGCCGAAAACGTCTACACCCGCGCCGCCGCCACCCTGAAGGAGTGGCGCGCCCAGGGCGTGCTGAAGGAGGAGGCTGAACCAGCCCTCTACGGCTACGCCCAGACCTATACCGTCCCTGGCGGCGCGGCGGCAGATGGAGCGGGCACGACTCGCGAGCGCCGGGGGTTCATCGCCCTGGGCCAGCTCCACGACTACGCTGATCATGTGGTCTACCGCCATGAGCAGACCTTCCCCAAGCACAAGTCTGACCGGCTTGCGCTCTTCAAGGCTACCCGTGCCTATTGCGAGCAGATTTATATGCTCTACTCTGACCCGACGTTTACCGCGGAGAAGGCGATCTTTGAGTCGGGCGCAGCGCCTGAACTGGAGATTACCGATGAGTACGGCGTCCTGCACCGGGTGTGGAAGCTCACCGAGCCGGAGCTGATCGCACGGGTGCTGGAGGCGATGGCCGACAAGTGGCTCCTGATTGCCGATGGCCACCACCGTTACGAGACCTCCACGGCCTACATGCAGGAGCGCGCCGCACAACTAGGCGTGAAGCCCGATGCCCCGCCAGCCCTGACGGCCACCGGCCTTCCCCAACCAGCCTTCCCTGAACAGGCGATGATGATGACCTTGGTCAACATGGATGCGCCGGGAATTACCATTCTGCCCACGCACCGCGTGGCACACGGCCTGATCGGCTTCAACGGCCGCCAGTTCGCCGCCCGCGCGGAAGCGTACTTCACGGTTACCGAGATCGCTCCCACCCCCAACGGCCACGCCCCGGATGCCCCAGCCCTGCTGAGCCGCCTGGAACAGACCCCGGGTGTCGCCTTCATCGCGGCGACGCGCGACGGGAACTTTCTGTTGACGCCCAAACCCCAGGCGATCGCTCCGTTGCTCGCCGGCCTCTCCGAACGCCGGCAACAGCTCGACGTGACCCAGCTCCACAAGGTGGTTCTGGAGAAGATCCTGGGCCTGAGCGAGGAGACGATCCGCGCAGGTTCCAACATCGGCTACCTCCGCGAAGCCTCCGAGGCCCTGGCCCAGGTAGGCTCCGCCAACGCTGACGTAGCCTTCCTCATCAAGCCGGTGACGCTGGAACAGATGAAGGACATCTCCCTGAACCTGGAAGTGATGCCACAGAAGTCCACCGACTTCTATCCCAAGCTCCTGAGCGGTCTGGCTATGTACACCCTCGATTAGGAGACGTGAGGCGCAGCTATACCCGGAGTCTCGGCATCCACCAGCGATCTTCCTGAAGCAGACGCCCAGGTGAGCCGGCTCCGGCGTATGCCTCTGCGGTGATCACGGCATGGATCCCAATCCTCGGGCAACCTCCACGGCCTTGGTTGATCCACAGCAATCTGCCTGTCGCTGGGCATCCCGGTGGACGCGCGGCTCTTTCCGTGTTTTGGGAGCGATTCGGGAGCCGAGCGCGATCGGTTTTGCGGCTCTTTGGCGACCCGTTTTCCACCCCCCGGCGCAGCCATCTCGCGGCTTTGGCGCAGCCATCTCGCGGCTTCGACGGAGCCATCTCGCGGCTCTCTCTCCCGGCTCTCTGCCCAGCGACCCCGCGATTCCCGACGCAACGATCGCCCGGTTCTGGCGCGGCCCTACCGGGAGATCCCCTCCAGCGGCGAGCTGGCCGTTGCGTACAGCTTCTTCCCCATGCGGCCGGCCAGAAAGGCCTCCCGTCCCGCCTCCACGGCCTTCTTCATCGCACTGGCCATCAGAACCGGCTGCCTGGACGCGGCCATTGCAGTATTCAACAGCACCCCATCAAAGCCCATCTCCATCGCCAGCGCCGCATCGCTGGCCGTACCCAGGCCTGCATCCACAATCAGCGGAACCTCCGTAATCAGTTCGCGCATCATGCGCAGCGTGTAGGTATTGGCAATCCCCAGCCCCGTTCCAATGGGCGCTCCCAGGGGCATGACGGCGGCGGCTCCGGCGTCGATGAGCCGCTTCGCAAAGACAATGTCATCTGTGGTGTAGGGCAGTACGGTAAAGCCTTCCTTGACCAGCACCCGGGTAGCCTCAACGGTCGCTTGAACATCTGGATAGAGCGTCGCCATATCGCCGATCACTTCAATCTTTACCCAGTCGGAGAGCCCCACCTCCCGCCCCAGGCGGGCGGCGCGGATCGCCTCCTCGGCTGTAAAACAACCTGCCGTATTGGGCAGCAAAAAATATCTCTTCGGATCGATAAAGTCCAGCAGCGACTGTTTGGTCCGGTCCAACTCCACGCGCCGGACCGCAACCGTCACCATCTCCGCTCCGGAGGCTTCGATGGCTGCCTTGGTCTCCGCGCCGTCCTTGTACTTTCCAGTTCCAACAATCAGTCTTGAAGCAAATGTCTTGCCGGCGATCTGCAACTCGTCCATAGCTCTAATCTTAATACTTAATACGGTTACCCGATCGCGGACGGCCAAGCGGATCACGACCGCCCCGCTCATCTTTGCTTCTCCAGCAGCAGACGTGCGCCGCAACCCACGCTCCAGGATGTGCCGCCAGACACAAACGGCCCGCCCCACCCGAGGAGCGAGCCGTTCATGCAGTGATCTGTTGAGATTGACCTGAGGCATCCTTCCCGCGCCAAGGGATGAACCCGGCGGGGGCTTGCGCCTCGGAGCTTGAATCCACACAGGAGGTGGGTGATGCGCCTCCCGCACTCCAGGTCTAGAGCACGGATGCCCTAAGCCTCAGTCACCTCACGTGTTTTGGTACAACTGGAACTTTCAATCTTCATAGGCGTTGGATCAACCTCCTTTCCCGTGTTGATCCTCAAACTACGCTGGCGCTCCGCCTCACGTCAACCTCCCGCTCTGCCGTTGTCCAGTCTGCCGCGGAACCGGCCTTCCCATCGGCAGGGCGCTCGCTTGCGCAGAGCCTGTCGTCTCAGCCGCCGGCGCCTGTCCTCGCCTTCCCGAAGGCGGCCTCGCTGCGGCGAAGCCTGACGCGCACGATCCAGCCCAGATCGAAAAGCGCTGTCCCCAGCACGGCAAAGACGATCGCCCCTCGATAGGCGAGCCATACCGTTGCCAGGATCGCGCCACGCGGATCTCCGGGCGGATACAGAACCGGCACCCGCTCCCCGGCAGGATAGGCGATCTCCTGCGACCGGTAGTTCACTGCATCCAGCGTCAGCAGCTCCCCGTCCGGAAGACGAAAACGGATGCGCGGCGTGTAGATCACCTCACCCTGCTTGTCCAGTGTCGCCACGTTATCCGTGATCGTCGCTATCTCCCTCACTCTCGAGCGGCTGAACGCCCAGGAGTGGAGCCCAAACCCCGCGGCCACCGCCAGCAACACGAACCCCACCCCGGGTAGCCTTGCAGCCAGCAGCGGAGCGGCCAGCTCATAGCTTCTTCGCAACCACCGGAGGAACTCCATCCACCCACTCTAGCAACTACCCAGGCTGGCTGTGCCGCCACCCTGACGATCCTGGGCAGACTGGCCTCCAGCGCAGGGCGCCCTTTGCCCCCGGACGGACGCATGCCTGGCGGCACGCGCTTGGCGCCGCCGTGGAAGTAGATGGCGCAGGTGGAGGGCGTGGAGTTATGGTACGGCGCGATCGTCCCGTGGGATGGAATCGGCGATCGAACGGATGCATCGCATCTCTCTGCACCCCAAACGCTGCTGCTGAGACCGGGGACACCCTCCAGCCCTCTATACTGGACTCCCATGTTGACCGGACCGCTTGTCTTCGAACTTCCAGCCTTTCTGCTGGGCCTTCTGCTGGGCAGCTTTCTCAACGTCTGCATCTCCCGGCTGCCCCAGCACCAAAGCATTCTGAAGCCGCGATCCCACTGTCCCAGCTGCCGGCACACCATCGCCTGGTATGACAACATCCCCATTCTGAGCTGGATCCTTCTGCGCGGCCGCTGCCGCAGCTGCCGGCAGCGTATTGCCTGGCGCTATCCTCTTGTCGAGTTCAGTTTTGCCCTCTGGCTCACCTTCGCAGCGCGCACCGCCTTTCCCCTGCTGCAGCCCGGCCTGCCCAGCGGAGCCTTTGGGATCACCTTGCTCGACGCAGCCGGCCTCGCCATCCTCGGGTTCCTGCTGATCGGCCTGCTGGTGATGGATTGGCAGACCCACACCCTGCCCGACGCGTTCACTCTGAGTGGATCTCTCATCGGCTTGCTTTTGATCTGTGTCCGCGCCGCCTACCTTTTGCCCCACCAGTATGACCTGCTGCTGCACGGCCCAAATCCGCTCACCAGCGTCGGCGGAGCGCAGGATCAAGGCAACATCGTGCTTACCGGACCGGAGCACCTGATCCTGGGCCGCCTGTATGCGATGGCTCTGTGGGCCGCCATCCTGCTCTTTATCCGGTTTGCCTACAAGACGCTGCGGCAACAGGAGGGCCTCGGCATGGGCGACATCAAGTTGGCCGCGATGATCACCGCCTTCCTCGGCTTCTGGCTGGGCGCGTTCGCCATCTTTTTCGGCGTGATCCTCTGCGCCGCATACGCAGGTACGCTAATCGCCCGGCATCGCGCCACGGCGGCAACGCGCCTTCCCCTGGGTTCCTTTCTTTGCATCGGCGGCCTGATCGCCGCGATTCTCGGCGCTCCTGTGATCGCCTGGTACGTCTCGCTCTTCTAGCAACGCACGCTCGGTGCGGAGCGCTCTCCTTGACCCCTGGACCACGCCGCTCCTACACTCAAAGTGAGTGATGAATTCGTCAAATCCGTACATTTGGCAGTATCTACCGCTTGCGTTGCAGATCCTGGCCGCCTTGGGATTGGCGGCGGGCATGGTGACTGCGTCCTTCTTTCTGGGCAAACACAAACGCTCCCGGACCAAACTCGGCGCTTACGAGTGCGGCATGGATCCCGTGGGCGACGCGCGCGGCCGCTTCTCGGTGAAGTTTTACATGGTGGCCATGTTGTTCATCCTGTTTGACGTGGAGGCGGTCTTCGTCCTTCCTTGGGCGGTGATCTATCGCCGTCTGCCAGCCATCACCGGATCACGCTTCTTCGGCTTCTGGGAGATGTTTGTCTACCTCGGCTTTGTGGCTGTGGGACTCTTCTATGTTGTGAAGAAGGGCATCCTCAACTGGTCCGACGATAGAGCGGATCTCTAATTGAGCCTCCGGCGCCGCCTCAGCGCCTTCAAGCGATTCAGGAAAACCCAATGGCTGAAAACTCCACCCCTTCTTCAACCTCGCCCTCAGCCGGCCCGGCAGCCCATTCGGCAGCCCTGTTCGGCAAACAAGAGGTCAGCGAGGCCTTTACAGACCATCCCGCTATCCGCGCCCTGGAGCATCTGATCACCGACGCCAAGTGGGACCGCCGGGAGCTTACCCTCAGCGTTGCTCCGCAGACGATTCTGGAGGCCGCTCAAGCCCTCAAGGCGGCTGGCTACAACTTCCTGGAAGACGTCACGGCGGTGGATTGGTACCCCACCGATACGCCCTCGGCTCCGCGGTTTCAGATAACCTACTCCCTCCTGAGCCACAGCCTGAAGCAGCGCCTTCGCCTCACCGCACGGGTCTTGGGCGAAAATCCACGCATTCACTCCATCACCTCCATCTGGCCCTCGGCCAACTTTTACGAACGCGAGGTCTTCGACCTCTTCGGCATCCACTTTGCCGGTCACCCCAACCTCACCCGCATTATGATGCCCGATAACTGGAACGGCCATCCCTTGCGCAAGGACTACCCCGTGGAGGGATATCGCTAATGAGCCGTGATCCCCTTCTGGAAGTTGAAACCCTGGAAGATCAGTCCCCTGCCAGCTTCCTTCCATCGGACGCCGCGGTACAAGACACCACGGGCGCCACCCTGGCCGGCATTCGACACGCCGAAGATATTCTTATCCCCGGCGTCAAGGATGTGCTTCAGGACGTCGCCTCGCATCGTCCGCATGGCTCAGACCCGGTCGCCTCCCAGACCATGGTTCTGAATATGGGCCCGCAGCATCCTTCCACCCACGGCGTTCTGCGCCTGGTGTTGGAGGTGGACGGCGAGACCGTGGTCTCCCTGGCTCCGGATATCGGTTATCTGCACACCGGCATCGAGAAGACCTGTGAAGCCAAGTTCTATAACCAGGTGACGCCGCTCACCGATCGCATCGACTACCTGTGCCCGATGACCAACAACACCGCCTACGCATTGGCGGTGGAGAAGTTGCTGGATCTGGAGATCCCCGAGCGCGCCCAGGTTCTGCGCGTCCTGCTGAACGAACTCACCCGCATCCAATCCCACCTGGTCTGGCTCGGCACTCATGCGATGGATATTGGAGCGCTCACGGTCTTTCTCTACTGTTTCCGCGAGCGCGAAGACCTGTTGCGGATCTTTGAGGCGATCAGCGGACAGCGCATGATGGGAAGCTACATCCGCATCGGCGGCGTGGCGCTGGAGCCTCCTGCCGGCATCTATGACTCAATTCGCTCCTTCCTGAACGATTTCCCCGAGCATATTGAAGAGTACGAGGGGCTGCTGAACGCGAATCCCATCTGGATGGGAAGGCTCAAAGGGGTGGGCTACCTCTCCGCCGAAGACGCGATCGCGCTGGGCGTCACCGGGCCTGGCATGCGCGCATCCGGTTTGGACTTTGACCTGCGCCGCGACATGCCTTACTCCAGCTACGAGCGCTTCAAGTTCAACGTTCCGGTCTCCAACGGCGGCGACGTCTGGGCCCGCTATCTGGTCCGGATGCAGGAGATGAGGGAGTCCACCCGCATCTGCCATCAGGCGCTGGACCTTTTGGCCACCATGCACAACCAGCCGCTCCAAGCTGATGCACCCAAGATCCTGTTGCCGGATCGGGAGAAGATGAAGACCCAGATGGAGTCTCTTATCCATCACTTCAAGATCGTCACCGAAGGCTTTCCGGTTCCAGCCGGCGAGGCGACCAGCTCCGTGGAAGCGCCCCATGGCATGATGAACTACTACGTGGTTTCAGATGGAGCCTCCAAGCC
The DNA here is from genome assembly GCA_027365345.1 of Granulicella sp. Taxonomy (GTDB): domain Bacteria; phylum Acidobacteriota; class Terriglobia; order Terriglobales; family Acidobacteriaceae; genus Granulicella. The sequence continues at coordinate 23,452 of DAHXNO010000111.1, forward strand.
GTACCGGGTGCATATGCGCAACGCCGACTTCGCCAACCTGCAAGCCCTGGAGACCATGTGCAAGGGCCGTATGATCGCTGATGTCGTTGCGGTGATCGGCTCCATCGACATCGTTCTGGGAGCCATCGACCGCTAACCCGGCTCCTGTAAGGCGTGCATCCCAACACCGGCGCACGGTGCGCGATGCACGCAAACCGGCGCTGCCCGCGCGGAGCAGCAGTTCCACGCCAAGCGCCATCACCGCAGCCACGCAGGAGATGCCATGAGCTATCTTTTCCCGCAGCAAGGCGGCCGGCTCGCTGAAAGATTCGCAGACGACCGTGGTTTGGCGGCTCTTTGCGCAGATGCCTTGCATCAGCTTTCGCTCGTTCACCAGAGCCATGCCAACGGACTGACTTGAACACTCGCCTCCACACCGAACTCTGGACATCCTGGGCGTCTCTGCTGCGCAGTTATGCGGCCGCCCACGGACTCACCAGCACCCACCACGCCATCGTCGAGGTGAGCGCAGAGCAGATCACTCTGCGGGTGAACGATCGATGGCTCCGATTCATGCCCTGTGAGATGCAACACAGTGGAGAATCCCCAGCGCCGTTTATGCTCCATGAAGATGGAACAGTCACCTTTCACCCGCACCATCAACCCGCAGTCTCCCTCGCTATGGACATCGCCGCCGAACAGTTCGCCCGCCAGATGCTCACCGAAGCGGGCTAATCTTGTAGTTGCCGTTGCTTGATCTCACGTACTCCACTCTGCCGCAGGAAGCTCATTATGGCCGCCATATCCAAGTCGATCTTTACTCCCGCCACTGCCGCCCGCTTTGACAAACTCGCCACCATCTATCCGGTGAAGCGCTCCGCGCTTGTCCCCATGCTGCTGTACGCGCAGGATGAGGTGGGTTATGTCTCCGACGCGGTGATCACGGAGATCGCCCAGCGCCTCGACCTGCTCGAGTTGGACGTCCGCAACGTCCTCAGCTACTACTCGATGCTGCGCACTAAACCCGCCGGGAAGTACAACGTCCAGGTATGCACAAATATCTCCTGCATGCTGCGCGGCGGGTTTGAACTGCTGGACCACTGCAAGAACCGCCTCGGCATCGATCACAAGGAAACCACCGCCGACGGACTCTTCTCCTTGGAAGAGGTGGAGTGCATCGGCGCTTGCTGCTGGGCACCCGCCGTCCAGGTCAACTACGACTTCCACGATGACCTCACTCCAGAGAAACTCGATGCCGTTCTGGACGCGTATCGCGCCCGCGAGAGCAAATAGCCTTGAGATCAGCGGCGGCCAAGCCGGCGTTCCCCGCAACCACGCGACCCGGGGTGTTCCCTCACCGCAGCTCCTCCCGACTTGGCCTTTCTTTCCCATCGCCATTCCATTCCGCAAAAGTCCGTTCTCTGGATAGCGTCGAAGCGCCTTCCAGACGATCCGTTCGCAGGCTGGACTCCTGCATACCTCCCCGCCGCGGACGATCAGCGCCGCCATGCCGTATGATTTCCCCGCCCAGACCGAATCACGCAACCGGCGATCCCAATTGCCTTTTCCCTTGCAGCATGCGGCGCCTCTCTTGCCACCGTTGCAAATTGCACTGTCGGAGACCCTTGTCTACGGCGCAGGCCGCATCATCAGCGAAGAATGCGCAACAGCAGTATTTCGACAAAATCGCGTAAACTGGAAGCCAGCGGTAAAGTTCACCTATGCCAACTCTTGCCTCGCATCCCGATGAAGTAAAGGTTCTTTCTCGCCGTTTCGGCCTTGGCGCAGCCAACATCGACAAGTACTTGGAACTTGATGGCTACAAGGCTACGCAAAAGGCCATTGCCGAGGGTCCAGAGTGGATTATCAACACCATGAAGGCCAGCGGACTCCGCGGCCGCGGCGGCGCAGGCTTCCCCACCGGCATGAAGTGGTCCTTTGTTCCCAAGGTCTCTGAGAAGCCCAAGTACATTCTGGTCAATGGCGACGAATCAGAACCGGGCACCTGCAAAGACCACCTGATCTTCCGTGAGGATCCGCATTCGATTATCGAAGGCGCGTTGATCGCCGGGCTCGCCGTAGGCGCAAAGATGGGCTTCATCTATCTGCGCGGAGAGTATCGGTATCTGCTCAACATCATGGAGAAGGCCGTAGCCGACGCCTACGCGAGGGGCTTCCTGGGCAAGAATATCTTCGGCAACCAGGGAGTGGATTTCGACGTGATCACCCAAACCGGAGCCGGAGCCTATGAGGTGGGCGAGGAGTCTGCGCTGATGGAGTCCCTGGAGGGCAAGCGCGGCGTTCCCCGCATCCGTCCGCCCTTCCCCGCCGTCGTGGGCCTTTACGGCGGACCGACGGTGATCAATAACGCGGAGACCATCGCCAACGCGCCCCATATTGTACTGATGGGCGGCGAGGCCTACGCCAAACTCGGCACCGAGCGCAACGGCGGCACGCGCCTGTTTGGCATCTCCGGACACGTGGAACGCCCGGGAGTCTATGAACTGCCCATGGGCTACTCCCTGCGCAAGGCCATCTATGAGGTAGCCGGAGGCATTCGCGGCGGTAAGAAGCTGAAGGCCGTGGTGCCGGGGGGCGCATCCTGCCCGGTGCTGCGCGCCGACGAGATCGATATTGGCCTGGACTTCGATCAACTGGCCAAGGCAGGCACCATGCTCGGCTCCGGCGGCATCGTCGTCTTGGATGAGACGGTCTCCATAGTGGAGTTCGCCCTGCGCACCATTCGGTTTTATCAGCATGAATCCTGCGGATGGTGTATCCCCTGCCGCGAAGGCACGGACTGGATCAAGAAGACGCTCACGCGATTCCATGCCGGCGGCGGGACAAAGAAAGATATCGACAACGTTCAGTACATCGCTGAAAACATGCTGGGACGCACCTTCTGTCCGCTGGGCGACGCGGCCGCTATGCCCACCCTGGGCTTTGTCAAGAAGTTTCGCAGCGAATTCGAACAGTACGTGGACGGCGTGCGCGTCGCCAACCCCCTGATCCAGATCACCCCGGTGGGTGCAAACGAACACGCAGGAGCCCATTGATGGCAGAAGTTACCTTTACCGTAGACGGCCAGAAGCTTACCGCCCCCGCGGGCACGCTGTTGCTGGAGGCCTGCAAGGCGCACGGGATCGAGATCCCCGCCTTCTGTTACTACCCTGGACTCTCACTCCAGGCGGCCTGCCGCATGTGCGTGGTGCGGATCGAAAAGGTGCCCAAGCTCCAGACCGCCTGCACCACCCCGGTGGCTGAGGGTATGGTGGTCACCACGGAAAGCCCTGAGATTGCACAGGCCCGCAAAGCCACGCTGCAACTGCTGCTGGGCAACCATCCTCTCGACTGCCCAGTCTGCGACGCCGGCGGAGAGTGCGAACTGCAGGACATGACTTTCAAGTACGGTGCGGCCGACAGCTTCTACGCTGAGCCCAAGAACCATCGCGAAGAGCAGAAGTGGTCTCCCGTGGTGTACTTCGATCGCCCACGCTGCATCCTGTGCTATCGCTGCGTGCGCATGTGCGGCGAGGGGATGGACATCTTCGCTCTGGGCGTCCAGAATCGCGGCAGCTCCTCGGTGATCGCTCCCAACATCCCTCCCCAGCTTTCCGGGATCTCTTCCCATGGAGAGGATCTGGCCCAGCTCGACTGCGAGCAGTGCGGCATGTGTATCGACGCCTGCCCGGTGGGCGCCCTGACCTCCGGAACGTACCGATACAAGACGCGTCCCTGGGAGATGAACCACACAGCCACCATCTGCACGCACTGCGGAGACGGATGCAAGACCACCCTGGGCGTCCGTCCGGTTGCGGACGGAGCGGAGATTGTGCGCGGAGACAATCGCGACAAGTCTGGCATGAATGGCGACTTCCTATGCAACAAAGGGCGCTACGCCTTCGACTTTGCCAACCACACGGAACGGCTGACCCAGCCGCTGATGCGCAAGGACGGGAAGTTGATCCCCGTGAGTTGGGAAGAGGCGCTCGACTTTGCCGGCACACGGCTTCGCGAGCTTCGCCAGCAACGCGGCGCAGACTCGATTGGCGTCATCGGTTCCAACCGCACAACGAACGAAGAGAATTACATCCTCCAGAAATTTGCCCGCACGGTCATTGGCACCAACAACATCGATCATCACCGCACAGCGGACTTTGTTACCCTGGCCAGCTCTCTGCAAGGAACCAGCACCGCTGCGGGCAAGTCGCGCTTCGCCTCCCAGCGCTCGGTCCAGACCGCCGCGGCCATTCTGTTGGTGGGCGGTGACCCGACGAATCAGGCGCCGCTGACCGCCTGGAACATTCGCACCGGCGTCCGGCTCAACAAAACTCGCCTGTACGTGGCCAACCATGAAACGATCAAGCTTCGCCGTCAGGCCAAGGCCTTCGCGCCGGTAGCGTCCTTCGGCTACGGAGCGTTTATCCAGAGCCTGGGCGAACAGACCGACTTTGCCAAAGCTGTCCGCGCCGAAGAGGATCTGGTAGTTCTGGTGGGCAACGAACTCCACGGCGGCGAGTTGGCCAACCTCATCGCCGCCCTTCCCCAGGCCCGCTTCGCGCTGTTCTCTGACTACGTCAACTCCCGCGGCGCCGCCGATATGGGAGTGCTTCCCGATGTGCTTCCGGGCTATCAGCCGCTCTCCGGCTCCGCTTTGGCTGCGGAGCAGCACACTCCCGCAACGGCTGGGCTGGACCTGCTGGCGATGTTTGACGCCGCCTCCGCTGGAAACCTCTCAGCGCTCTACGTGGTCGGCTCCAACCCCATCAAGCGCTATGGCATCGACCCCGCAGCCCTGAAGTCCACCTTCCTGATCGTGCAGGATCTGTTCCTGACGGAGACAGCCGCTTTGGCGGATGTGGTGCTGCCCGCCGCTAACCTTTACGAGAAGTCCGGCACCGTGACCAATAGCTACGGAGACCTGCAACTGGTCTCCAAGGCCGCCGACAAGTCCGGGGTCCGCTCCGACTTTGAACTGATTGTCCGCCTGGCCGGCCATATGGGCCACGACCTTCGGTCGCTGGTTCCCTTCAGCCAGGGGTTACGCGCCGATATGGGCCAGACCCGCGGCGTCGCATCTGGCGAAGCCGATCGTCACGCCGTCTTCCTCACCGCCAATCACCTCGAGCCCAGGCTCAGCGCCTTTGATCCCTTCGCCATCTTGGATGAGATCCAGCGCCTGGTTCCCGGCTATGACAAACTGCTGCGCCTGCAACTGCTCAGCGGCAACGATCAGCACCTTGCGCCTGCATCCTCCGGCCTGACGCAGATCGCCCTCACCCGCAAGGATCTGGTCCTCGCCAGCTCAGACAACCTATTCACCTCCGGCTCCCTTACCCGCTACTCGCCCATGCTGCAAGACGTACAACGCCACCAATCGAGCTGGTCCCCAGGTGAGACGGCCGGCCAGATGGCCCCTGCGGACTAACGCACAAACTTTTATCCGTAAGCGCCTGCTGTCAGGATTTTGAACATCGCAACCTGAGACCCCATCACGTCATGAGTCACCTCACGAACTTCGAAGTCTTCTTTCTCCTGAGCATCCTCAAGATCGCCGTTGTGCTGGTGATCACGCTGATGGGAGTGGCCTACACCGTTCTCCTGGAGCGCAAGTTCCTTGGGCATCTTCAAAACCGATGGGGGCCGAGCCGCGTAGGACCCTTCGGCCTTCTGCAACCGCTGGTCGACGGTCTAAAGCTCTTCCTTAAGGAAGATATGATGCCGCTGGCGGTAGAGCGTCCCCTCTTTATCCTGGCGCCCATCATCGCCCTGGGCTGCGCCCTGATCTCCATCGCCGTGGTTCCCTTCGGCCAGGCCACCATGGTCCATGGAGTGGATCTGTTCCAGATCGCGAATGTGAACATCGGCTTGTTGGTGGTGCTCGGGGTTACCAGCATTGGCGTCTATGGCATCACGCTTTCAGGCTGGAGCTCCAATAACAAGTACTCTCTGTTCGGCTCGCTGCGCTCCACAGCGCAGGTCATCAGCTACGAGCTGGCCCTGGGGCTTTCCCTTGTGGGCGTGGTTCTGCGGGCAGGGACGCTCTCGCTGCGCGGCATCGTCGACTCCCAGACCGCGCACGGCGCTTTGTCCTGGAACATCTTCGGGGGCTTCCAGTTCGTTGGCTTCTTCATCTATCTGATGGCCGCCTATGCTGAGACCAACCGCTCTCCGTTCGATCTTCCCGAGGCTGAGAGCGAGTTGGTGGCCGGCTACCACACCGAGTACTCCTCCATGAAGTTCGCCATGTTCTTCATGGCCGAGTACGCCAACATGATCACCGTTGCCTGCGTGGCTACGCTGCTCTTCTTCGGCGGCGCCTCCAGCCCCTTTGGACACACCTTCGACCACGTCGCCTCCGGCGCGATCCCCTCCGGCATCCTCTCGATCTTCTGGTTCGTCGCCAAGGTATTCGGCTTTCTTCTGCTCTACATCTGGGTGCGTGGCACCCTTCCCCGTTTCCGCTACGACCAGCTCATGGATTTTGGCTGGAAGTTTCTTCTCCCCGTGGCCATGGTCAACATCCTGGCTACGGCTTTGGCACTCGCGTACCACGGGTAACAGGCTCTGCAGATCAAGGATCATCCCATGCGATTCATAGATAATCACGCCCCATCCACCCGCCGCACGCGAACTCTCAGGAATCGATAGCCCCGATGGAAATCGTACTCTTCATCCTCTTCGGTCTCTTGGCGGTAGCAGCAGCCCTCAATCTGCTCTTCCAGCGCCATCCTATCAACTCTGCGCTCTCCCTGGTGGTCGTCATGATGTCGCTGGCGGTCCTCTACTGGTCTCTCGGCGCGGAGTTTCTCGCCGCCGCCCAGGTGATCGTCTACGCGGGCGCGATCATGGTCCTGTTCATCTTCGTCGTCATGCTGCTCAACGCCGGCGAGGAAGAGCGCACCCATGGCTCCAAGATTGCGTATATCGTCGGCATCCCCGGCGCTGGGGCCATCTTCTGCCTGCTCAGCTTTGCCTTTCTCTCCGAGCGCAGCCAGCTTGGATCCACAACACTGGGCGGTTATCTCTCCAGCGCTGTCTCCAACATCACGGAGATCTCCCACATCCTCTTCACCTCACTTCTGCTTCCCTTTGAAGTCACCTCCCTGCTGATTCTTGTCGCCATTCTCGGCGCGGTTGTGCTGGCGCGAAAGGAGCTTTAACGATGACCATCCCTTGCGGCGGCTTTGCCGTTCTCACCACAGCCTGGATCCTGCTGGTCCTCTGCAGCGTTGCCGGCGTTCTGGTTGTCCATAAGTTGCGGAGACCCTGACCATGATCACAGTTCCCATTGCCTATTACCTCATCCTGGCCGCCATCCTGTTCTGCATCGGCATTGCCGCCTTTCTGATCAAGCGCAACGTCATCACCATCTTTATGTCCATTGAGCTGATGCTGAATGCGGTCAACCTGACCTTTGTCGCCTTTGCGCACATGTGGCGCCAGGTCTCGGGCCAGATCTTCGTCTTTTTCGTGATGGTGGTGGCCGCGGCAGAGGCGGCGGTCGGCCTGGCCATCATCATCGCCCTGTTCCGTGCGCGGCAGACGCTCAACGTCGACGAGGTCGACCTGCTCCGGAACTAGCGCCCTTTGTCCTCCCGCAACCACACTGGCTGCGGGCTTCACGCAGCAGTAGAACATTGAATGGAACCATGAATCCTCAACTGCTCTGGCTCATCCCGATCTATCCCTTCGTCGGCTTCCTGATCAACGGACTGTTTGGACGCAGGTTTCCGCGCGCAGTGGTCTCGGCCGTCGCGCTCACCGCTACGCTGCTGCCCGCACTGCTGGTGACCAAGTTGTGGATGGTCATGGCGGCTGCCGGTGGACCTCTGAGCATCTCCATCCGCAGCGTACCCTGGATCGCCGTTTCTGGCTTTCATGTTGACTTCGCCTTTACTGTGGACCACCTTACCCTGGTGATGCTCGGAGTAGTTACCGGCGTGGGCTTCCTGATCCACGTGTACTCGGTTGGCTATATGGCGCACGAAGAGGGGTACTGGCGGTTTTTCGCCTATCTCAACCTCTTCATGTTCTTCATGCTGGTGCTGGTGCTTTCTTCCAGCTTCCTTCTTCTCTTTGTCGGCTGGGAGGGAGTTGGTTTGTCCAGCTACCTTCTGATCGGCTTTTACTTCCTCAAGAATTCGGCTGCCAACGCCGGCATGAAAGCCTTCATCGTCAACCGCATCGGCGACTTTGGCTTCCTGCTGGCGATGTTCCTTCTGGTGGCCCGCTATGGCACGCTGGACTTCCATACCATCTTTGCGAGGATCGCAGCCTCGCCACTTAGCGGCGGCTTTTTCACCGCCGTCGCCTTGCTGCTGGTTCTGGGCGCGACGGGTAAGTCCGCGCAGATTCCGCTCTACATCTGGCTGCCGGACGCGATGGAAGGCCCCACCCCCGTCTCGGCCCTGATTCACGCGGCCACGATGGTCACCGCGGGCGTCTACATGGTGGCCCGCTGCCACGTTCTCTTCAACCACTCTCCGGTGGCGCTGATGGTCGTGGCTGGGATCGGCGCGCTCACCGCTCTCTTTGCCGCCACCATGGGCATGGTGCAGCATGACATCAAACGGGTGCTGGCTTACTCCACCGTCTCCCAACTCGGCTATATGTTCCTGGCCTGCGGGGTGGGAGCCTATTCCGCCGGCATCTTCCACCTGATGACCCACGCCTTCTTCAAGGGACTGCTCTTCCTGGCCGCTGGCTCTGTGATTCATGCCCTCTCTGGCGAACAGGACATGCGTTACATGGGCGGTCTATGGAAGAAGATCCCCATCACCTTTTGGACCATGACGGCCGCGACCTTCGCCATCTCTGGCGTGTGGCCGTTCTCCGGTTTCTTCTCCAAGGATGAGATCCTGTTTCAGACCTTCCAGTCTCCCAACCCGCTCGCCAAGCTGCTCTGGTTTGTGGGCTTGGTCACCGCCGGCATGACCTCGTTCTACATGTTCCGGCTCTGGTTCAAGACCTTCTTTGGCGAGAGCCGCTATTCCCAGTCCAGCTTTGCGCAAGCCGCGCATGGCGACAACCATGGCGTCCACCACGCGCAGGGCATTCACGAGTCGCCCCTGGTGATGACCGTTCCGCTGATGCTGCTGGGCGTGCTTTCTCTCATCGGCGGTTTGGGAGGAGGTCCCCCC
>DAHXNO010000124.1 GCA_027365345.1 Granulicella sp.
TCCGCCGCTGTAACGCCGTAGTACAGATTGGCCACGGCCGCAATCAATCCTCTCCGCTCTATCTCCGCCTGCGCTGCCGCCTGCGCCTCCTCCGCGCTCGCTACAGAGACCGCGCTGAACTCCCGCAGACCCAGCGTCTCATTCACCACCGCCTGGCTCGCGTACTCATGAATCGCATTATTCGCAATAAACCGTGGCGCAGAGGCGTTCAAAACCTGGCCGATGCGGTCGGTCGTCCCGTTCGCCTGAGTAAACAGATATTGATTGTGATACACCACGGAGGGCAACAGACCGGCCACCGCCTCTTCGTGATCCAGCGCGGCCAGCCGCATCCGCGCCGTCGCCGCCGCAAAGGCCGGCGCATACTTCTCCGCCAGGTGAATGGCCTCATCCAGTGAGATCCTTGGCGCGCCCGGCGCTGCAGCAACAGAGCCGGCCACAGCAACCGGGCTGCCCGCAGCAGACTGGCTGGACGGAGCAGCCGCTCGAAGCGCCTGCGTGACTGGGGTCGTCTCCGTCTGTGCCGCCACAACACTGCACAGCAGACACGCTCCGCCGAATACAGCTAACAACCGGGTCGCCGCTCGCAGAGGAGATGAGATCCAACGAATCATTTGTACCTCAAAGTAGACTACCAACTTTCGCTCTTCATGTAAGACGGTCTTGAGGCGCAGTTTTCTTCTGGCTACTCCAACATCAGCCCGCTTGTCCGAAGATTAGTCACGGCCTCCGGCCCCAACACCTTTCCAGGCGCCCACCCGCCCCACCGGCGCCAAAAGGTTCAGCCACGCAGGCGCTACGCCTTTTCTTCACCATGCGTGAGCGCCATCCAGCCTCCGCCATTCGAGCGCTGGATCTCTCCTTCTGCAAGCCCGCCTCAAAATCATCGTCCCCGGTCCGCGCTCCAGAGTTGGGCGCCCCCTGCGCCCCTCACCCAGTTCCGCAACGCCCCAACTTCCGGCTGCCACTTCGCCGTAAAGGCCGGCGCGTGCTCGTCGCCTCTTCACGCTGCACTCAAACCCAATCGTCAATCCCAGGTCAACGAGCCGCCGTTCTGATACTCAATCACCCGAGTCTCAAAGAAGTTTTTCTCCTTCTTCAGATCCATCGCCTCGGACATCCACGGGAAAGGGTTTTCCGCAGCCGCAAAGACCGGCGCCAGTCCCAACTGAGCGCAACGCCGGTTCGCAATAAAGTGCATATACTGTTCGCACAAGCCGGCGCTCAAGCCAAGAAACCCATTCGGCATCGTATCCCGTCCATAGGCCGCCTCAAGTTCAGCCGCTGACCGCAGCATTCGCCCAATCTCCGCCTGAAACTCCTCGCTCCACAGATGCGGATTCTCAATCTTGATCTGGTTGATCACGTCGATGCCAAAGTTCAGGTGAATCGATTCGTCGCGCAGGATGTACTGATACTGCTCCGCCACTCCCACCATCTTGTTTCGCCGGCCAAGCGATAGAATCTGCGCAAAGCCCGTGTAGAACCACATCCCCTCAAAAACAACATAAAAGGCCACCAGGTCCCGCAGAAACGCCTGATCCGCCGCGCGGGTCCCTGTTGCAAAGGCGGCGTCGCTAAGATTCTGTGTGTACTGCAGCGCCCAGGCGGCCTTTTCGGTGATGGAGGGAACCTCGCGGTACATGTTGAACAGTTCGCCCTCGTCCAGGCCCAGACTCTCCACAATGTACTGGAAGGTATGCGTATGCACAGCCTCTTCAAAGGCCTGGCGCAGCAGATACTGCCGGCACTCGGGGTTGGTCAGATGCCGGTAAATAGCCAGCACAATGTTGTTGGCCACCAGCGACTCAGACGCCGCAAAAAAGCCCAGGTTTCGTTTGATCACGTGGCGCTCCTCCGCCGTCAAGCCGTCCGCGCTCTTCCACAGCGCAATATCCGCCTGCATGGAGACCTCTGTCGGCATCCAGTGGTTGTTGCACCCGGACAGATACTTCTCCCACGCCCAGCGGTACTTCAGCGGCAGCAGTTGGTTCACGTCGGCGCGGCAGTTGATCATCGCCTTGTCGTCAACCCGCACCCTCGCCGCCCCACGCGTAATCTTTCCTAACCCGGTGCTGTCCGTCTCTTCAATCGCCTTGGGGGGCGTCAGCACAAACTGTACCGACTTCTCTTCCACCACTTCTGTCCAATCCAGCATCTCTTCTCCTCTTTCCGTCTTTCAATGCCGCTACTGGCAAGCCTCACAGGTTGGATCGTTCACCGCGCAAGCCTTGCCCCCCGTCATCTCCACATTCACCGCATTCAGTTTGCCGTCGGTACCCTTCAGCGTGGATCGTTCCACATGCGTGGCGCTGCGCGACCTCAGATAGTACGTTGTCTTCAATCCCGATCGCCATGCCTCCCGGTACAGCGCATCCAGCCTCTTTCCGCTGGGCTGCGCGATGTAAAGATTCAGCGACTGAGCCTGATCGATCCACTTCTGCCGCCGCGCCGCCGCCTGAATCAGCCACGTCGGCTCAATCTCGAACGACGTGGCGTACAACTGCTTCAGATCTTCCGGAACCCGATCGATAGGCCCCAGCGAGCCATCAAAGTACTTCAGATCGCTCACCATCACCTCATCCCAAAGGCCGCGCTCCTTCAGGTCTCGAACCAGCGCCGCGTTCACCACCGTAAAGTCTCCTGACATATTCGATTTCACAAACAGATTCTGATAGGTCGGCTCAATCGACTGCGTAACCCCACAGATATTGGAGATGGTCGCCGTCGGCGCAATCGCCATCGTGTTGGAGTTGCGCATGCCCACCGTCTTCACCCGCTCGCGCAGCGCAGACCAATCCAGCCTTGTGCCTCGGTCCAGCTGCAACGTGTGTCTACGATTCTTCTGCAGAAGCTCCACAGAGTCGATCGGCAGCACTCCCCGGCTCCACAAAGAGCCCTCGAAGCTGGCATAGCGCCCGCGTTCCGCCGCCAGATCCACGGACGCTGAGATCGCATAGTAGCTGATCTGCTCCATGCTCTCATCCGCAAATCGCACCGCCGCCTCGGATGCGTTCGCAATCCGCAGCGTATAAAGCGCATCCTGAAAGCCCATGATGCCGAGACCTACAGGACGATGGCGAAGATTGGACCGCCGCGCCTCGGGAACCGTATAGAAGTTGATGTCGATCACGTTGTCGAGCATCCGCATCGCCGTCTTCACCGTCCTCTTCAACCGCGCTTCATCCAGGCCATTCGCCGTCACATGATGGGCCAGATTAATTGAGCCCAGATTGCACACCGCAATCTCTCCTTCGCTCGTGTTCAGCGTGATCTCCGTGCACAGATTCGAAGAGTGAACCACCCCTGCATGCTGCTGCGGCGAACGAAGATTGCATGGATCCTTGAAGGTGATCCACGGATGTCCCGTCTCAAAGATCATCGTCAGCATCTTCCGCCACAGGTCCACAGCCCGCACGCTGCGCGTCACCTTCATCTCGCCGTTCTTCGCTTTTGCCTCGTAAAAGCAGTACCGCTCCGCAAACGCTCTGCCGTACAGATCATGGAGATCCGGCGTCTCGTCGGGGGAAAACAGCGTCCACGGTCCGTCCTCTTCCACACGTTCCATAAACAGGTCAGGCACCCAGTTGGCCGTGTTCATGTCGTGCGTGCGCCGCCGGTCGTCGCCCGTATTCTTGCGCAGGTCCAGGAACTCTTCAAGGTCGATGTGCCAGGTCTCCAGATACCCGCAGACCGCGCCTTTGCGCTTTCCTCCCTGGTTCACCGCAATCGCCGTGTCGTTGGCCACCTTCAGGAACGGCACCACGCCCTGAGACTGGCCGTTGGTCCCTCGAATGTGCGCTCCCAGCCCCCGCACCCTGCTCCAGTCATTACCCAGCCCGCCAGAGTACTTCGCCAGCAGCGCATTGTCCTTGATCGCCTTGAAGATGCCATCCAGATCGTCAGAGATCGTCGTCAAAAAGCACGAAGAGAGCTGTGGGCGAAGAGTCCCGGAGTTAAACAACGTTGGCGTGGAGCACATGAAGTCGAACGACGAAAGCAGTTCATAGAACTCGATCGCTCTGTCGTCCCGGTCGATCTCGCGCATCGCCAGCCCCATCGAAACTCGCATGAAGAACGCCTGCGGCAGCTCATACCGCACCCCCTCATGATGCAGAAAGTAACGGTCATAAAGCGTCTGCAATCCCAGCAACTGAAAGTGGCGATCCCGGTCCGAACGCAGCGCCCGGCTGATGCGCGCCAGGTCAAAGCTCGCCAGCTCCTTATCCAGCATCTCCAGTTCGATCCCGCGCCGGATGAACTCCGGGAAGTACTCCGCATACTCCCGGTCCCTCTGCGCCCGAACCAAACCTCCGCTCTGCGGAAACAGAAACGCCATCGCCTCTTCGCGCAACAAATTCAGCAGTAGCCGAGCGCTCACGTAGGCATAGCTCGGCTCCTGCTCCACCAGCGTCCGTGCCGCCATCGTCTGCGCCAAGCCAAGCTCGCGCGCCTGGATCCCGTCGTACAAGTTGCGCCGCACCTCCGCCATCACGCTCTCGGCAGAAACACCCTCCAGTCCGGCGCACGCATCGTCAATCTCTCGCCGCAGCCCAGCCTCATCCATCGGCTCCAGGCGTCCATCGGCGTGCCTCACCTGCAATCGCGGTAGCGCAACCCCAGCCGTCGGCTCATCGCGCCTGCGCCGCTCCTGTGCTCGCTCCTCGCGATACAACACATAAGCGCGGGCCACCTTGTGTTCGCCGCTGCGCATCAACGCCAACTCTACCTGGTCCTGGATGTCCTCCACATGGATCGGCCGGCCCGGAGACGCTCGTCGGCTCAGCGTCTGCACCACCTGCTCCGTCATCGCCTCAATCGCTCCCCGGATTCTGCGGGACGCCGTGGCCTCCACACCCTCCACCGCCACAAAGGCCTTGGTGATCGCAAGCGCGATCTTGTTCGTGTCAAAAGCGGAAAACGCTCCGTCGCGGCGGATCACCTGCATCTCCGCTACTCCCTCCGCGCGCGCAACGGCGCGGCTTGGCAGCTCGGGCAATGCAGACAACGTCTGGCTGGTTAACTCGTGGGGCAGCGTGGCCATGGAAGATCTCCTTGGACCTCGCGAGGTGATGCGGGGAAACAGCGGATGGACTCCGGCAAAAGGAGACGGTCCCTGCTGCCTCGCCTCCCCTCGGAGGCATCAGCGAATGTTTCCTGGCAGGTCTTCGGACTTCGCAGGCTCACCTACTCGCCGGACTTCCCAGGCCCATGGCCCAGTGTCGCTTTGGCTTTCGTACCTGCTCACCGCTGCGGGGCAGTTCCGGTCTCTCACCGGATTCCCTTTTCATCCTCTTTGCAGAGGAACCGAGGAATTTGACCACTATATCTTGCGCTATTGCGAATTGCAATACTACCAATTGCGCACCCTGTGCGAATCTCGCTCCAGCCTCTCTGCCGTGAGCCAAAACGAGTCAGAACCGGAACATCGCGGAGCATGCCACTCCCACAGCGGCCCACCGGAGCTGTGGCAACCCGGTTCCCAAGCCATCGGGTTGCGAAACTTTGGTCCCGGCACAGCCGCCACAACACTATGCAACATTCCTCCAGCCGTTCCTCTTCAAAGCGTCGAGAGCCTCGCGCGCCACCCGCAGGCGACGATCCGCCGCCCGGGACACCCTGCGCATCGGGGAACCGCGGGGATCACAGGGCTGCCTGAGCCTCTCACCCGTGCCTCTATCCGGCCATCCCCTCAGAGCCGGCCGCCGTGCAGGTGGCAGGCGCAACTCTCGGCATCTGGGGCTGGCCGATCGAATTTTGACATACTTGTGTCAAGCGCAAGGCGACACCGAGTCTCTGAGCGTGCGTCATCGTCAGGGAAAGACGCGCATCCAAAGGGGGGAAAGGATTTGGCTGCTCCATCCAGCAAAACCCGCGCACTGGATCGAACCCAACTGGATCGCCGAACCTTCGTCCAGGGTGCAGTACTTTCCAGCCTCGGCGCGGCCCTTCCAGCGGCCGCACCAGGGTGGACCGGCCACCATCAGGCTCATCGCGCCCAGCCGGTGCAAGCCGTCGTCTTTGAATTGAATCGAATTCACAAATGGGATCAATCCAACGGCGACACCTGGGATCCCTTCTGGGCCGATGACGACTCGCTGTACGCCTTCAACTGCGACGGCCGCGGCTTCGGCATAGATCCCATGAATCTGGCGTGCAACCGCCTGTCAGGCTCTTCGCCAGACACTCTCATCGGCTCCCGGGTGAACGCCATGGCGGCCTACGGAAAGGCCAACCAAAGAGGGCCCGACCGCGCCACCTGGAAGGCCTGTGGGCAGGAGTGCATCGACGGAGTCTTCTACGCCTTCGTATCGCGCAACACCTATGGAAATGAGAGCGGCGATCCCTTGCTGCGCCAAACCGCCCGTAACGCTAGCCTCATCCGATCCAGCGATCGCGGAAACACCTGGGCCCGCAGCGCGCAAGAGAACTACGCCAACCCCATGTGGCCGGGACCATCCTTCGGCGCGCCTTTCTTCGTGCACTATGGCAGAAACGGGGGAAACGTAACTCAGGACGGCGCCGCTCAGTTCGTCTACGCGTGCTCCACCAATGGCTTCTGGAACGATGGGGACCATCTCATCCTCGCACGCGTCCAGCGCCGCCTCCTGCCGCGCCTGGACCCTGCGGACTGGGAATACTACATCGGAGGCGATGGCAGCCAGACGGCTGCATGGAGCCGAAAGGTCGTGCTGGCCCAACCGATCCTGAGCCGTGCCACCCGGTGCGGACAAACACCCATCACATTCGTGCCTGCGCTGGGCATCTACCTCCTCATCTCCTGGTACAACACAGAAAAGATGACCCAGTGGTTTCAGCCAAACCGGATGCGCTATGACTTCTACCAGGCGCCGCATCCTTGGGGGCCATGGCGTTGGCTTGCATCGCAGGATGATCTCTTCCTCGGCCCTGGAGTTCACATGTATGGACCAAGTCTCTGCGCTCGCTTCCAGCAACAGCGCGCAGACGGCGTAGAGATCTCCTTGTTCACATCCGGATGCCCCTTTGAAGACGTAAAACAGGATCCCTATAAACTCTGGAGGATTCCTGTCTTGCTGCGCACCCAGCCACTCTCGCTGCCGCAGGTCATCCATGCCTCGAACCATCGAATTCAATATCAAGGACTTTGGTTCCCATGGGTAACTGCAAAGGGAGTGAGCGCCGATTCCGCGCCCCGCGCCACGTTGAGCCCCGGCGCCGCCGCTGAGATGACCTTTACCGGAACCGGCATTGAATATGTAGCGGATAAGTCAATCGATCAAGGAACGGCGTTCATTCTGCTCGACGGCGCGCCGGCCGGTACGGTTTCTCTGCATGTCAGCGACTTTCCCATACTGCTGGGAATCGCTGTGTACAGCAATCACCACCTGGCCGGCGGAACGCACACCATACGAATCGTCAACGGCGGCGCCGGCCGTATCAACATCGCCGGCTTTCGCGTCTACTCGTGATCGGGCTCTGGCGGAACCTGGTGCAGTCCCGAGGGAAACCTCACTGCAGGCGCCACGCGTGGGCTCTCCTGCTCTCTCCCTTGCAGCGTCACCCAAATGAAAAACATCGAAAGGCAACTGCGAATCGCAACAGATGGATTCACCAGTAAGGGGCCGGGGGAACGTCGAGACAAAATCCGCCGGGCCGCGGGAACCAGGCAACCAGACCGCTCAGCCCAAATCGAACTCGATCGACCGCCAGATCGACCGCTACCAACAGCCACCAGGGTAGTAGAGTTCTGCGCAAGCATTCAGCCCCTTCCCCTCAGAAGCTTTCCCAGAACCCTGAACCCCCATCCGTTCCCATTCGGCATACCCGGTAAGCCGACAGACGACCTTCGGGCCCGGCACGTCAGATAGCAGCAGGGGTATAAAATCGTCAATCATGGAGCCACGCGAACCCAGTAAGGCGCAGCCCTCGGCGGCGCCTCTATTCACTGATCCATTACCAAAGCGCGGCTTTCCTGCCGTCACCGTCGCCATAGCTGCCCTGGCTGTTACCATCCTCGCCGTCTTCTTCTGGGTCATCAGCCGCAGGAGTCAGCCTGCTCCTCCACCCAGAACCCTGCTTCCTCAGGCGGCCTACGCAGCCAACCTCCCGCTCACCGGTCTGCACATGAGTGAATCCACAAGCATCTCCGGCGGGAAGCAGACATACATTGAGGGCCACATCGCCAACCACGGCCCCAGCACCGTCACTGGAGCCACCGTGCAGGTGGTCTTCGCCAATGACGTCGCCATGCCGCCCCAGATTGAGACCGTACCCTTGACTCTGATCTACATGCGCCAGCCCTACATTGATAGCCGACCCTTGAGCGCCTCTCCTCTGCCGCCGGGCGCAGAGGGCGACTTCCGCCTGACGTTTGACGACATCAGCGACAACTGGAACCAGCAACTCCCCACGGTTCGCATCATCCACGTGGACACCCGCTAACTCTGGAGAGCCCCCGCAGACCCAGCACCTTCCCCGCAGGCGCAAACGCGATCCCGCTCAGGCCCGCGCCGCAGCGTGGACGGCCAGCAGCCTCTCCAGCGTAGGCCGTAGAAGATTCAGGTGCAGCGCGTTGGCCCCATCGGACTTGGCCTCCGCCGGGTTATCGTGAACCTCCAGGAAGATCCCATCCACCCCGGCAGCCACAGCCGCCCGCGCCAGCACCGGGATAAACTCCGGCTGGCCACCGGAAACGCCCTTACCTCCACTGGGCGTCTGCACCGAGTGCGTAGCGTCAAAGATCACCGGCGCAAACTCCCGCATCACCGGCAAGGACCTCATGTCCACCACCAGGTTGTTGTAGCCAAAGCTGGCGCCCCTTTCGGTCAGTGAAACGCTGCGGTTGCCGGAATCCCGAATCTTCTCCACCGCGTGGAGCATGTCCCACGGAGCCACAAACTGGCCCTTCTTCACGTTCACCGGCCTGCCCGTCCTGGCGGCAGCAATCAGCAGATCCGTCTGCCGGCACAGAAAGGCAGGAACCTGCAGCATCGCATCCACAGTTCCCAAAGCGTCGCTGGCCTCTTGGCACTGCTCCGGGGTATGGATATCGGTCAAAACCGGCAGATGGTTGTTCTCTCCCACCCGCCGCAGAATCCGGCAGCCTTCGCTCAACCCAGGGCCGCGGAAGCTGTGGATGGAAGTCCGGTTTGCCTTGTCGTAGCTGGCCTTGAAGATGTACGGAACCCCCAGATCGGAGGTGATGCGCTGGATAGCATCAGCCAGCTTTCGTGCGTGTTCCTCAGACTCAATCACACATGGACCCGCAATCAGGAAAAGCTTGCCGCCGCCCACGTTGACGCTGCCGAGGCTGAAACCAGAAGAGTGAGACATACACCTAGGATAGAGCCCCTCTGCTGTGGATCGGTACACCGCAGCAGGCTCCAGCCCAACCCCCGGGGGCTCGACCCTGACCCCACTCCCCAAACGCGCCACGCCCGGCTGGCAGCCGGGCATGGCGTATTCGCAAAGCTCCTCGGTTCAGAACCCGTATTAGGGCTGGACCTCTTGACTCGAATGAGGCCCGTTCGGTACGGACGTAAGACAAATCGGCTGCGGTTGGGACGGGAAGAAGGAGGTAGGAACAGCGGAAAGCGCGCCAGTGTCAGGATTAAGCTGGCCTCCCGACACGCTGGCATCCAAATAGTTCGAAGTGTACAGATAGAGCCCCACCGCCGGGTCTACGGTCAGGCAGGTCGGCCCCGTCTCAACGGCAAAGTTGCTTCCGGCCGTTGCGCCCAGTGCCCCCGTGCCAAGATTCAGGTCGTAAGAACTCACCGTGTTTGAGTCGTAGTTTGCCACATAGACATACTTGCCCCGCGGGTCGATGGTGATGCCGTCCGGATACTGCCCGCTGGGATACGGACTGGTGACCAGGCCAATCAACTCGCCGGTCGTTCCGTTCTGGATCTGATAGCCGATCACCTCATTCTGCATCGCGTCCGTGATATACACATACTTTCCTGTGGGATCAGTGGCGATCGCGGTCGGCAAGACGCCGGCGCTGTAGCCGCCCAACGAGTTGACGTTCGCCTTGATCGGCACCAGACCTCCGTTGGACGGATTCTGCACAAAGCCTAGAATCGTCGGCTCAGCGGCCGCCTGCTCCTGGTCCACCACGTACACAAAAGTGTTCGTATAGCCGTTGTTGGTGCTTGAAAGGGAACCCAGAAGCACGCAGTTGGGCTTGGTGAGTCCACTCACGGAGCTTGGCAGCGCCGGCGTCGTCGTGCAGGTCGGCGCGGAGACAACCACGCCCACCGGCTGGTTGCCCACATTCACCACAGATGGCGTTCCCAGCGTCCCATCCGCGTTGATCGGGAAGATCACTACTCCGCCGGGGCCGGGAGAAGCAGACGAGTAGCCAGACTGATAGTTGAACGTGACGTACAGATACGTTCCCGTCGTGTCAATCGCTGCCGCGGTTGGGTCCGTGGCGTTATCCGGCAGGACCGGCGTCGCCTCTCCGTACAGCTTGCCATCGGAACCTACGGCCATCACCTCAAGGCTTGCATCCTGGCTGCCGCCAATCACGTAGATAGTCTTCCCGTTGGGCGCAGCCACCACCGTCGACGGATTGGTCAGATTGGTCGCGAACGGCGAATCGCTGATCTGGGTGAGCACGCCGAACTGATAGTCGGCCCCATAGGCGCTGACCTGACCGCTGCTGTTCGAGACGGCATAGACGTAGTCTGACGTGTAGTCACGGATGCAAGCGGTGGTGCCAAACCCGATTGCCAAAGAGACCGCGACCACCTTGGCAGTACGGAGGATTGTCTTCAACTTCATGCGTTTCCCTTATGCCGGGTATCGATCTGGGGGCGCCGATCGGCCCGTCTTTGAATACCGGCCCGAGGGCCGGAGAGTGAACTCTGCCGGGAGGGCCTTCCATAGGCCCTCCCGGGTATGTCATGCATCGCAACTAGTCGATCGCCCCGCTGATGGCCATGCAACTCGCCTTCCCGACTGTCGGGAACGTTGACCCCTTCGTCAGATCAGAGAGTTCGCCCGTGTCCGGGTTGAGCTCAAATCCGGTCACCGTCCCAGCGGTGTAGTTGGACGTATAGATGTACTGGTTACTTGGATCTTCCGCGATGCAAGTCGGCCCGGAACCGACCGGATACGGCGATCCTACGATAGGCTCCAACTCCTGGTTGGTGGTGTTGATCGTCAGTGCGGACAGATTACTAAACGCATTCTGCGGAAGCGTGCTGGCGTTCGAGTAGTTCGCAACATAAAGGTACTTGTTGGTGCTGTCAATCAGCGAATAGTCCGGATCGGAGGTGCCGGGGAAGAAGGTGGTGCTGCCTAGGTTGGTGGTGCCGCCGTTCAGCGCGGTCAGATTGCAGGAGCTGGTCGACTCATACCCGTACAGCACATTGTTGGCTGCGTCGGTCAAAAAAACGAAGCTCCCCGCGCCGTTGATCGACGTGATGTTGGTGGGCGATCCGGGCGTCGTCTCGTTAATCGCGATGTTTCCCGTGGTGGTGTAAAGCAACTGACCGCTACTGGAATTGATCTGGAACGGAGTCACAGTCTGCTGACCGCTGGCATTGGTTCCAGCATTCACCGTATAAAGGCAGCTACCCAGCGACTTGGACATCACCGGCGAAGCTCCCACCTCCCAGAAGGGGAGGTTCACCGCGTTCACCTGCGTCTGCAGGTTCGTCACCAGGGTCAACCGGCCGGTATTGGGATCGGACTGAAAGACGGTGATGGAGCCGTTCCCGTCCGTGTTGGGTCCGTCATACAGACCACCCTGGCCCAGTCCCGGAGCGTACTCGTCCAGCACCATCAGATAGTTCCCGCTCGAGTCCATCTGCGCCCACTTCGAGACGTACCCTTCGCTCTGATACGACTGCTGATAGGTCAGGAGGCCGTCACCGCCCACGCTGAATTCGGAAATGGTCTGTCCCGCGCCCCGCCCCTGGGGACCACCGTTGGACCCTTGGTTGATGACGTACACATACCGCCCTCCAGACCTCACCACAATAAAAACCGGCACGGATCCTTCCGTACCCCAAGGCGAAGTCTCAATCGCGGTCAGGTTACCCGAGTACTGGTCGATCTTGAACCCACCAATCATATTGTATTCCTGCCCGATCACCCACATATAACCGATGGTGCCAACGGTACAGGATGTTGTGCCAAGAGCCAAAGCCAACGATGCGAACAAGGCCAACGACCAGCGGCCAATGAAACTCAACTTCATGCGCTTCCTTTTGTCACCCGTCCGGGATTTGCCAACATGGCCTGGCCAACGGGGAGAACTGCGTATCAGAGAGAGTACGAACCTTGACCTGATTGTAGAGGGTAGCGCAGCTTTACGCCAATCTTCAGCGCAGGTATTTCAACTCTCGCTGCTCCCGCTCCCTGAGTCGCCAGGCTCAGCCGGCTGGCCAACCACAAGTAAGACGCCGACCTAAGGGGTCGATCCTCCCTCGCCCTTTCGGCGGACGACCGGATCCGTTCCTTCAAACCGGGATGGAAACCTATGGATGGCAAGGCCGGACCAGACCACGGAATAGAGTACAATCGCAGGGCGCCGCGGATACCCTCCAATGGCATGCTTCCGCAGCCGCCCTCCCCACGCCCCGGCAGGCCCTCCGCCGCCGCGGCGGCATAGGAAGCCCCAGCTTCAAGCTGCATCCGCCCCAACAAGACCCCGCCGCACCCCAAACCGCAACCCCCTTCGAAGGAGGTTTGCGCCTAAAAGATCTTCAGACGGATCACCAGATACTTCTTCGGATTCTTGCGTATCGCGGTTACCAGGTCCGTGCTGGTGGTAAGGAGCGTGTTCATGTTCTGGTACGCCTCATCGTTGGTGGCAAGCTTGCCCAGGGTTCCCTTGCCCGCGTTCACGTTGCTCAGCAGAAGATCCATTTGCGTCACCGCGTGATCCAGCTTGCGTGCAAACGCCGGATCTTTCATCAGCATTCCCACCGCCCCCTTGCCAGCGTCAGCCTGGGCCAGCAATGCGTTGGCGTGGGTCATCGTCGAGTTGAAATTGTTGTACAGGCTATCGTCCGTCAGCAGCTTGCCCGCCGTGCCGTGCCCTTCCTTCAGTCCCGTGACCAGATCATCCAGCTTGCTCGCGGTGTCATTCAAATGGCCGTAGAGCTCGTCGTCGCGCAGTAGCTTACCGATTGATCCCTCGCCACGATTCAAACGCTGCAGCAGGATCTCGAGCTGGGTCAACGTCTGTGTCGTCCGTTCATACATCTGCGGATCCGTGAACAGCCTCCCTGCCGTTCCACTCCCGTCCTGCAGCCCGGCCACAACCAGGTTCAGCCTGGCCAGAACCACATCAAGATTCTCGATGGTGCTTTGGCTGGACCGCACCACGTCGTTCATGCTGGGCGTCTCCACGGCCTGCATCACGTCGCCTTCCTGAACCTCTGGCCCCACCGCCGTCCGGCTGTTAATGTCCACCACGGTATCCCCAAGAACGCCCACTGTGGAGAGCGACACCTTCGAATCCCTATGCAGGCCGCTCCGGAAACGGGGATCGATCCGCATCACCACCTCCACCGGCGTCTCACGATAGGCCGGATCGGTGGTCAGGCTCACGGATTTCACCTCGCCGACTGTGACTCCCTCCAATCCCACAGGAGCACCCGGCTTAAGCCCATTCGCATTCGCAAAGTAGGCTCGCACGTGGATCTTGTGGCTGAACAGGGTCAGTCCTGTGGAACTGGTCATCAGGATCAGCAGCGCGCAGAGCAAGGTAACCGACACCAGGACGATCAGCCCAACCTTTAGCTGTGACCACTTCACTTCCTGCTGGCTGGGCATCGAGCTCCTCGAAGATCTTTGATGAATGACGCCAAGAGTCACGTCCGCTGGTCAATCCAGCCAACCTGATGATCCTTCCATCCTATCAGCGCCTTGGGATGTGCCCTGTAGCGCTTTGGGATGCGCCCCACCGGCATCTACCGGTTCTTTCACTTTGACGCTACCCTTTTTGGATGCACCGTGGGCACGTCACGATGCTGCCGCCTGAACGCGTCGCCGCCAGAGACCACAACAACACGCGCTCGGGCTACCGAACCACCCCTGCGCAGACCAATCTCAACCTTCGGGCCGTAGAGCGTCGTCTTGGTAGAAACGACGCTCTTCCGCCGCAAGACCCCGCGAACGCCACCAGCCATTACGCCAATAACCTATTGAAACAACAAAACTTCTTCCAGAAGACGCCGAATCCATCGCGCCCGCCCCTCCACCCTATCCCTCTTCGCCATGCCCGGCTCGGCGCTTCGGAGATGCTTCCAGCCAACTCCAACTCCTCTCCGGCTAGTCTTCGGCCACCACCATCGCAATCGCCACACCCCGGGAGTGGGCCAGGCTAAGCGAGACGCGGCGAATCCCCAACTGTGCAGCTATCTCCGCAGCCCGGCCGCTCAGATGCAACTCTGGCCTCTGTCCCGGCGCACGTCGCACTTCCATCTCCCGCCAGCTCACCCCGCGGCTGATTCCCGTGCCCAACGCCTTCGCCCCGGCCTCCTTGGCCGCAAATCGTGCCGCCAGGCTCTCGGCGGCGTTCTTCTTCCGCTGGCAGTAGGCGATCTCAGCCGGAGTAAACACCCGCCCTAAAAATGCGTCGCCGAATCTCTCCACCGTGTGCGCAATCCGCTCGATCTCCATCAGGTCCGTTCCGACTCCGATCACCACGTCTTCCCCTCCAGGCTCCCTTTGAGTCTACTGGCCGCGTCTAGCCCCGCTCAAAATCGGATAAAGCCGTCCATACAGGTGTTAATTGGAAAGGATCACCCGGTCTGGCGCCTGCTCGTCGCAGCCTGCGACACTTCTCAGGTCCATTTAGTATTGTCCGATAACCTAGGCAAGACATCGGAAGTGCGAAGATGAACGCCGAATTCAGCAACAAGCCCGCTCCGCTTCTCCCCTCAGTCTCGATTCCTGCGATTGAACTCCGTGGTCAC
Source organism: Granulicella sp. (assembly GCA_027365345.1). Classification (GTDB taxonomy): domain Bacteria; phylum Acidobacteriota; class Terriglobia; order Terriglobales; family Acidobacteriaceae; genus Granulicella. The sequence goes on from DAHXNO010000124.1 coordinate 14,922, forward strand.
ACCTATGGCAGCCATCACGACTTCATTCCGCCCCTGCTGGACATTATGTCCGGCTGCGGATGCTGGCTACTGGATCAGCGCACCGTTTCGCCGACGACCACCGTGCTGACCTTCGAACTTCCGCTGCGCTCGATCTTCGAGATGTACGGAGGCCTGCTCAGCTCCGGCATCCAACTCTCCCGCGACAGTCACACCTGCATGAAGAGTCTATGCACCGTCCGCGATCACAATCCTCACCGCGCCATGCGCCGCCGCATCCTCACCGTCCGGCTCGATCTGGTCTCCCTCAAGGAGTCGGCCTCTTCTCCGCAATTGGCCAAAATCGCCATGGGCCACGCCTGATAGGCCAGAACCGAGACTCCTGCATCAGGATGCCAAAGGATCTGCGCGCCACGAATCTGGATGCCAAGGCGGCGATGCCAAAGACCGGAACAGTCGGGTACAAACCTGGCCGCAAGCCGCATGCGAGGGCGCCAGAGAACCTGAAGGATCTCCCCGCATCCCCAGCCCTCTCACCTCAGGTTCTCCCGCCCCAGCCGCTGCGATAGACTTGAACCGTGTCCATCGAGTCCGCCAGCGCCACCGCAGCCACGCCAGCCCACCCCTCGGCCGCCGTTCCCGGTCCCATCATCGCCACGCGCCGCCTGGGTAAGGTGTATGGCTCCGGCAAACTCAAGGTAGAGGCTCTGCGTGAGATCAGCTTTGACGTCGATCCGGGTGAGTTCGTGGCCATCGTCGGCCCCTCCGGCTCTGGCAAGTCAACCCTCTTCTATGTCCTGGGCGGCCTCACCTCGGCGACCTCCGGCTCGCTGTTCATCCAGGGTCAGGACTTTTCTAAGCTCAGTGACGCGCAACGCACCCGTCTGCGCCGCTCCCACATCGCCTTCGTCTTCCAACGCTTCAATCTCCTCCCGACTATCTCCGCGCGGGCCAATGTCGAGCTGGCCCATGAGATTGCCGCCACAGGTAAACCCTTTGACAACCAAATGTTCGAACACCTCTGCGAATTACTAAAGATCCAGGGACGGCTCAACCATCGGCCCAGCGAGCTCTCCGGAGGCGAGCAGCAACGCGTCGCCATCGCCCGCGCGCTCATCACCCGCCCCGCCATCCTGCTGGCCGACGAACCCACAGGTAATCTGGACTCGCAAAACTCTGAGGCCGTGCTCTCCATGCTCCACAGCTCCAGCCGCGAGATGAACCAGACCGTGCTGATGATCACCCACAACTCCGAAGCTGCCCAGATCGCCGACCGCATCCTGCATATCCGCGACGGACAGATCCTGAAAATTGAGCCTGGCAGCCGCCGCATCTGCCGCGAGCGCTGATGCGGATCGCCCCCCGTCCACTGCGGATCCCGGCAGCAACCCTGGCAGTGTTGGCCGGTATGCTCCTCCGCGCTCAGCCACCCGGCCCCCAGCAACCTCCACCCTCCTCGTCTGCCTCTACAAAGAGCGCACAGAGCCACGCAAGCGCCTTGGACATCAACAGTGCAACCGCGCAGCAACTCAATTCGCTTCCCGGCTTCGGACCCGCTTATACCCGGCGCGTCATCGCCGGGCGTCCCTACCGCTCCAAGAATCAACTCGTGACGCGGGGCGTAATCCCCCGGGCAGAGTATGAACGCATCCGCGGGCTCATCTCCGCCCACCGGCCTGCCCGGTAGCCTCCACCCTCCCTCCACTCCCCACTCCGGTGCGCAGCCTCCAGACGCGCCTGCGCCCTTGCAACCGTCCCTTCTGCCGGCTCTCTCCCTGGCTGCCAGAGCCGGCTCTTCTTCCAGTTTGCCGAACCGTTTTGCAAGTTTCATTTCGAGCCCAATACGCCCATAATCCAATCAGGGTGAGCAGAATCCAGCAGGTGAGCTGGATCCAGAAGCCGCGCTACCCGGCGACCCGGCTGGCCAAGGCTGCAGGTCACATCTCTGGAACCTGCGGCGAAGCGCTAGAGGAGCCCATGCCATCGACGCCTCTCCATCCCGACAGACCGATCACTCCTCCCCCGATCTCGCTTCGCCATCTCTGGCGCGTCTGCAATCGGGTCGGCTGGTGCGCCGCAATAGCGCTCGCCGCGGTCGGCATCACCGGTTGCCAGGGCATGGCGATGTACCCCAGCCTTGACTCAGCGCAGCTTCGCGTGATCGACGCCTCTCCCAACGCCGGCGTCATCGATTCCTATGGAAACAACAGTGCCCTGGCCTACAACCTGTCCTTCGGAACCATCACCAACTACATTGCCCTATCGCCCGGCTACTACCAACTCACCGCCGATCGGGCGGGCACGCGTCAGGCCCTTGTAGCTGGTAGCCAAAGCCTCGCGGCCGGTAAGCAATACACCGAGATCATCGGCGCCAGCCTGGCGAACATGCGCCAGACCGTATTCCTCGATCGGTCGACGCCTGCGCCGCAGGGAGAGATCGCCGTGCGCGTCATCAATGAAACCACCTTCCCAGGCTCGCTGAACGTCACCATGGTCTCCATGGCCTCCCCAGACAGCAAGGCCCTCCGTTCCTCACCGCTCGCGGTCAATCTTGGCTCCGGCGCCAGCTCCGGATACGTTCTCCTGCCAATGGGAACCTATGCAATCCACCTTACCCCGTCCGGTGCCCCCTTGCCCTCTGCTCCCGCCACACTACTCAGCGGCGTACAACAACCCTATCCCTCCGGCGCAGTCCGCACCGCCGTGCTCATCGACCAACCGGCGGCAGGCGCTCAGCAACCCCTCCCGCAACCCAGCGTGCAAGCCATCATCGCCGACGATGCCGATGCGCAGTAACCAAACGCACGCGTAGCAGCTAAACGCAAAAGGGGCTGCGCGGCCAGGGCAACTCTCCCCATCCACCACAGCCCCTCCTCCACCAAGACTCTCTAGTACCGGTAGTGCTCCGGCTTGTAGGGCCCTTCCACGGCAACACCCAGATACGCCGCCTGTTTTCCGGTCAGCGTCGTCAGCTTCACCCCGATCTTCTCCAGATGCAATCGCGCCACCTCTTCATCCAGTTTCTTGGGCAGAATGTAGATTCCAACCTTGTACTTGTCCCGGTTCTTCCATAGGTCGAGCTGAGCCAGGGTCTGATTGGCAAAGCTGTTGGACATCACAAAGCTGGGATGGCCCGTGGCGCAACCCAGGTTCACCAGCCGTCCCTCGGCCAGCACAAAGATGGAGTTGCCGTTCTGGAAAGTGTATTTATCCACCTGCGGCTTGATGTTCTCCCGCACGGCGCCGCCCTGTTCCACCAGCGCATTGAGGGGCTCCATCTGGATCTCGTTGTCAAAGTGACCAATGTTGCAAACGATCGCTTGATCCTTCATGTTCTTCATGTGGTCCAGGGTGATGATGTCCACATTCCCCGTGCAGGTGACATAGATATCGCCCCGCCCCAGCGCGTCTTCCAGGGTCGTCACCTCGTAGCCTTCCATAGCGGCCTGCAGCGCGTTGATCGGGTCAATCTCAGTCACCACTACCCGCGCTCCCATGCCGCGCAAGCTGGCTGCGGAGCCCTTGCCAACATCGCCGTAACCGCACACCACCGCCACCTTGCCGGCCACCATCACATCCGTGGCGCGCTTGATGCCGTCCACCAGCGACTCCCGGCAGCCATACAGGTTGTCAAACTTGCTCTTGGTCACCGAGTCATTCACATTGATCGCCGGTACCAGCAGCGAACCGTTCTCCATCATCTTGTAGAGCCGGTGCACTCCCGTCGTCGTCTCCTCCGAAACCCCACGCCACTCTTGGGCTACCTCCGTCCAGCGCGTCGGATGCGTAGCATGCACCCTCTTCAGCAGGGCCTTGATCACACCCTCTTCCTGAGAGGCGGAGGGCGAATCCACCCACCTGTCGCCACGTTCCATCTCCACGCCTTTGTGAATCAGCAGCGTGGCGTCGCCACCGTCGTCGATCACCAACTGCGGCCCCAGCAACCCGCCCTTGCCGTCCGGAAAACTGAGCGCCTGATTGGTGCACCACCAGAACTCCTCTAGCGTCTCTCCCTTCCAGGCGAAGACAGGAACGCCGGCCGCGGCGATAGCCGCCGCCGCATGGTCCTGGGTAGAGAAGATGTTGCAACTGGCCCAGCGAACGTCCGCGCCCAGGTCCACCATCGTCTCAATCAGCACCGCCGTCTGAATGGTCATGTGCAAGCTGCCGGAGACGCGCACCCCTGCCAGCGGCTTGTCAGCCGCATATTTATGCCGGATCGCCATCAAACCCGGCATCTCCTGCTCTGCGATCAGAATCTCTTTGCGTCCCCATTCCGCAAGCCCAATATCCGCTACCTTGTACTTCGGCTGTACCTCTTCCGCGGTCGCTGTCGCCATAAAGCTCTCCTCAATATCTCTCTGCTTCTGAAATCTACCTGCTTCAAGGGTATCAAACTGCCTTCGCTGCTCGTGCAGGCCTTGGGTTGGCCTAGGAACGTACTGGTTCCTTCGCCGCCTGCTGCCACGCGTCCACCCAGCGGCCCCTTCTGGATGCCGCTTGCCATCTTTATGCCCTCTGGCTGCGACCTCTCCACTCCGCAGTCAGCCTCTGGCAGCAAAGCGCCGCCATAATACCGCTCCGGATCACCCATCCTCAGAACACACCGCCCCTAGGAGTGAGCGCGCTCCGAGTGGCCGGAGATCTCCGCCGCCCGCTCTTCCGCGTAGGCCGCCGCGCCCAGCAGAGCACAAGTATCGTCCAGAATCACCCGGACAGGAATCGTCCTCAACACCGGCGAGAGCCTTCCCTTGTCAAGAAATGCGCTCGCAAATGCCCCTCCCTGCAGCGTCTTCAGAATCTTGGGCGCAATCCCTCCGCCTAGATAGATGCCTCCGGCGGCCAGCACCTTCAGCGCCAGATTCCCGGCCTCAGCTCCGTACGCAGAGGCAAAGATCCGCAGCGTCTCCGCACAGATGGCGCTGGATCCATCCTCTGCGCACTGCCCGATTACCGCATTGGGATCTTCCTGTTCCATTCGCTGACGCAGCCAGGCTGGCTCTTCCATCCGCTGGTCGTCGCGCAGAAACCCGTAAATATTCTTGATGCCAATCCCTGAAACCACGCGTTCAAAACTTACCCGCCCGTTCAACCTCCGGCGCAGGTACTGCAGCAGCGCAATCTCCTGATCGTTGCGCGCCGCAAAGTCGCAATGTCCGCCCTCGGATGCCGTTGGCCGGTGCCGCCCACTCTTCCCATCCCATATCAGCAGCGCCTCGCCCAGACCGGTGCCCGCGGAGACCAGGCCGCGATGCCCCACCCCCTCCGGGTCGCCCTCCATCAAGGTCATCACCTTATCTGGAGCCAGCTCCGGAATCCCGTACCCGTTGGCCTCCAGGTCGTTGATCAGAAAGATGTGCCGGATGCCAAGGGACTGCTCCAGTTCCCGCTCGTCCAGCGTCCAGGGAAGGTTTGTCGTCTTCAAACGTCCATCGCGCACCGGGCCCGGACAACCGAAGCATGCGGCCGTGATCTCTGCGGAAATCCCCGCCCCACCCCCGTCGGGCTGCTTCAGGAAGGCATGCACCACCTGGTCCAGCGTCGCAAACTCACTGGAGGGGAACTTCTGGTCGCGCACCAGCGTTAACCGCCCACCCGCAAAGCCATACAGCGCCAGATGGACCTTGGTTCCACCCACATCACCCGCAAGGATCATTCTCAACCGCCTCCTTGGGCCCATAAGCCCACACTGATGCTCTTCAGGCCTCTACCTGCCAAAGCATCGATTCCATACAGGAGCGTACCGTCGAGAGCCTTCCCCTGCTTCGTCCCGGGGAAAGTAGCGTCCTTGCTGGGGAAGCAGCGTCGTTCCTGGAAAAAACGCCCCCGCAAGCCGAGGCTCCTGCTATACCCCGCCGGACGATCCTCTGGTCTCCTGAGCTTTGCATGCCCTCTTCACTCTACACTCTGCCTTCAGATCTCGAGCGTACCCACCCCGCAGCCCATCGCACTGGCCTCCGTCGGCGGTAGCTTCGCCGCGGCGGCCTGGTCGAGTTGAAACAGCAGCCTGCCATTGGCTGGACGAATCAGTTGCGAGGGCAGCCGCTCCGGATCGCGCGGCCCGGTCAGCACCTCAGCAAGAATATCGGTCTTGCCCGCGCCCGCCACCTCGAAGACCACCTCGGCGGCGTGGTTGATCACCATCCAAGTCAGGCTGATCCGCCAGGTGTTCATCTGCGGGACGTGGTTGGCCACCACCAGCCGGCCCATCTCATGCAGCGCTGCAGTATGCGGAAACAAGGAGGCGGTATGTCCATCCGGGCCCATGCCCAACGCGAGCAGATCGAAGCGCGGCAGCTCGGCGCCCTCCAGTTTCAGTGCGTTGCGCAAGGCGCTTTCATAGCGGCTGGCCGCTGCCTCCGGGTCTAACTCCCCCTCCATACGGAAGATGTTTGCCGTCGGCAAAGGCACTTTGCTCAGCAGCAACTCCCGGCAGACGCCGTAGTTTGACTCCGGGCTCTCCGGACTTACGCATCGCTCATCCACCCAGAAAAGCTGCAACTTCTCCCACGGCACGCTGCGGGCGAAGGGCTCGGCTGCAAGCAGCTTGAACGCCGCCTGCGGCGTGCTTCCACCGGAGATGGCCACTCGGGCAATCCCGCGCCGCTCCACCGCCTGCTTTACCCTGTCCGCAAACATCCGCGCCGACGCCAGTTCCATCTCCGCCTTCGTCGGCCAAACCTGATAGGTCACCCTTATGCACTGAGCCATCAACCCCTCCTGCCTGCCAGCCCCGACGGGAAAGCCGAGAGCGAACGCCAACCTGCGTGTTCCACCTCTCCACTCCCCCTTCCAACTGGCCGCAAAATGCTTTCTTCCCCTTCAAGCAAGCTTCCTGGGAACGGCTTCCCGAAGTAGATCCTAAGCAACTTCGCATGGGCGTATCTCCTCCCGGGAAAGACGCTCATGTACGTTGCGGATCCGCAGGTCGCCACCAGGAAAAGGACGTTAGAGCTTAAACCACCGTCGGCGATCCTTGAGCAAGAGCGCATCTCCGGCCGGCGGCCCCCAGCTCCCCGCCTCATAGTTGGGGAAGTCGTGCGGCGGCCGTTTGGCCCACTCCTCCAGAATCGGCGTCATCAAAGCCCAGGTCGCCTCCACGCCGGAGCGGTGGGCGAACAACGTTCCATCGCCAAGCATCGCATCCAGCAGCAGCCGCTCGTAGCCGTTGGCATTGCTCATGCCAAAGCTCTCCGCATAACTGAAGTGCATCTCCACCGGCATCACATTGGTCGTAGGACCCGGCACCTTCGCGCCGAACATCAGCGAGATGCCCTCATCAGGCTGAATCCGTATCTTCAGTACGTTCGGCTGCACCTGCGTTCTCGCATCCGAGCTCTTGAACATATGCAGAGGCGGCTGCTTGAAGACCACCGTCACCTCGGTCACCCGCTTGGCCAGCCGCTTGCCCGCGCGCAGATAGATGGGCACACCCGCCCAGCGCCAGTTCTCTATCTGCAGCTTCATCGCTACGTAAGTCTCGGTGTTCGTCTCCGGATTCACCCGATCCTCCTCGCGATACCCAATCACCTTCTCTCCGTTCACCCGGCCGGGGCCGTACTGCCCGCGCACCGTATCCTCCACCTCAATCGGATCGATGGCCTTCCACACCTTCAGCTTCTCCGCACGCACCGCGCTGGCTTCAAAGCTGTCCGGCGGCTCCATCGCCACAAAGCTCAGCACCTCCATCACATGGTTCTGCAGTACGTCGCGCAGCGCTCCAGCCTTCTCATAGAACGGACCCCGACCCTCGATCCCAATCGACTCGGCCGCCGTGATCTCTACATGGTCGATAAAGTTCCGGTTCCAAATAGGCTCAAAGATCCCATTGCCAAAACGGAACACCAGAATGTTCTGCACCGTCTCCTTGCCCAGATAGTGGTCAATGCGGAAGATCTGATCCTCCCGCAGAACCCGATTGATCGCGTCGTTCAGCTCCACCGCCGACTTCAGATCGGTTCCAAAGGGCTTCTCGATGATCACATGCATCCACTGTCCCGGAGCTTTGGAGGTGGTCATCTCGTGCTTACCCAATCGGTCCGTAATGTCGGCAAAGTACTCCGGCGCCACCGCCAGGTAGAACAGCCGGTTGCCCTTGGTGCCCAGCTTCCCGTCCATATCCGCCAGAAACGCCTTCAGCTTCTCGTAGCCCGCATCATCATCAAAGTTGGTAGTAAAGTACTTCACCCGCTCCATGAAAGCCTTCAGTGCCTTGTCCTCAGCTTCTACACCACCACCCTTGAGGATCCCATCCTTCATGTCGGCGCCAAACCGCGCCGAAATATCTCTCCGCGCTACTCCAACCACGGCAAACTGCTTCGGCAGCAACCCCTCCTGTTCCAGGTGATACAGCGCTGGCAGCAGCTTGCGTTTGGTCAGGTCTCCAGAGGCCCCAAAGATCACAACAATACAAGGATCCGGAACCCTCTCTTGCCGCTTCACACCATTCTCCAATTCGTTCTCCGCTTCTAAACTCTTTACCAAACTTGGCATCTACTGCTCCTTTGCTCCTTGTCAATCTCTAGCCGCTCATTGGTTCGTATTACGATCTAATTGCGCCCGCTCTCGCGCTCCGATAGTCCGTCTGCCCGGGCTTCGCTTCTTCATCCTGCAAGGATGGTTCCTTTGGGTGGTTGGGTAGTTTCGTTAGTGGATGGCAAGCTTCGCTAGCCGCTGTCTGGTTTCGATAGTTGTTAGCGCCCGATCTCTCCACTCCGCGGTTCACACGGCGAAGATCCGGAGAGCACTCTCTCAAACTTTCTTTACGGCATGTCCGCCGAACTCATGGCGCATCACCGAAAGCATTCTGTCACTGAAGTTGTCGTCCTCCCGCGAGCGGACCCGGCGAATCAGCGACTCGGTAATCACCGGCGCGGAGACATTCAGATCGATCGCCTCAAAGACCGTCCAGCGACCCTCCCCGGAGTCCGGAACATAGGGCTCCAGACCATCCAGCCCCGGGTTCTTCTGCAGCGCATCCGCAGTCAGGTCCAGCAGCCAGGACCGTATCACTGACCCATAGCGCCAGATATTGGCAATCTGCCTCAGATCAAGGTCCAGAGAGTGCTTGGAGTGCATGATCGAGAAACCCTCTGCGTAGGCCTGCATTAGCCCATACTCGATACCGTTGTGCACCATCTTCACAAAGTGTCCCGCGCCGCTCGGCCCCGTCCGGCCCCAGCCCGTGTTGGCCCCCGGAGCCAAAGCCTCGAAGATCGGCCGCAGATGCTCCACCACCGCCTCATCGCCACCCACCATCATCGAGTAGCCTTCCGTGATCCCCCAGACTCCGCCCGAAGTTCCCACATCCACAAACTCGAATCCCTGCGGTTTAAGCTCCGCATAACGCCGTTGCGAGTCCTTGTAGTTCGAGTTGCCGCCGTCGATGAAGATGTCGCCCTTTTCCATCATCGGCTTCAACTTCGCGATCGTCTCGTCCACCGGGTCTCCCGCCGGCACCATGATCCACACCGCCCGTGGAGCCTTCAGATTCTTCACCATCTCCTGAAGTGAGTTGACGCCCACACTGCCAGCATCTTTCAGCTTCTGCACCGCATCCGCGGAGGAGTCGAAACCGACAATCGTATGACCAGCGCGGCGCAAACGCTCCG
>DAHXNO010000128.1 GCA_027365345.1 Granulicella sp.
GCCCCCGGTGGACCCCAATGCAGCACCCGCTCCCGCCGGAGCCGCTGCATCCACAACCGCCGCTACCGGCCAACCCCAGCACTGATAGGCATCCCACCCCGCCCTGCACCCGGGCCTCGTTGGCGTCATTCCTCCCAGGAAGCCTCCAGGCCCGGACCAGAACCTCTCTATCTACTACTCAGGGCAACCTCGCGCTATCTCACTCCTTACAGTTGTCTCATCACATTTTGCGAAGCTCAGACACTTCTCCTCGTGTTGGCTATACGTACCGCAAAAGAAACTGTATTCTTAGAATATCTTCACAAAGTACTGGTGCTTCCAGCGAACCTTCATCTAAACTGAAGCGACAGAAGATCCCTATTCCGGCCAATGGAGGCCATCCATTGAAACGTACAATCCTGATTCTGGTAATGTGGATCGTGTGCTCTTCCGTGGCTCTTGGTCAGGCCATGCCAGGAGCTACCCGCGTCGTAAACGTTCAAGCCGGCGGCACTTTCACCCTCGGCTACCCTGACTACACGCCTCAAAAAGCGATTGGATATGGGCTATTCGGCACCTTCGACTTCACTCCCCACTGGGGTGCTACCGTCGACTTTCACTCCATTGATATCCTCCAGCACTCCCCTGCTAAGGAGTGGTCCATCGGCTATGGAGTAAGGTACTACCGGACCTATGGCCGCTACAATCCGTACATCAATGGTCTGGCTGGCCGCGCCACCTTCGACTCCGCGCCCGATTTCTATCAGCATGGAGCCAGTCCCAGTTACAACTGGCTGGGTTTCGGAGCCGGCGTCGATACCGTACTCTCCGCAAGTTTCAGCATCCGGGTTGGAATGGAATATCAGAACTGGTTTACCGGTGGCGTCACAGGAACGCCCAATAGCGGTGGACCAGGAACAGACGTCTATCTCCCCCACGGCCTCACACCCATCCTCTATGAGATCGGAGTCGTCTACCACTTCACAGGTGGAAGCAGCATCCAGTAGTCCGGTAGTCAGTTCCCATACCCCCAAATCACAGCCATCCCCTACCATGCACGGACCACCAACAGTCCACTATAGATCCTCTGTTCCGTGCGGCAATCCGCGTCCTCCCACAGCCATCTTCCTTTTGCTGGGTGTCCCGGAGGATCTGCGCGGTGCGGGTTTCATTCCACCCCAGCAACCAAGCTGGCCGGGAACCCAGAGTTTTGTGGAGAACTTCCATCCATATCGCAAGGGATCGTGCAACACGGTTCGCTGCGTCGGCTTCGTCACGCGCGTTTGTGATCCACGATTGTGATCTACCGATGAACTCGCCTTACATTCCGCAGGTCGAGGAGGCGAAATAGCGTGAATTATTTTGCTAGCTTTCCAGCTGAAACACTTGCTCTGAGAGGCCGAGCAGGATGCACGGGCCTTGCTGCGCCAGATCTTCGATACCGAGGCGGATCTTACCCCTGACCCGGCCAACAACACCTTGACCGTCCGTCTCCACCACCTGACCCAGGCGGCTCACGATCAGGCCATCGAAAAACTCTTAGCTGAACTCAACGACACACAAACCATCTTCCCCTGTACCAACCTCAAACTCGTCTTCAAACTCGGCTCAACCTGACTTCCCCCAGATCAGGAGATCTGAGTTTCAGTATCTCAACGATCAGGCCACGGAGTTTCTGAAGGCGGACGAGCCGGTTATCTCCGTCGATACCAAAAAGAAAAAGTTAGTCTGCAATTACAAGAACAATGGCCGGGAATGGCGGCCCCAAGCGGCTCCGGAAGCGGTGAACGTGCATGACTTTATCGATCCGAAATTGGGCAGCGCCGTTCCCTACGGCGTCTATGACATTGCCGACAACAAGGGTTGGGTGAGTGTGGGCATGGATCACGATACGGCGAGCCTCGCGGTGCACGCGATTCGCCGCTGGTGGCTGGCGATGGGGTAAATTCGCTATCCCCGAGCAAGCCGCCTGATGATCACCGCCGATGGCGGCGGCAGCAACGGCCACCGCGTGCGCTTATGGAAGATCGAACTGCAAATGCTGGCCAATGAGTTAGGTATTCCCATCACGGTTTGCCACCTTCCGCCCGGCACCAGTAAATGGAATAAGATCGAACATCGCTGGGTTTCCTTTATCACCATCAATTGGCGCGGCAAGCCCCTTGCGCAGCTTCCGGACGATCGTCCCACTGATCGCGGCGACAATCACCACAGCCGGACTGAAGGTACGCGCGGAACTGGACGAAAACAAATATCCCAAAAGAGTGAAAATCTCTAATGCCAGGTTCGCCGCCATCAACATGGAGCGTCATACTTTTCACGGCGGCTGGAATTACACCATATCGCCACAATGAATCGTTTATTTATGCGCACTGCCTTAGCGCAGCGAAAGAGCGATCTTGCCGAAGTGAGAGCCTGACTCCATGTAGGTGAGGGCCTCTTGGGCCTGGCTGAGGGGGAAGGCTCGGTCGATGACGGGATGAAGGTTGTTGGTCTCAATCGCGGCGATCATCCGCGAGAACATGGCTCGGCTACCTACGAAGACGCCCTCGGCGTGGATGGACTTGGCGAGGATCGGCATGGGGTCGATGGTCTGGCCTTTGCCGGCTAGAACGCCGATGACGTAGACGCGGCCGCCGGGAGTGACAGCCCGGAAGGAGAGCGAGAGCGTACCGGCTCCGCCCACCTCGACCACGTGGTCCGCGCCGCGGTTGCCGGTGAGATGCATCACCTGACGATCCCAGTCGGTGTGGGTGCGGTAGTTGATGGTCTCGTCGGCCCCCAACTGACGGGCGCGGGCGAGTTTCTCCTCTGAGGAACTGGTGAGGATCACCCGCGCTCCGTGGGCTTTGGCGATCAGGAGCGCAAAGATCGAGACTCCGCCGGTGCCCAGCAGCAGGACTGTCTGGCCGGCGCAGAGATGTCCCTTTTCTACCAGCGCGTTCCAGGCGGTGAGGGCGGAGCAGGGCAGGGTTGCCGCCTCCAGGTGGGTGTAGCCTTTGGGAGCATGGATCAGGCCGATCTCTGGAAAGACGCGTTCGGTGCAGAAGGTTCCGTCAATGGAGCCGCCGAGTGCGGATTTGACGGTGTTGGGTTGGATGGGTCCGCCGAGCCAGTCCTGGAAGAAGAGGCTGGTGACGTGGTCACCGATCTGGAAGTGGGTGACCTGCGAGCCGACGCCGGTGACGATGCCGGAGGCATCCGAGCCGGGGATGCGGGGTAGAGCCATCTTGGGGTTGTAGGTTCCCAGGACGGTCATGAGATCGCGGTAGTTCAGGCTTGCAGCGTGGAGTTCGACGAGCACGTCGGTGGGGCCGAGCTCCGGAAGAGGGACCGTCTCGCGCTTGAGGTTGTGGATGCCGAAGGCGTGCATACGGAGGGCGGTGGTGGTCATAGAGGCTCCTTCTCCTAAGATACTTTGGATGCACAGCGAAGAAGGGAGTCGCCAAAAGGTGCGCAGGGTGAGCGAAGATCGGGATATCGGCGGTGGGGACAACAACTATCGCTTTGACACAGAACCCAGGGCTAGCCCGTAGGATCTCTTGCAGGGTAGGAGGGCAGGTCCCATAGAAAGCTTTAAGAAGCTATCACATGGCGAGGAGTTCAAATTGACAGGCTCAGATGCATGTGGAAGACTGGCTTCCGCGAGACGGCAACCATAAGTTCCGTACGAGGAGACCCAGAGTGAAGAGTTGGATCCATTTCGCAGGCATACTGCTGCTCACAAATTTGTTTCCCTTGGCAAAGGCTGCCAATCCAGCGACCCTGCCATCCGTGCAGGAGTAAAGTACCCCCGGCAGAGCCGGGGGCTTTCTTTTGTGAGCCGCTCGAAGCGGCTTGAGGGGTCGCTAACGCGGCCCCGATTGAGATGCGCCACCTGAAGGTGGCAAGGTCATTTCCAGAGGTTCATCTGATCGATC
>DAHXNO010000129.1 GCA_027365345.1 Granulicella sp.
GATCGATCAGATGAACCTCTGGAAATGACCTTGCCACCTTCAGGTGGCGCATCTCAATCGGGGCCGCGTTAGCGACCCCTCAAGCCGCTTCGAGCGGCTCACAAAAGAAAGCCCCCGGCTCTGCCGGGGGTACTTTACTCCAGCCCTGCGCTGAAACCGCCATCTTGCGGATGGGTATCCCGGAGCGCGATGGAGTCTTTGATGGAAAAGACTCCGTCGCGCTCTCTGTTTATCAGCCGTCGGCCGCGAGTTCTCTCAGATCCCTACAGGGTACGGCTTCTCATGCATCTCTCCGCCAGAAGCTCCTTTACGCTCGAAGAGGCCCTGGAAGATGCTCAGCAGCCCGGTATACCAGTAGCCGAGCACGAAGAGCAGCAGAAAGGGAACGGTGAAGTAGTTCTCGGTGGTGACGGCGTACCAGACGGTGGCGGCGAAGTAGATGCCGATGGCTATCTCGATCCAGGGAATGATTCCCAGGCGTTTGCGGTACTTACGCGCCTGGGACCGTTCGCCTTTCTTCTGCACGCGGTACTTGGGAGTTCGGGCAAATGCGCTCTTCACCCCGAAGAGGGCCTCCAGGACAGCTTTGGTGTTGGTTACGGAAAGGCCCACGCCCAGGGACATCAGGAACGGAAGATAGAGAAAGGTCTTGTACCAGGTGCGAGGAAACAACTCCCTTTGACTGACCAGATAGAAGCTGGAGACGCTCATGGTGGAGGCCATGAAGAGCGGGAAATCGATCAGCAACATCTGGATGGGGCCCTGCCAGGAGCGGATAATCATGGCCGGCATCAGCAGTACGGAGAGGACGATCATGAGCGGGTAGCTGATGTTTGCGGTGAGGTGATACCAGGCTTCCAACTTGGTATGGAACGGCGCATCGGAACGAAAGACCGACGGCAGGACTTTTTTTGAGGTCTGGATAAGGCCCTTCGCCCAGCGGGCCTGCTGCGTCTTGAAGGCGGTCATCTCGATGGGAAGCTCGGCAGGGCACTCAATGTCCTGCAAGTATTTGAACTTCCATCCTTTGAGCTGGGCACGGTAACTGAGGTCGGTGTCTTCGGTGAGGGTGTCATGTTGCCAGCCGCCGGCCTCGTCGATCGCCTGGCGGCGCCACATTCCGGCTGTGCCGTTGAAGTTGAAAAAGACGCCGGCGCGGGAGCGGCCGCCGTGCTCCAGGACGAAGTGGCCGTCGAGCAGGATGGCTTCTACCTGGGTGAGGAAGCTGTAGTTGCGGTTCAGGTGGGTCCAGCGGGTCTGGACCATACCCACTCCCGGCTCGGCGAAGTGGTGCACCACCTTACGCAGCCAGTCGGGGGGTGGGACGAAGTCGGCGTCGAAGATGGCGATCAGCTCGCCTTTTGCGGATCGCAATCCCTCTTCGAGGGCTCCGGCTTTGAATCCATGGCGATTGGTGCGGTGCAGGTAGTACACCGGCTGGGGGGTGAGCCCCTGAGTCCCGGCAGCAAAGCGTGGCACCATGGCCGAGGCAACTTCGACGGTCTCATCGGTGGAGTCGTCGAGGAGTTGAATCTCAAAGCGGTCGCGGGGGTAGTCCAGGCGGCAGCAGGCGTCGAGCAGGCGGTCAATGACGAACTGCTCGTTGTAGATGGGCAACTGCACGGTGACGAAGGGCAGATCTTCTTCGGCAAAGCGCGCGGGCGGCTGGTTGGAGTGGGATTGGCGGTGCTTGTTGCGGTAGTAGAGCCAGACCAACTGGTAGCGGTGGATGCCATAGAAGGCCAGGATCACCATCACCAGGAAGTAGGGGACCAGAAGGCTGATGTCGAAGGCGTTCCAGCGGTAGACGTTGCGAAAGGTGTGGTCAGCGTAGTGAGTCTTCCAGTAGTGCGCGAAGCCGTGGGAGGCGACGAGCATGGCGAGCGCATTGAGTTGGCTGAACAGAGAGCACTCCGTTAAGGAAGTTTGCAGATCGATTTTACGCGAACGGTGGTGGACGGCTTGGGAGGAAGGCCAAGGACGGCCTGTGAATTGGCGCGAGCCGGAGGTTTCTATGGAGCTGCCGCTTCCTGCGGGACGCGCCGGTGAAGTCCGGTGGGGTTGGAATACGGTCTGTCAGACGCGGGATCCATGCAGGAACATGGTGCGGCAGGGGATGTCGCGTTCGACGGGTTTGAAGCCGGCTTGCCGGATGATGCGGCGCATCTCCTCTTCGCCGGCGGCTTCGCTGGCTTCGCCTGGTTTGCCGTTATGCTCTTCGAGCTGGATGGAGCCCACATCGTTGCTGCCAAAACGCAGGCTGATCTGGAGCATCTTGATGCCCTGGTTGGGCCATGAACCCTGAATATGGGGGATGTTTTCCAGGTAGAGGCGGGAGATGGCGAGCGTGGTAAGGTACTCGATCGCAGTGGGCTCGGGGGTGGGGGGAATCCCCGGGATACCCAGTCTGCTTTGATAGGCAAGCGAGGTAAAGGAGAAGAAGCCTCCGCAGTCCTGCTGGAGCTGGCGGAGAATCTCCAGGTGGTTGACGCGCTGCTCGGGGGTTTCGCCGACGCCGAAGACCATGCTGGCGGAGCTGCTGAGGCCGAGCAGATGGGCGGTTCGGTGGACGCTGATCCAAGCCGCGGTGGAGGAGTTCTCCGGAGCCAGATGGGCGCGGATGGTGTCGTCGAGGATGATGGCATAACTGTCGATCGAGTCCAGGCCGGCCGCCTGCAGACGGGCGAGGGCATCGCGCAGGGGAATCCCGGCGGTCGAGGCCAGGATGAGGATCTGTGTGGCCGCGAAGCCGTGAAGCCAGATGCCGGGAAAGCGCTGTTTGATGCTGGAGAGCACTGTCTCGTAGTGGCTCAGGTGCGGTTGCCGCTGAACGTTGACCTGAAGGATCAAGCCGGTAGCCCCCATGGAGAGAGTTTTGCGAACGCCGGCGCAAGCGAGTTCCACATGGGAGGTGGCGTCCAGAGGACGGGTGACGGTATAGCCGACGAGCGCGTCCGGGTGAAGGCTGCGGCGAAGAGCATCGGCCTCCATGCCGATGCCGAAGAGGTCGCCGCAGGCGAAGCAGTCGAGGGCTTGCTGACGAGTGATACCCATAGAATTTCTTGAGATTTTACGGTTGAGTGTGGCTTGGCCGGCTGTGCGAGTGGTCCGCGGCCTCTTTGGGCCGAGATTGAATTTCTTCCGCGTCCAGGGAGAGCCGAGTGGCGGGGCGATGGAGTGCCGCGAGGATGGCGCGGATGAGGGTAGGGGAGCCGTTCAGGCTTGGCGCGCGCCAGAGTTGGAGGCCAAGATCGGCGGCCTGCCGTTTGAAGTCGATGTCGATGTCATAGAGGATCTCGACGTGGTCGCAGAGGAAGCTGACCGGCTGCAGGACGACGCCTTTGTGGCCGGATGCCGCCAAGGCTTTGAGGGTGTCCGGTACGGTGGGGCCGATCCAGGGAGCTCCGGCGATGCCTTGAGACTGGAAGGCGAAGAACCAGTCCGCCTCGGTGAGGCCGACGGGGCGAAGGGCGGCTGCGACGGCCATGGCGGTCTGTTTGCACTCCACCGGATAGGCGTCAGGGGCGTGAAGGTTGCCGTAATCCTGGATGCTATCCGAGGTCAGGGGCGATCCTGGGTTTTGAGCGGGCCGTTGGGCCGGGTACGGAGCGGGATGTTGCAGTGGCTGGGGTGACGGAGCCGTCATGATCGTCCGGCAGGGGACTGAGTGGGCTGTAAAGAGGATGGGCACACGGGTGGAGGTGAGGGCGCACGCCTCAGCCCAGACTGGCCAGATGCGCTCGGCGAAGGCCTGGGCGAGCAGCGGCTCATCAGCCCAGCCGGAGATGAAGTCGACGCTGAAACTGGAGCCGACGGCGGCCATCAAAGCGCGGCGATAGAGGCCTGTGGAGGTGCGGGAGTTCTGGGGGGCCAGGCAGAGGACGCGAGCGTGGCGGACGCCGTCCGCCTTCATCTGAGCGACGACGTCCGCGATAAAGGGACGCCAGTTCCGCATGGCTACGTAGACGCGAGGACCAGCCCAAGATGCCTGCGGCGATCCCTGCCGGCTTAGGCGCTGCTGGTCCAGCGACTGCTGAAGCAGGCGGGCCTGGAGCATGGTCCAGCGGGTGAGCGGGGGACCGAGGGGAAGGCCGTCTTCTGCGAGGCCGGGCAAAGAGCCGGTAAGGCCAATTTGAGCGTAGCGGTGCTGGAGCTCCGCGATGACGTGTGGCGGCATGGGGCGGCCACCGG
The DNA here is from genome assembly GCA_027365345.1 of Granulicella sp. Classification (GTDB taxonomy): domain Bacteria; phylum Acidobacteriota; class Terriglobia; order Terriglobales; family Acidobacteriaceae; genus Granulicella. The sequence goes on from DAHXNO010000129.1 coordinate 4,192, forward strand.
TGACCTTCTGCAGATATTCAGCCATCTCGCTCAGGCGGTCGGGGGTGCCGTGGGCGAGCAGAAGCGTGGCGGTGGCGGAGGGATTGGCCTCGGGCTGGGTCCGAGTTTCCTGGGGGATTGGGGATGTGGAGTCGGGGCTCATCGAAGGATTTGCTGCCTCATGGAATGACTGGCTGGCTGCAGAAAGATGATTTCAGAGCGTGGTGCGGGAGGCGAGGCTGAACTGGCGGACCCACTCGACCACCTGGATGACGTTTTCCACGGGCGTTCCAGGGACGATGCCGTGGCCGAGGTTGAAGATATGTCCGGCGCGGCCGGAGGCGAGCGAAAGAATCTCGCGGACGCGGGATTCCAGGACGTCGAGTGGGGCGAAGAGGGCGATGGGGTCCAGGTTGCCCTGGACGGCACAGCCGGGTCCGATGGCCTGCCATCCCTGATCGAGCGGGATGCGCCAGTCCAGACCCAGGACGTCTGCCGTGGTTTCAGCCATGGAAGGCAGCAGGGAGGCGGTCTCGACGCCAAAGTAGATTACGGGAACGCCCAGAGCTTTGATGCGTTGCACCAGTTCCGTGGTGGGGGCCAGGCAGAACTGGCGATAGTCAGTTACAGAGAGGGCTCCGACCCAGGAGTCGAAGACCTGGATGCAATCGGCGCCGGCCTCAACCTGCTGTTGCGCATAGTCGAAGAGAACCGTATTGAGCTTTTCCATCAGCAGCGGCCACGCGCCGTCGCCGGCGTACATCATCTTCTTGGCTTCTATGTAGTTGCGCGAGCTGCCGCCTTCGATCATGTAGCTGGCCAGGGTAAAGGGAGCGCCGCAGAAGCCGATGATGCCCAGTTGGTCGCCATCGGCTCTTGGCTTGCTGAAGTGCGAGGCCACCTTCTCAATGGCGCGGGCGACGTAGGTGAGGTCTGCGGTGCGATCGGTACGCAGGGCCTGGATGTGTTCGAGGGAGCGGATGGGGGTGTGAACCTGCGGGCCCTCGCCGGCGACGAACTCGAAGTCCAGACCCATGGGAGTGAGAGGAAGAAGCAGGTCAGCGAAGATGATGGCGGCGTCGACACCCAGGCGCTCGGCGGCGGTAATGGTGACCTCGGCGGCGATCTCGGGAGTGCGGCAGATCTCCAGCAGGGTGTGGTGCTTGCGGACGGCTCTGTATTCCGGCATGTAGCGGCCTGCCTGGCGAAGGAACCAGACCGGAGTGCGGTCCACGGTCTGCCGCAGGCAGGCGCGCAGGAAGCGGCTGCTGCCCACGGGGTGGGAGTCAGGAACAGTGGGCTCGGATGCAAAGGGAGGAGCAACGTGCTTCAGGTGAGATGCGTTCAAGATGGAACTAACTCCTGCCTTCCAGACTAGCACTGGCAGCCGATCCGAAAAGGGGAAGTGCGGCAGCGGGTTTGGAGAGGTAATTGGATTGAGATGAAGTGCGCGGAGGGCGGTGTGTGGCTGGCCGCTACCGCGGCGGGCTGACCTATGCCCGTCTGGGTGGGCGCCTGCTGCGCAGAAGAATGGCAGCCTCTTGCGCAGCCCGAGCAACTTAAGACGATAGACTGTAAGGATGACTCTATGCTGTGCCTGTGATCCCCTGCTGATGGGCATGGTTGGCGGCTGTCTGGATGGAAGAGCAATCCCTAGAGAGAGAAGATGAGACCCCGAAGCGTATGGTGAATTATTTAGAGTTGCCGGTGGGCGATCGCGCCCCGGATCTGGTGAACGCGGTGATTGAGATACCGCTCGACGGCATCAGCAAGTATGAGTACGACAAGAAGTTGCATGTATTTCGACTGGACCGCAACCTGTACTCGCCGGTCCACTATCCGGGCGACTACGGCTTTATTCCGAGCACGCTGGCCGAAGACGGCGATCCGCTGGACGTGCTGGTGCTGGTGGATACGCCCAGCTTTACCGGATGTCTGCAGGAGGTGCGGCCGATCGGCGTGCTGGAGATGATCGACCAGGGGCAGCCGGACGAGAAGATTTTGGCGGTGGGGTCGACCAATCCGCGCTACCGGGGCGTGAACGAGTACACGGAGGTGTACCCGCATACGCTGCTGGCGATCAAGCACTTCTTTTCGATCTACAAGGATCTGGAGGGCAAGCGGGTGGAGGCCAGGGGATGGATGGACGCCGCCGCAGCGCGGAGGTTGATTGCCCAGGCGCAGAAGGCGTTCGAGCAGTGCAAGAGCAGGAGTTAGGCTGAAGGGCGATGGCTACGTTCCAGGTGGAACCGGTTTTGCGGAGAGCGCAGGATCCCGCCGTCCGCGCAGGAGTTTGTGGTAAAGTGATAGCTGCGCTCGGGTGTTTTGACGAGCGCCGTTTGCTGTTAGAACCCTGCCAGGCAGATCGCGCCTATCCGGGGTCTTCGGGCCGTCAGGCTGGCGTAGCTCAGCTGGTAGAGCACCTGATTTGTAATCAGGCGGTCGGGGGTTCAAATCCCTTCGCCAGCTCCAGATCCCCGGTGCAGCCAGCGGCAGTGGACGAGTTGGATGTAGTGGATGTGGATACCTGCCAGTAGACTCTCTTGCAGCGTTCGCCATCGACAACTCCGGAGGAAGCCTCGCACCCTGGGGTGTGCGGTTTGGGCGCGCGAGCGCCTTTTGCCGGGAGGAGAGATGGCCTGCCGCGCGATGGATTTGTGCAGGGACCGTTGTTGGGATGCAAAGGGCACAGGTGGCCGAGTGGTTAATGGCAGCAGACTGTAAATCTGCCACTCTTCGAGTTACGGAGGTTCGAATCCTCCCCTGTGCACCATCTTTCCAGCAGCGCGGGCAGAGTGCTGGACGTTGGGAAAGCTGCATGCTTTGGTAGTTCGGCGGGGTATCGCGTTGGACTGCGGGGGCGGCGGCAGGAAGTACGGCAAGTGAATGGAGCGAGCGGTTCGATTTCGATGGAGAGGTCACTCAATCCGGCGGCCAGCTCAGGAAGAATGTTCGCGGCGCTCGCGGGTTTGGTAGTCTTAGGAGTGCTGGCATGGTTCACGATTGATCCAGCCGCAGTGATCCATGTGCATGGGTTTTCCAACCGGTACATGGGGTTTGAAGGTCGGGAGGTTCCGGTTCGCTGGCTTCCGATTGTGTTTTTCGGTCTCTTTGGGTTGCGAATCGTGAGCTCTCATCTGCGCGCGCGATTCGAGGCAAGCAAAGGGGCAGAGAGGCTGATGTAGCTCAGTGGTAGAGCACTCCCTTGGTAAGGGAGAGGTCATGGGTTCAAGCCCCATCATCAGCTCCATAAGCTTCAGTGCCGCGATAGACGGGAGGTAGACACCCGAGAGGAGCCCTGGCGGCTCCTGGATGGGGTCTGGAGGCTCCCGGGAGCACGGTTGCTTAAGATTGGCTTCAGGTTGTTCGGGCGGGAGTAACTCAGTGGTAGAGTCACAGCCTTCCAAGCTGTTGGTCGCGGGTTCGATTCCCGTCTCCCGCTCCAGATATTGACGATGCGCAAGGAAAGACGCGACGATCATGGCACAATCCCAGTTTCAGGTAGACCGCACAACGGCTCTCTTTGAGCGTCCGGCGATGACTGTAGTGGACCAGGCAGGGTTCGCCGTGGTGAAGCATGCGATTGAGGAGGCATTTGCTCCCGGCAAGGTAGAGAAGTTTCTGCGGTCGGTGGGGCAGGCCGGTCTGCGCATCCGCGAGTTTGAGATGGTGCTGGGAGCAGGCAAGCTGGGCAAAGAAGCCGCTGCCGAGTATGCCAAGCTGCCAGACGGCGATCAGGGGCAGGTTCGCGAGTTCTATCTGGCCTCAGTGGAGAAGGTGGAGATGCCCCTGCGTGACAAGTATTTCAAGATCTACGCGTATTACTAAAGCATGTTTGCTGGGGCAGGGCGCTCCGGAGCGCGCGTGGGAGTGCTTTGCCTGGGGCGACGCCCCTGGATGGAGATGCGCCGTCTTCCAAGCACAGGGGAGTAACTCTGAATCTATGGATTCCGGATGCTGAAGCAGGCGGAGTTCGGGCCGCAGGACAGAATAGACCAGGAACGAGTTAAGCAGGAAAGTTAGATCCGCCGAGTTCAAATCCTGGAGAGCTTTGAAGCTGAGTTTCGTAGTACCCGCAGTTTTGAAATCGAGAAGAAAGTGAGTAGTCATGGCGAAGGAAAAATTTGATCGCAGCAAGCCGCATGTCAACGTAGGAACGATCGGGCATATTGATCATGGGAAGACGACGCTGACGGCGGCGATCACGAAGGTGCTGTCGAAGCACAATCCGAAGAACTCGTTTCG
>DAHXNO010000142.1 GCA_027365345.1 Granulicella sp.
AAAGGATCTTCCATGCCCCTCCCCGTTATCCTTTTCATCGTTATCGGCCTGGCAGTGCTCATCACGATCGCCAAGACCTACTACCAGGTACGCACCTTCACCGCGGGTGTGGTGGAACGCTTCGGCAAGTTCAACCGCATCACCCGGCCCGGCCCCCATCTGCTGATCCCATTTGCGGAACGAATGTTCTTTGTTGATCTGCAGGTGAAGCAGGCCCAGTTCTCTGTGGAGACCAAGACGCGCGACAACGTCTTCGTACAGATCCCCGTCAGCGTCCAGTACCAGGTTCTGGATGACCGGATCTACGACGCCTTCTACCGGCTCTCGCAACCGCAGAAGCAGATCGAGTCCTTTGTGTTCAACTCCATTCTTGGCCATGTTCCCAAACTCACTTTGGACGAGACGTTCGAGCAACAGTCCGGGATCTCCGTCGCGGTGAAGAATGAGCTGGACCAGACCATGTCCAACTTCGGCTTCAACATCCTCACCGCGCTGGTAACCGACATCATTCCGGATACCAAGGTGAAGGCGGCGATGAATGATATCAACGCCGCACAGCGAGCCCAGGTAGCGGCGCAGGCGCGCGGCGAGGCCGAGAAGATACTCAAGGTGAAGCAAGCGGAGGCCGAGGCTGAGTCCAAAGCTCTTCAAGGCAACGGAATCGCGCGCGAGCGCCAAGCCATCATCGATGGGCTCTCCGCCTCGATTGAACACTTCCAGCAGGGGGTTCCCAGTACCTCTGCCGGTGAGGTGATGGCGCTGGTTCTTTTGACCCAGTACTTTGACACGCTGCGCGACATTGGCACCCGGGGCGGGACGAATACGCTCTTTCTGCCCAACTCTCCAGGCGCGGCGGCCGACTTCCAGACCCAGATTCTGGCGGGTCTGCGTGGCGGACCCTTGCCGGCGCATGGGGTGGACGCTGCACGGCCCGAAGAGCCCCAGCGCCCTTATGACCCAGCCGCTCCACCCGTTGGAACGCCGGGAACTCCCAATCCGTTTCTCAGCCAGTAAGGCGACAGGTTCGGTGGTGGAACGTCTGCTGCATTTGCTCTGCCGGAACAAACCTTTCGCTAAAGGATTCCGGATCGGAAGCCGATAAGACAGTCAGAAGCTATGGCTACGCTTATCCGAACCGAACAAGGCTGCAATCCGGAACCGAACCCCCTGCCGAGCGGTGAACCCCTTCTTCCCAAAGAGACGGAGTTGAGTTCGCGCACCATTGGCAGTCCGCTGCGCTCTGTGGCCAGCGCATTGTTTTCGCCAGTGGTGGCTGCAATTGCGCTACTGGGCTTCACGGTAGTGATGGCAGATCTCACCTGGTACCGCTTGCGCAGCTTCTGCAAAGACCGCCCCCAGCCCAGGGGACTGTGGGATCTTTAGATCCGGCAGGGCTCCGGACCGTGCTCCGCGTTGCTCCCCCCGTTAGAGGGTAGCCTACGCATCCGGAGCAGGATCACGCAGGTTCCTAGAGCCTGTCTGCGCAGACCGTGCGGCAAGCAAGGGATGAGAACCATGGAGCCACCGCCGCGCCACAAGAGCGCGCACAGGGCAGAAGAGATGGGCGGACGAGCCGGTGTTGCCGCTGCGCGATAGCACGTTCTGCTCCGGCATCGGCAGTTCCCATAAGCTTCTGTATGCTCCCAGGGTTCTGGCCACGAGCCGCGCAAAGAAGGAACGCCCTCAGTTTTGTTGGCTCTTGAGTTGAAAACGGCTGGATCTGCCAGCCATCCGGGCGCTGTTGCTGGTCCTGGTCAGCAATTGTAGTTGATCTCGTCTTCTTCTTCGACCCCATAGCGACGCAGGAGGTTGGGCAGGTTCTGGCTGAAGGCCGCACGTGGCATGACCACATCACAACCGGCTTCAACTGCCTTGGCCTTGAGATCGCCCTGCAGGTGGGAAAGAAAGCCGATGATGGAGGCTGTCTTCTTGAGTTTGGTCTTCAGCTTTGGAATCAAGGTGAGAGGCTTGGCGTTGGCGTTGTTCAGGTCAAAGACGATCAACGCAGGTCTGTTCTTTTCGCCCTCCGTCAGCTCCGCCACAGATTCCTTGTCGTTCTTGAGGAACCCCACCTTGACACCCAGCTTTTTGGCTGTCTCCTGGATCTTGGCCTGGAAGAAAAGCTCCTCGATGAAGAAGTAGATGTGGGTCTGGGCTCCCTCAGGAATTGGGATGGGCCGCGGCATGGAGCGGTCGATGGGCTGCGAATCGCCCGTATGCCGATGGCCGCTCCGGCGCGCCTGTCCCGGCATCTGGATGGTGGACGGTGGGGTTTCGCCAAACTCGCCGACTTCGCGATAGCTATGATCCATGGGACCTACAAACCCGCGCTCCCGTGGCTGGCTGCCGCCACTCTTCCCCTTGCGTTTGAACCCGCCAACCTGGTTGCCAAAGTTGTCCGGCCGATAGCCGTTGCCGTTGCTGTAGGCATTGGATGGGGCAGATTCGGCGCGGAAGTCATTGCCAGGATTTTCAGACCGGCCCGCGCCGCCGCTGCGCCGCTCGCGATCCCGGAACTTCTTCTTCCAGCGCTTACCGGTAGCTGCCTGGCTAGCAGCCGGCTGTTTTCGCGCCGGCTGGGTCCCGGCCGAGGCAACCAACGCTAAGCTTTCGCCCTCCATGACCAGCGGAACCAGGGGCGAACCGGCCTCCAGCTCAGCGCCAGGGATGGCCGCGCCCTCGCCGGCTATCTTGTTCTTCCGCTTGCGGCGGCGGCGGCGGCTACTCTTGCTCTGGCCCATACCGGGACCCGGCTGGCCTCCGTCGTTGGCGTCTCCCGGCTCCTGCGAGCCGTACTCTGGATTGCCGTCATCTCCGCCGCTATAATCCTCCGTCGCGTCGTACGACGAAGTGGCTGCTATATTCTGCTCTGACATGGTACTGTGGTTTCCCCTTGCAATTGCAGGCTTGAGGCGTATGAAACAGGCGCCTGAGTCTGGCCCATCCGGGCTCAACCGGAAATGGTTCGGAGGCGAGTCCATCGTCGTCTGTCCGGGGCGCTGATTCGAAGATTCTCTCTAGTACATCTTCGGCGAGCACCGCTGATCCGGACTCCAGGCTGAGCGCATAGGCTCCTTCTCACCCGCCCGCGACACCCGATAAAAGGCTTACCGCATTCCGACGCACTTCCTCATCTCAATTCGTTTGTGGGCAGCCCAAGGCTCCCGTGTTTTGGATTCCGTGGCTCCATCCGCTCAGCACTCGGCTGTCCTGCGGCGGCCCTTATCTCACATTTACTGCCGGAGCTCATGCGCTCACGCGCACCGGCTCAGCCTCTCTACGACATGTTTGCTACATTCATCGCGAAGCGATTCTTTCGTTCCTTATGGTTCGCTACGCTGATTTGCTGTGGTTCGCGAGGCTTTGGTCTGCTCCATTCGATGGAACCTCTTCCGGTTGAAGCCCCCGTGGCTTGATCTCCGCAACACGCTCTCTATTCACCCTGAAGCATGATGTTGGGATGACGGGCTACGCTCTTGGCACCCCTTGTTGATCGCTTCGCGACAATTCAGTATCCGCAGAAGCCATGCTGGAGACTCAGGCTCTTGAGCGGCGACTGCGGAAACCCGCGCTTTTGCTCTGAAAGCTCACTGGGTAATGACCCACCGGACGGCTCACGGCGCGTTATTGACCCTAGCCCGCGGAACAACCTGATTTTACGCTGGAGCAAAAAGAAGTGCAACCCCTGTTTTGAGGGCGGCAAAAATCTGTTGAGAAAGACACCGGGCCATCCCCCCTCCCCGGAAGATGGCCCTAGCCCCTAATAGCCAGTCACTGGCCTCCTGAAGGGTCGCCCCGGAGCGGATGCTCCTGGTAAAACCTTTGCCTTACGGGGATCTCCCTCTCTATCCGGGGAGATTGAATCCCGTATCTCTCTCTACCCCAATCCCTTTGTAGATTTCAGGGCTTCGAGAGATTCAAGCGGCGTTGCCGCTTCGAGCGTTGGAGATCAGATCATCAGACCTGGCCCGAAATCAAGCACGCTTGACCCTGCCACCCGAACTCCACCTGCATGTACAAGAGCAATCCTGACGCCAAACCTGAAACCTCTGTTTTCAGCCAAATGCGAGGAGCGAGCTGGCGAGATCACCCAAAAAGCGGAATTATTCTCTTCCAGACTACGTTTTTCGGAAGAACTTCGAGCTGCCCAGCCTGGGACCAGTCCGGCAGCTTGATTGACCCGTCTGGGCCGTCTCCATATAATTGCGCTGAGCCTACTGTCCTCTCGCGCCCGCGAGCTTTTCCTTCATCTTTGCATGAGAAGAAAGAGCAAGTCGGCAATACCTTCGGGTGTTCCAACGGGCGGAGGAAGGTGCGGCAGCCTTCCCTGCGGCGATTGGCGCCGAGAGTAACCCAGCCGAAATCTCCGGAATCCGGATTCTTGTAAGGAGTCTTACATACCGCATGAATCGTACCTTTGTTGTTGCTACTGCGCTGGCGACCGGCCTCGCAGCCTCCTCCCTCGTTGCCCAGACCACCAGATCCTCTGCCGCTCATGCAGCCACCACTGCGTCAGCGCCAGCGGAGGTTAAACCCCAAGCGATCCCAGCTAAGATCGCCATCATCGCCTTCGAACAGGGAGTCATCGCCACCAATGAGGGCCAACGGGCCGTGGCTGATATCCAGAAGAAGTATGAGCCCAAGAAGGATGCCATCGAGGCGCTCTCCACCGAAGTCGACTCGCTCAAGAAGCAGTATCAGGCGCTACCTGCCAACATGTCCGACCAGGAGCGCGCCAGCCGCCTGAAGAATATCGATGATAAAGAGAAGGCGCTGCAGCGCAACGTGGAAGATGCACAGAACTCCTATAATCAGGACGTGCAGGAGGCTTACGGCAAGATCGCTCAGAAGTTCGGCGGTACGGCTGTCAAGTACGCTCAGGATCACGGCTTTACTGTGCTGCTGAATGAAGGCGGCTCCCAGGGGCTCCCCACGGTTCTGTGGTGGCAGCGCGAGACGGACATCACCCAGGCCGTTATCAACGCGTACAACACCGCCTCCGGCGTAGCCCCACTGCCGCCCCAGGCGCCCACCCCGCAGCATGCAACGCCGACGGCGGCGCCCCAGCAGCAGTAGCCGCGCGGCAAACTTTTCAGCAAACTTTTCAACGCAACGAGAATGGAGGCCTTGGAGCCTCTTTTCTCGTTGCGTTGGAAGAATCTGCGCAATCGTCTTCTCTGCCGGCTGTCTTCCGGGTCAATCTCCCTATTCTTCGCTGACTTAAATCTCCCTATTCTTCGCTGACTTTCAATACCGCGAGGAAGGCCTCCTGCGGAATATCCACCTTTCCAATCCGCTTCATCCGCTTCTTGCCTTCCTTCTGCTTCTCCAGCAGCTTCCGCTTGCGGCTGATATCACCGCCGTAACACTTGGCGATGACGTTCTTGCGCAAGGCAGACACCGTGGACCGCGCGATGACCTTCGAGCCGATCGCCGCCTGAATCGCCACCTCAAACATCTGCCGCGGGATGAGTTCGCGCATCTTCTCCACAAGCGCCTTGCCGCGTTCGTAGGCGGAGTCGCGATGCACGATCATCGACAGTGCATCTACCGGATCACCGCCGATGAGAATATCCATCTTCACCATCGGTGAGACCCATGACCCGGCCAGGTGATAGTCCAGCGAGGCGTAACCGCGCGACACGGACTTAAGCCGATCGTAGAAGTCGAGCACGATCTCATTGAGGGGCAACTCATAGGTCAGCATCACGCGGGTCTCGCTCACATACTCGAAGTTCTGCTGCCGCCCGCGCTTCTCCTCCACCAGTTTGAGAATCCCACCCACATACTCTTCGTTGGTGAGGATCTTGGCGGTGATGACCGGCTCTTCAATCTGCTCGATCTCCGTACTCTCCGGCCAGCGCGACGGATTGTCTACTTCCAGCACGGAGCCATCCGTCATGGTAATCCGGTAACGCACGCCGGGCGCGGTGGTAATCAGGTCCAGGTTGTACTCCCGCTCCAGCCGTTCCTGGATGATCTCCAGATGCAGCAGACCCAGAAAACCGCAGCGGAAGCCAAAGCCCAGCGCCACGGAGGACTCCGGCTCAAAACTGAAGGAGCTGTCATTGAGGCGCAGCTTCTCCAGGGCATCACGCAGCAGCGCATGCTCATGCGAGTCCACCGTATACAGCCCGGCAAAGACCATGCTCTTGATATCTTCAAAGCCCGGCAGCGGGTGCGCGCACGGCCGGTCGACATGGGTGATGGTGTCGCCCACCTTGGTGTCCGCCACGTTCTTGATGGTAGCCACGAAAAATCCCACCTCGCCCGCGCTGAGTTCGCTGAGTTCCACCGGCTTGGGCGTCATCACGCCCATCGACTCCACGTCGAACTGCCTTCCGTTGGACATGATCTGAATTCGGTCGCCCTTGCGCAGCCGGCCGTTGATGATGCGAGCCAGCACGATGACCCCGCGATAGGCATCGAACCAGGAATCGAAGATCAGCGCCTGAAGCGGCGCATCGGCGTTGCCCCTGGGCGGCGGCAGCAGCATCACCACAGCCTCCAGGATGTCCGCCACATGCAATCCAGTCTTCGCGCTGACCGCCACGGCATCCTTGGTTGGCAGGCCCACCGACTTCTCAATCATCTCCTTGGTGCGTTCAATGTCCGCGCTGGGAAGGTCGATCTTGTTGATGACCGGAATAATCTCCAGGCCATGGGAGATGGCGAGGTAGGCGTTGGCCAGCGTCTGAGCCTCCACCCCCTGCGAGGCATCGACCACCAGCAGCGCGCCTTCACAGGAGGCCAGCGAGCGGGAGACTTCATAACTGAAGTCCACATGGCCGGGCGTGTCGATGAGGTTGAGTTGATACGTCTCTCCATCCGACGCGGTGTACATCATGCGCACGGTATGCGCCTTGATGGTGATGCCGCGCTCACGTTCCAGATCCATGGCGTCCAGCACCTGGGCCTGCATCTCGCGCGAACTCAGGCTTCCGGTGAGTTCCAGCAGCCGGTCCGAAAGGGTTGATTTGCCGTGGTCGATATGCGCGATGATCGCGAAGTTGCGGATGTGAGATGGATCCATGGAGAGAGAAAACCCGCACTCCGACGGGCGGTGATTGCGCACCAGAGTGAAGTGGGCCTTATAGTTTCCATCTTACATCCCACGGATCGCGGGCCCGGGAGTGGAGACAGCCTACCCGCGCGGGAGGCGTGGCTGCGGCGGCGCAGGAGGTGAGATTCGCGCGGCGCCGCTTACAATGGGGAGGTTGATGCAGAATTTGAGAGCTACCTTCTTTGCCCGGCGTGGCGCCCTGGTGGCTGCCTGGGCTCCGTTGCTGGCTCTGGCGCTCTCCGGCTGCCAGAGCGGCCGCAGCGCCGCCGCTCCCGGCAGAGCTGCGGCCAACAGCACGGCGCCTGCGCTCCAGCAACAGCAGCAGGCTACCGCTCAAGCCCAGGCGGAGGTTCAGGCCCGGAGCGTCGCGCGGCAGATGATCGCTGCACAGCACGAAGAGGCGGTACAAGCGCTGATCGCCAAAGCCGAGGCCAGCTATCAGGCCGGCGTGCAGAACTACAACAACAATCGCCTGGACGCCGCGCGCCAGGACTTCGACTTTGCGGTGGACACCATGCTCTCCAGCGGCATGGACCTGAAGAACGATCCGCAGCTCTCCGACGCCTTCGATCAGCTTCTCTCCGCTATCAACTCCCTGGAGATGTTCGCGCTGAAGCAGGGCACCGGGTTCTCCGAACAGATCCAGGAGGCTCCGGCCCAGGCGGCGAATGAAGTAACCTTCCCCGCCAATCCGGAGTTGGTGGGCAAGATCGCCACGGAGTTGAAGACCACCAAATCCGATCTTCCGCTGGTGGTGAATGACTACGTGGCGGGCTGGATCAACTACTTCACCAACTCTCCGACCGGCCACGCTCACCTGGAGCGCTCGCTGGAACGCGCTGGACGGTACAGCGCGATGATCTCCAAGGATCTGAGCGCTCAGGGTGTGCCCCAGGACCTGATCTATCTGGCTGTTGCCGAGTCCGGCTTTCAGCCCCAGGCCGTCAATCCCGGCTCCGGCGCCGGCGGCATGTGGCAGTTCATGCCTTTCAGCGGCCCGTATGGCCTGGAGCGCAACGGATTCTTCGACGAACGCTTCGATCCTGAGCAGTCCACCCTGGCCTACGCCCGTTATATGAAGGAGCTGTACAACCAGTTTGGCGACTGGTATCTGGCGATGGCGGCCTACGACTGGGGCCCCGGCAACGTGCAGCGCGCCGTAGCCAGAACCGGCTACGCGGATTACTGGCAACTCTACCGCATGAACGTGTTGCCGGGCGAGACCAAAGCCTACGTCCCCAGCATCATCGCCGCCGCCATCATGGCGAAGAACCCAAAGCTCTACGGCCTTTCCGGCCTGGCGCCCGACCCGCCGGTAGTCTACGACGACGTGACCACCAGCTACGCGATCGACATGCGGCTAGTCGCCGACTTGACGAACTCTACGCTGGCTGAGATCGTCTCCCTCAACCCAGCCCTGCTGCGGCTCTCCACGCCGCAGGACATTCCTTACACTCTGCACCTGCCCGCCGGCAGCCGCCAGATGTTTCTCGATCGCCTGAAAAACATCCCCGAGGAAGACCGCACCCGCTGGCGCTTCCACGTGGTGCAGAGTGGCGAGACGCTGGATGAGATTGCAGCCTCGCTGCACGCCAGCGCCAGCCAGGTCACCTCAGTGAATGGCCTGACCGGCCCGGTACAGCCCGGCGATGAACTGGTGATCCCCCTGGAAGCCAGCAGTCGGCTGGCTCCCGGCGCGCGTTATAGGATGCGCCGCAAGGACACGCTGGTGACCGTTGCCGACAGGTTTGGGGTTACCGTGGAACAACTGCGCCGATGGAATCACCTCCGTTCCAACTACGTCCGCCCTGGGCGTTCGCTTTATGTAGTCGAGCCGATTCACCTGGCTTCTTCCCCCCGCATACGCCGGCGGAGGAGGATCTCTCGCACATCCAGGCGGCGTTCCGGCCCGGCCTCGCGACGCGGAACCGCCCATCGCAAGGCGTCTTCACACCCTGGCAGCCGGCCGGGAACTGCAAAGAAGAAAGCCCAAAAAGCTGTGACGAAGCAGCAACCCCAGTAGAAAAAAATGCACTGCATCAAAAAAGGTGCTTGCTATTTCGTGCCTTCGCGCGTAATCCTGTTGTCATCATGCGTGAAGAGTGTCTCTGGAGCATCAGGGGCACCGGGCTCTGAAAGATGCACCTGGCCGTCAAGCGCGCTCGACCGAAGACGATGATTGGGTACCGGAAACAAGACAACCGCAACCAAGACGCAAGGATCAAGTAGCTGGGAGAGAACGTTATGTTGCAGGACGAAGAAACGATCAAGCTCTACGCAGCAGGCTACGAAGAAGACGAGACCGACGAGATGAGCGATATCGACTCGCTTGATGAAGAAGAAGAGGAAGAGTTCAACGTGATCTCGGTCGATCACATTGAGGAAGCAGAAGTCTACACGCTGCCTCCCGCAACCGCGCCCTCCTCTGAGGCTCCGCCCCGGCCTGCGGCTCAACCAACTCCCAGTGCTCCGCACCAGGCTGGAAGGAAAGCCCCGGCAAAGAAGGTGGCTGCGAAGAAGGCTCCCGCCAAGAAGCAGGCGAAGGCCGCCGCAAAGAAGGCTGCGGGCAAAAAAGCGCCTGCCAGGAAGACTGCGAAGGCTCCTGCGAAGAAGGCCAGCAAGAAGGCTGCGGGCAAAAAGATTTCAAGTTCTGCCGCGAAAGCAACACGTGCTCTGCGCGGCGGTAAGTCTGCCTTGAAAAAGGCAGTCGGCAACAAGAGCACAAGCAGTAAAAAATCGACTATGAGAGGTAAGACCTTGGCAACGAAGAAAGCTGCAAAGAAGGCTGTGAAGAAAGCCGTCAAGAAAGCTCCTGCGAAGAAGGCCGTCAAGAAAGCTGTGAAGAAGGCCGTCAAGAAGGCTGCGAAGAAGGCTGCGCCGAAGAAGTAACCTCGGACGCCATAACCGAAATACAAGGCAAGCAAAAGCGCCCGGCTCCTTGAATGGAGACCCGGGCGTTTTTGCGTTTGCTGAAGAGTGGACGCAACGGGTGGTCCAGATCCTCCGCGATAGAGCTTTTCCCTGTTGCTGGGCGCGCCAAGACCGACTCCCCCCGCGTTGCGCTTACGCGGAAGATGCTTCAAACCCCTCTTGAGCTGGTCTCTTTTCCATGTTCCCGAATCGCCGCCAGCACCTCGGCGCTGTGAGCCTGGATATCCTTCACCTGCCACTCCTTCACAATCTTGCCTTGGGGTGAGATAAGAAAGGTGTCGCGCTCGGCGTAGTGAATGGGGCCGAAGGACTTGACCGGCACACCGTACTCGTCTACCACCTTGTGATTCGGATCCGCCAGCAACTTGAAGGTCAACGAATCTTTGGTGCAGAACGCCTTGTGGCTATCCACCGTATCCAAAGACACGCCCAACACCACTGCATCGAGGGCTTGATACTTCTTGAGGTCACGCTGGAAGTTGTGCGCTTCTATGGTGCAGCCCGCTGTCTGATCCTTGGGATAGAAGTACAGAACCACCCACTTTCCCCGGTACTGATCCAGGGTGACCGGCTTATTTTCCTGGGAGGGCAGCGTAAAGTTCGGCGCCATACTCCCCACTGGGAGCAACTCGCCGGCGGCCAAGACGTTTCTATTGCGAACCAGTTGAGCCAGCCCGAGACAACCCGCCAACCCCATCACACATCCTGCTGCAATCCAACCTCTTTGAAGCATGGAAGATCTCCTTAAGGCGCTTGCTTATTCGCTCCGCGCGTAACTGCCATCTTACGCCTCCTCCTTCTGCCCACGCATGGCCCTCCTGCAGCGCTTACAGAGGGCGCGTACCGCCTGACCGCTCGTCTACAGCCCCGGAGCGGGCGCTGCGGCTTCAGGCCAGAGGAAATCGGCCGAAGACAGATGGCCGCCGGAGCATCTGAGCGCGCGGGCGGTGCTCTACGCTCCGGTTGAACCGAAGCCGCCAGATCCACGTGGCGTCTCGGCCAGCGTGTCCGTCTCTTCAAATGTGGCCTGGATCCTCTCCACGATGCGCAACTGCGCGATGCGATGCCCCGGCGCCACCGTCTGCGGTTCACTGGTCAGGTTGGTCAGCACAATCTTAAGCTCACCGCGATAGCCTGGGTCGATCACTCCAGCCAGCGTGGTTATCCCGCGTATCGCCAGCCCCGACCGGTCCTCGACAAGGGCCCCATGGGTTGAAGGCAGCTCCAGCGCAAGCCCCGTCCTCACCGCCTGTGTCGAGCCCGGTTCTCCCAATGGAGAGAGCACTGCGGCTTCCGCGGCAAAGAGATCCGCCGCCAGATCTCCATAGGCTCCGGCATGCGCGTAGCGCGGCATCTGCGCCGAATCCAATAATCTTTGCACCAGAATCCTTGGTCCCATCCCGCATCTCGCTTTCTGGCTGTCTACCCACCACCGTCTACCGTCTGCGTTTAGGAGAGCCACTTCAACAACCGGATCACGCCCATCGGCGCAGCCTTGGAGTGCGCCGAAACATCGGTCCGCGCATGAATCGCCTTTCGGTTCCCACTGTAGTACGAAAACGCCCGCAGCATCATCTCCTCATTGGTCAGCGTAGGCGTCCAACCCAACTCTTTGCGAATTCTCTGGGTATCGAAGACGAAACTCTCCGCGATCATGCGATAGTGATAGGGCCCGAGGGGCGAAATCTTCAGATGGTGCGCCAGCCGCATCATGGCAATCGCGGGCCCACGCGGCAGTGAGGCCACGCGAGAGGCGCTCCCCGCCGCGCGAATCACGCTCTCATACATGCCTCGCATGGATGGCACCGAATCCGAGCCGATGTGGAATATGTTCGACTTCTCATAGGTTAGACACAGCAAACAAGCCGTAGCCAGATCCTGCGCATAGATAAACTGGTAGCGATTGGAGCCATCCCCCACGACCCAGACCTTCTTACCGTCCTGAATGAATTCAAACAGGATCGCCAGCAGTCCCAGCCGTCCGCTATCAATAATCGTGGGGCAACGCAGCGAGACAACCCTAAACTCCGGATGCTGCCGGCACAGCGCCTCCAACTCTCGCTCAGCCTGCAGCTTGGACTTGCCGTACAACTCCACGGGCGCGGGCTCATCGGCCTCCGTGACCGGCCTGCCAAACCCTTCGGCCCACAGACAGTTCGAGGAGATGTTCACCATCTTCCTGACGCCGGCGGTGATAGCCGCCTGAGCCACAAGCCGGGTTCCATCCACGTTGCTGGTCCACAAGAGATTTTGATCCTTGACATCGTGCGCCAACATGGCTGCGCAATGAAAGACCGCCGTAAAGTTGTGCTCCGCGAACAACGCCGCCAGTATGCCCGCGTCGCGAATGTCCCCTTGCACGCTGGTCAGCGCTTCGGCTCCAGCGTCCTCATCGCGCACCAAGTCAATATTCGTGACGGCATACCCCTCCTTCAGCAGCCGCCGCTTGAGCACGCCGCCGAAAAAGCCCGAACCTCCGGTAACCAATACTTCCATGGTCCTCATCGACTCTCTTTAAGCCTTTATTCCTGACTTTTCCGTGGAGCGGAAGAGATACACCCCCAGAATCGCAATGAGCGGCTCTATCGGATGGCGAAAACGGGACTGCACCGTTACAAAATAATAGACCAAGGGGACCAGGGCAAAGACCAGCGCAAACAATCCCGCTCCTTCCAGTTTTTGGCGCAGCATAAGCGCCAGGCCCAACAATCCGCAGGCGCTGAGAAAAGAGTAGCTGAACTCGCGCAGATACTCCTGCATGGGACGTCCGTTGGCCGCGTGCGGCATACCCTCCCAGAAGAAGAAAAACCGGTCCAGCGTCCAGCGGGCGATTTGGCCCGGCCGCGCACGGATGTTGGCGATGGCCTGCCGCTGGCGCATCTGAGCAAACTTGACTTCACCCATTCGTTCGTACTGCCGGAAGACAGGGGCGCCGGGCCACATGGGCAGCGAGGCGCCCCATGGAAATCCGTCGTTGGCAAACAAGGTGGATTCGTACAGTTCCACTCCGAAGTTACTGCGCGTCAAGATGAAGGCGTGCATGACGCGCTCATTTCTGGCCACCCAGGGGGCCAGGACCGCGGCGAACGCAAGCGTGGTCAACATAGCCCCGGCCATGGCCCTCCG
Organism: Granulicella sp.; assembly: GCA_027365345.1. GTDB lineage: Bacteria > Acidobacteriota > Terriglobia > Terriglobales > Acidobacteriaceae > Granulicella. The sequence continues at coordinate 13,121 of DAHXNO010000142.1, forward strand.
CCAGACGCGCCAACGGCGCAGCCCGCCGGCTCGAAGCTGGGGCCAGACGACCCACACCATAGAGGCCGGCAGGCAGAGGAGAAGCGAGGAGTTGCAGAGCGCAATGAGCCCCCACAACACTCCGAGGACGAACCACAGCAGAAGACGGTTCCTTGCGCCTGCCTCAGCGCCTTGTTCACCGCCTGCGGCCGGTTTGTCTTCCCCCACTCCGCGCAGCCGCAACGTGACCACCAGGGCCCAGCTGAAGAGGCACACGGTGAGCGACATCTCCCATATCCAATGCACAGCGTACTGCAGGGCCGGGGGATAGACGGCCCACATCCAGGCCGACCACAGTGCTACCGGCGCGGCGGCGGTCGATTGCCTCCGCGCCACTCCGCGCGCATCAAAGCAGCGCTCGGCGATCTCATAGACGGCAGGAACTACCAGCGCGGAAAATGCGCTATCTGCCACCAGGACGGCTATCGCGGCGGAGTGCGTGTAGACCCCGAACAGCTTGAAGGCGGCAGCCAGCAGCAGGGGATAGAGAGGGGTGAGCCAGGCCGTGGGGCCGGACATGCCGTTGAAGGGGTTGGCGTAGCCGTGCCCTGTCACCAGGGAGCGCGCAATACGCCCGGCCTCAAAGCCAAAGTCGAAGTTTCCTCCAATGGTGCGGATCCGGTAGGTATGCGCCACCAGGATCACGGCCACTCGCAGCGCAAACGCCACGGCGAAGATCACCCACGGGGAGTGAAAGAGGGGGCGCGAATGCGGAGGCTCGTGTGGCTGTGGATGCGGACGATCTGGCTCAGTCATCTTGCCAGATTCATTCTATGGAATCTTTCCGGCCGCTCCAAATCCTGCCGCAGCAGGCAGGGTGCGGCGGTGACGTTGCCTTTCTGCAATGTCTCCTGTCTACTGGGTAGAGCGGAGCTGGGTAGTGCAGAGCCCGGGCGAGCCTGACTATTTCCGATGGTGACCGAGAGTCGGCTTCCCTGCTGGTCGCGGCGACTGGGTGACCGTACCCTGGGCGTCCAGCAACTTTAATTTTGCTGTAGGGAGCTCCGTCTTGCCGGAGAGGGGCGCGTAGAGCATGAACACCGATCTCGAACATCTCATCGTCCTCCAGGCCCAGGATCTGGAACTCCGCCGTCTGCGCCAGCAACTCTCCGAGGCCCCCTTGGAGGTGAAAGCCGCAGAAGCGGCGCTCGCGCTGGCTGAGACCGCTCTGGATGCCGCCGAAAAGGGTCTGGCCAGAGAGGAAGCCCTGCGCCGCTCCCAGGAGTTGGATGTGAAAGAGCGGCAAGGCAAGATCGCCCGGCTGCGCAAGCAGATGGAGACAGCATCCTCCGCAGCGCAGATCTCCGCGCTGGAACATGAGATCTCGTTCTTTGAGCAGTCCATTGCAAAGCTGGAAGACGAGGAGCTAGCCTCGCTGGAGCGCACGGAGGGATTAGAGTTGGCACGCGGCGAGGCTACCCTGACGCTGGAGGTGAACACGGCCACTCTGGCCGCGATCCGGGTGCGCACCGCTGACCTTACCACCCATCACACCGCTGCGATCGCCTCGATTGAGGCCGAGCGCGCCGCCACTCGCGCGCTGCTGTCTGCGTCGCCTGCGGGAGAGGCCCAACTTTCAGTCTACGATCGCATTGCCAAAGCCAAGGGAACGGGCCTCTCTGAAGCGGCGGATCACAAGTGCTCCGCGTGCCAGATGATGGTGCGTCCGCAGCGCTGGAACGATTTGACGGACCGCGATCCGCACAGCGAGCATGCCAACACGATCTTTACCTGCGAGAGCTGTGGCCGCATGCTCTACTATGACCCCCGCCGCGATGCTCCAGTTCGCTGGACGCCTGGCGAGAGGATCTCGTCCGCCTCCAACCCCTGACACCCGAGCAGCAGCGCCAGGGGCTTCTTGAACCCTCCGCTGCGTGCTGCTCCCTGCCAGCCAATTCCTACTTCCGGAGCTTCTTGAGCAACATGGTTCTTCCGCAATCCCCCGCCCGCCAGATTATCGCCATCGATATGGATGAGGTCATCGCCGACTCTCTGGGAGAGCATCTGAGTCGCTACAATCGGGAGTTTTCCTCGGCAGCCCGGCCACCGGTCACGCGGGAGGATCTGCGCGGGCGCAGGTTGTGGCAGGTTGCTCCGGCGGAGCTCCACCCCGTCCTGGACAAATACTTTCGTGATGAGGACTTTTTCCGGGTGGTACCGGTGATACCTGACGCGCAGCGGGTGATTGCGCGGCTGCAGACCCGCTACGAGGTCTTTATCGCATCGGCCGCCATGGAGGTTCCAACCAGCTTTGCCGCCAAGTTTACATGGCTGGGCGAGCACTTTCCTTTCATCCCCCCCTCGCACATCGTCTTCTGCGGCGACAAATCCATCCTGCGCGCGGACTTTCTGATTGACGACAACCCCCGCCAGCTTCAATCCTTTCATGGCGAAGGAATCATCTACACCAGCCCCGCCAACTTCTACGTAAGCGGCTACCGCAGGGTAGACAACTGGCAAGCCGTAGAGGCCATGTTTCTGGACGCCAAGGTCTGATGGAGTCTGCGCGTCGATGCAAGTTGAACCGGCCCCAGCCGGGCAAAGATGCTAGGCTGAGTTGCATGGACCGCTTGCGCCACAGCCGAGGAAGCGGCTGGGGAGAACTCTGCTATCTGGCTCTGGCAGGAGCCTTTACCCTCCTCAATCTGATTTATTTGGCGGGCTGCGCCAGCCCTGGTCCACCCGCCGCTCCCTCGCTGCGGCTGCCCAAGCCGGTAAGCGACCTGACCGTGATGCGCATCGGCGACACCGTCCAACTGAGCTTCACCGCCCCCACGGAGACCACCGACAAAGTGGCCCTGCGCGGCTCTATTCCAGGTGAGCTGTGCCGACAACTTCCGCACCAGCGCTGCATCCCTGTGCCCTCTTCCAAGGCCACAATTCAGGCCGGCAGCTCCAGTACCTCCAAAGGTCATGGCAAGAAGCAAGGATCGAGCAGCTCTGGAACCGCCAAGAGCCAGGTGACCTGGACCGACACGCTGCCCGCCAAGCTCACCACCGGACCGGCGCAGTTGCTGGCGTACCGGGTGGAGTTTTTCAGCCCGGCCCAGCGCACGGCCGGCTTCTCTAACCCCGCCTACACCGCTACGGGCCCCGCTCCCGCGCCGGTGAAGGGCCTGCGCGCGCAGGGCTCCCGCTTGGGCATCATCCTTAGCTGGGACCCGGCGCCAAAGCCGCTGGAGGGATCCTCCAATGGCCCGGCGGTGGTGGTTCTGCGGCGTGAGGATCTCTCCCCAGTGAAACCACAGGCAAAGACGAAAGACCAGACGGCCCCCAAGGCCTCCCAGCCCAAAGTAGACTGGCTGCTGGCCAACAGTCCTCCGGCGAGCAGCAGTGCTGGAGTCCAAAGCTCGGATCGAACCCTGGATACCTCGGTTCAGCCCGATACTGCGTATCGTTACACTGCCGAGCGGCGGGTTACGCTGCACATCAGCGAGACAGACAACAAACAGAAGGGTCAGCCAGCCTTGACTGAGGAGATTCTGCTTCGCAGTACACCATCACCTCCGGTCAACTTCACCTTGCTGCAGACCTTTCCGCCGCCGGCGCCCATCGGCCTGACCGCGGTGGGGTACTTCAATCCCACGCCGACGGGCACTCCGGCAGGCTTTGCCGTGGATCTGATCTGGCAGCCGATCGATGCAACCGGCCTGATGACTCCGCTGGCAGGCTACAACGTGTACCGCCAGCCGTTGGATGGCTCCGGGCGCCCCACCGCTCCGAACCAGCAACTCAACACCACCCCGTTGCCTACCCCAGCCTTTCACGACTCTGACGCCAGCCCCACCACCCCCTACCGGTATGGCGTGACGGCCATCGACGCAAAGGGCAATGAGAGCCCGTTGAACACCACGCTGCTGGAGCCCACTAGCCGATAGAGAGAGATTGAGGCCACGGCGCCACGCGTCCAGCCCGCAGCGTCAGCGTGGCGCGATGGCTCAAAGGATCCTGCGACGCAGGGGTTGCCGAGCCGGATCGCCGAGCGGGAGTCTCGGGGGAGGATTTGGCAAAGGAGATGATCCCTACGTCTTGATAGAGACCTTGGGCACCGCCATGAGACCGAGGCGTTGCAAGGTCTTTCGCGCAACGCCGGTCAGCGGCTGCTGGTTCAGACGGCTGGTCGCTACCCACTTACGCTCCGCCCTGGTTGCCAGAACCTTCTCCACAAGGGACGTTTCCTCCTCGCCGCCGGGCTTTACGCCTTCGCTGAACACCTGCACATAGTAGTTGGTATTGGTGATCGCATGACGCAGGCGCAGCACCGGTTCCCGTCCCTGGGTTAAAGGGAGCGGCAGGGGCGGCAGCTCCATCATGCCGGCCATGACGCTCACGTTCGATGGCCTCTTTTCCAGCAAGACTTCCGTAGCCACGCCGCGCTTGCGCACCGCCAGCAGATAGGCCACGGTACGGCTTTGCATCCTGGTTCGCACTCCCGTGGGGTGCTCGCCACGCGTCTTGCACATCTCCCATACCGGACACTCGGTGCAGCGCGGCGAGCGGGGAAGGCAGAGGACCGCACCGAGTTCCATCATCGCCTGATTGTGGTCTCCGGCGCGATTCTCTACCGCCGACCTGCGGCCTGAAGGCGGCATCAACTGCTGCGCCACTTGCAAGAGCCGGGCTCTGGCCTGCGCGCTCTTCTCCTCGGGCTGACCAAGGATACGCAACAGAACCCGCGCCACGTTGCCGTCCAGCACGGCCACATTCTCGCCAAAAGCGATGCTGGCGATCGCCGCGCCGGTGTACTCGCCCACGCCGGGAAGCATCCGCAGCTTGCCCAGAGTCCTGGGCAGCTTGCCGCCAAACTCCCGATCCACAAACTGGGCTCCGCGGTGCAGCATCCGGGCGCGCCGGTAGTATCCCAGCCCACTCCATAACGCCAGTACATCTTCTTCATCCGCAATGGCAAGGTCATGAATCGTGGGAAACCGCTGCAGAAACTCTACATAGCGGCCCTCCACCGTCGCCACCCGCGTCTGCTGCAGCATGATCTCCGAGAGCCAGATAGCGTAGGGGTCACGCGCTCCGCGCCAAGGCAGCGCCCGAGCATTCTCCCCATACCAAGCCCCCAGCCGCCGCCGGAAGCGCTGCACAGAGAAGCCCAACGGCGAGGCGCTTGCCTCGGCAGGGGACACAACCGTTGCGAGCCTGGCGTTGCCCCCAGCCTCTATCCCTTCTCCCGCAGCCTTTGCCACGTCCGTGGCTTGGGCTTTGCCAGATCCTGTTCCGTGCGCTCCGGGCTGACCTGCCGTCGCGTTCTTGCGCTTGGACATGCTGCACCCAGTCTATCCGGGCCCCAGGGGAGAGCCGTACCGGTTTTGTCAGCCTGTGCGGATTTAGGACAGCGCCTGGGAGGCCAGCGTCTACGCCAGCCTGGATGCCTTGGGATCCCAGTCCTGCGCACTATCCTCGGATCCCCCAACCCCGAGTTCCAGCCGAGAGCCCCGGCAAGTGCTCCGCAGTCGGGGTGACAACGCCAGAGCGACAGAACGGCGCAGACGCGCGCGGCATGAAACTGCGTGGGACCGAGTTGCAAGGCAGCACGCGTGCCGATCTCACTTTCGGCAATCGGCGGAGCCTGGACGCCGGTGAGCGTCTTCCCCAAGGGAGACAGCTCCTTTCTTCGGCTTCGGGACTGCGTTTTACGCGAAGGTTGCCGCACCATCGTTGTGAAGATGGCGAATGTGCCGGGAAGGACGAGCGGTTGTTTGGGGTGCTCTTCTTTGCATGGTGCTTCCACCTTGCAAACTGGAGACTGATCGTTCACGGTATTCTTAAGTCCTTCTGCTCCCGCTAAGCGGGGTTGACTGGACTTGAACCAACGCGGAAGATAGCTCCGCAGAACAGGCGTGCAAGGATGATGCATCGGAGAACCTACCAGGCAGGCACAGGACTCACATGGAGCTGCGGATGTCTATGAACCGTCGAGAGCTTCTCTTTGGAACCGCGGCGGCCGGTTTGGCGACGGCTCTGCCGGCGCAGCAGAAGAAGACCCCGGCGTTTACGGGTCTGGATGGGCGCCCACCTGTCGCAGAACGGCACTTTCGTTCTGCGGTGATTGAAGACGCCATCGCGGAGGTTTGTGCCGGCATCAGCAGCCCGGAGCTGGCGCGGATCTTCACCAACTGCTTTCCGAATACGCTGGACACTACGGTTTTCCCGGGAAGCACGCACGGCGAGCCCGATACCTACGTGATCACCGGCGACATTGACGCGATGTGGTTGCGCGACTCCGCCGCCCAGGTATGGCCCTACCTGGAGTTCGCCGCCAAAGACGCGGCGTTGAGCCGGCTGATTGAGGGTGTGATTCGCCGCCAGGCGCGGCTCATCCAGATTGATCCCTATGCCAACGCCTTCATGAGAAGCCCGGAGGATCCGCCGTTATCGTGGGCGGTGCATGACAAGACGACGATGCTGCCGGGGGTGGGGGAGCGAAAATGGGAGATCGACTCGCTTTGTTATCCCGTACGTTTGGCGCATGGATACTGGAAGGCGACTGGCTCTACGGCGCAGTTCGATGAGAGTTGGATGGAGGCTGCGGCCAGAATCGTCGCAACCTTCCGCGAGCAGCAGCGAATCTCCAGCCCGGGACCATACCACTTCCAACGTATGTCGCTGGAGCCTACCGGGACGCTGGCATTGAATGGCTACGGCAATCCGATACGGCCGAACGGACTGATCTGTTCGGGATTTCGTCCCTCCGACGATGCCTGCACCTATCCACTCTTCATTCCGGCGAATCTGTTCGCGGCGTTGACGCTGGATCGCATCAGCGAGATCTCCGCGACGGTGTATCGTCGGCAGGGGTTCGCCCAGGAATGCACACAGTTCGCGCGAACGATTCGAAGCGCCGTCGCGCAGTACGGGACCATCCACCATGCGACCTGCGGGCAGATTCTGGCCTACGAGATCGACGGCTACGGGAACTCCCTGGCGATGGATGACGCCAACGCTCCCGGGCTGCTCTCGCTCCCGTATCTCAATCTCATGCAGCAGGACGATCCGCTTTATCAGCGCACGCGAGCCTTTGCATTGAGCCTGGAGAATTCATACTTTTTTGAAGGCAGCGCCGGGGAAGGAATCGGAGGGCCGCATATCGGCTTGGGTTTTATCTGGCCGATGTCGATTACCATGCGAGCGTTGACCAGCGACAATGAAGAAGAGATTGTTGCGTGCCTGCGCACCCTGTGCACTACCACAGCCGGTACGGACTTTATGCATGAGTCTTTCCAGAAGAACAGCCCGGCCGACTATACGCGAGCGTGGTTCGCTTGGGCGAACGGCCTGTTCGGAGAGCTGGTTTTGAAGCTGCATCGTGAGCGGCCGACGCTGCTGCGTCAATTTACGGTGCATGCCTGAAGGCAAGGGCGTACCGCCGTCGGCTTGCAGCGCCAGGGAGGTGTGCAGAACATGGGCAAGGTCCAGGCGTGCGGAGTGCATGGAGTAAGTAAGCGGATGAAGGAATCAAATTCAAAGTTGGCAGAGGGTGCGCCATGAGCAGTTCCTCGTTTCATGTGATGGCCAAGCCGATAGGCCCAATCTGCAATCTGGATTGCCAATACTGCTTCTATCTGGAAAAGGAAGTCCTGTATCCGCAGGCCGCGAAGTGGGCGATGCCGGACGATGTGCTGGAGAGCTACATCCGCCAGTACATCGAGGCGCATGACACGCCGACGGTGAGCTTTGCATGGCAGGGCGGCGAGCCAACACTGCTTGGCGTGGACTACTTCAAGCGTGTGGTGGAGCTGGAGCAGCGGTATGCCAACGGCAAGCGGATTGAAAATGCGCTGCAGACCAATGGCGTCCTGCTGAATGAGCAATGGGCTGAGTTTCTTGGGCAGAACCGCTTTCTGGTCGGAGTTTCCATTGATGGGCCGCGGGAGTTGCATGATGCGTACCGCGTCGACAAGGGAGGGCAGCCGACGTTTGATCGCGTCCTGCGCGGGATCAACATACTGAAGCAGCACAAGGTCGACTTTAATACGCTGACGACGGTGCACCGCGGCAACGCAGACCATCCCCTGAAGGTCTACCGGTTCCTGAAGGAAGCCGGAAGCGGCTTTATGCAGTTCATCCCCATTGTGGAGCGAACGACCCAGGAAACTACAGCCGACGGGCTGAGCCTGGTGTCACCCGAGTTTGGAGGGGCCGCAAAGGTCACTCCCTGGTCTGTAGAGCCCAGGCAGTTCGGGCGCTTTTTGTGTGCCATCTTCGATGAGTGGGTGCGCGGAGATGTGGGGCGCAGCTTTGTTCAGTTGTTCGACGTCTGCCTGGAGATGTGGCTGGGCATGGAGGCCAGCTTATGCGTCTTCCGAAAGACCTGTGGCCAGGCCATGGCCATCGAACACTGTGGGGATGTGTACTCCTGCGACCATTTTGTTTATCCGGAGAACCGGCTGGGAAACATCATGGATACGGCGCTGGAGACACTCGTAAGTTCCGAGCAGCAACGCCGGTTTGGTGAGGAGAAGGCTTCCACACTGCCCCAATACTGCCTGAACTGCGATGTGCGGTTCGCGTGCAATGGTGAGTGCCCTAAACATAGATTTGCGAAGACTCCGGACGGAGAATCCGGGCTGAACTACCTCTGTGCGGGCTACAAGATGTTTTTCCATCACATTGATCCGTACATGCGTTTTATGGCGGCCGAGCTGGCAGCCAGCCGACCGCCCGCCAATGTTATGGGCTGGATTGCCGCACAGGAGACCCGAGCGGCAAAGGAGAAAGCGGGCCGCAACGATCCCTGTCCCTGCGGTAGCGGTAAGAAGTTCAAGCACTGTTGCCTGTCTCGTAGCTGAGCGGCGCTGCGCGGACGAGCCTGGGAGCGAGACGACCGAGTTGGCGGTGAGGTCGTATGGTGTTTGAGCAGAGTAGCCGGCAGCGCTGACACGCAGGACTGGCTTTCACACATCGCTCGGGATGGCAAGTGGCCCTATACGATCTCCTACCCAATGGGACGCCCGGACTACACGTATATTGGAGGAGGCATGAAGATGGAACTACTGCGCCTGAAGAATAGCGTAGCCGCAACGGCCGCTAGATTGACCGCGGCAATAGTTTTTTACGGCGGACAGGGCTGTTAGGCAATACCAGCGGCTTGGCGTCGGATTCAAAGACGTTTGTGTGGACCGAATACGAGAAGGTATCAGGAATGACGAAGGAAACGCCTTGTCAGACACGGCTTGAAGGATGGATTGCGCCGGTGAACTGCCGAGGGAGCCGTCGAAGGAGAGATGATGAAGATTGGTGTTTTCACTCCATTGCTATCTGACCTGTCGTTGCCTCAGGTTCTCAGCAAGCTGAAGGCTATGAATATCAATACCGTGGAACTGGGCACCGGAAACTATCCCGGGGACGCCCACTGCAAGCTCTCCATGCTGGAGAATCCGGCCGCCATGGTGGAGTTCCAGAAGATCGTATCTGACCATGGAGCAACGATCAGCGCACTGAGTTGCCATGGCAATCCGCTCCACCCCATCCGCGAGCGGGCACAGCATGACCAAGAGGTGAGCAGAAAGACCATTCTCCTGGCGGAGCGGCTTCGGGTTCCCGTCGTGGTCGATTTTTCAGGGTGTCCGGGCGACTCTGCTCAGGCGACCGCCCCCAATTGGGTAACGTGCGCATGGCCTCCTGATTACCGAAAGGTGCTGGAATGGCAATGGAATGAGGTGGTGGCGCCCTATTGGATGGAGCATGCGAAGTTTGCCGCTGATCACGGAGTGAAGGTCGCAATTGAGATGCACCCGGGATTCGTGGTTTATAGCCCCGAAACGATGTTGAAGTTGCGCGACCTCACCGGCCCCGCCGTTGGCTGCAACTTTGATCCAAGTCATCTGTTCTGGCAGGGCATTGATCCTGTTGCCGCCATCCGGATCCTGAGTGGGACCATCTACCATGTCCACGCGAAGGATACGCAGATGTATAGCGCTAATCTTTCCATAACGGGCGTGCTTGACACCAAGAGCTATGCGGACGAGCAGCATCGCGCCTGGGCTTTCCGCACCTGCGGCTACGGACATGGGGCCGAGTGGTGGAAGGAGTTGATCTCCACCCTGCGTCTCTGCGGCTACGACGGCGTCCTCTCGATCGAGCACGAGGACAACCTTCTCTCGCCAGAGGAGGGACTGACGAAGGCTGTCAGTTTTTTGAATGAGATCGTGATCCGGCAACCGCGAGGAACAGCCTGGTGGGTGTGAGTGGATAGGGTATCGCGGCGCGGACACAGCGGAGCAAAGTGGAGCGTACGGCAGACAGGGTGCAGATTCTTTGAGTAATACGCCGGGAGCCCGATTTGGCGGAGGCGCATGGAAGGACGAGTGGGCAGCGAGGTGAGCAAGTCTATGGGCGCTTGGTTGCGGCGTTGTATCCATGCGATTTGGGCGCTTGCGCTGGTTGAAGTTGTCGCGGTCACAGGTGGATGCTCCTCGCATTCCGCAGCCGTGCCTGCGGCTTCGGCTATGGCGTCCAAGCCGGAGCCTGCTCCTGGATGGGAGTGGATGAGCGGCTCGTAGGAGGTCAACGCAAGCGGCACCATCGGAACTCGCGGCCTCGCATCGGCGGCGAATGCTCCGGCGGCTCGCTACATGGCGGCATCCTGGAGTGATGCGGATGGAAACCTATGGTTGTTTGGTGGGACCGCTCGCGCAAACTCCTATGGCGATCTTTGGCGATATAGCAGCGTGCAGAAGACTTGGGAGTGGGTCGCCGGAGACCCGAGCGGTGGCGGAGGGTGCGTCCCAGGACTTCGGGGTGTGGCCGAGCAGCGGAATGAACCAGGCGCACGGTATGGCTCCATGGCATGGGTGGATCGCTCCGGAGTCTTCTGGGTATTCGGCGGCATCAACGGGTGGGATGGCAGGCGCTCCAAATACCTAAACGATCTCTGGAGTTTCGACCCGCGCACCGGCATGTGGGCGTGGATGGGTGGCAGTCCAGAGGTGCCAACTGCGGGCGTCTATGGCAACCAAAGAAAGGCAGACGCTGCGAATTGGCCTGGCGCACGCTACGGAGCTGTTACGTGGCGAGACGCCCAAGGAATGTTCTGGATGTTTGGTGGAAACGGATACGGAGCCAGCGCAGACACTCGAGACTATCTTTCCGATTTTTGGATGTTCAATCCAGTGACGCACCAGTGGACATGGATGGGCGGGACGACCGATCTTAATAGCAGAGGAATTTATGGAAGCATGGGTGTGCCCGCATCCCAAAACCTGCCCGGAGCTCGCGCTGGGGCGGTTGCATGGACGGACAATCACAACCATCTCTTTTTGTTCGGCGGGTACGGCTACGATGCGGCTGGACTACTCAACTTCCTCGCCGATATGTGGAGCTATGACATAGGCTCCGGGCAATGGACCTGGATTTATTGCACAAGTGCGGTTCCTCCAAACGTGACCCGGGATTGGATCGGCCAAACCGCTGTGCAAGCTGTACCGCTCTATGGGATCTATGGCAAGCGCGGAGTGACCGCCACTACCAACACGCCGGGAGCGAGGGCCTACGGCGTTGGCTGGGCAGGTGCCACAGGTAACTTCTGGCTCTTTGGGGGCTCGCTCGCAAATTCGGGTATCTTCAACGATCTATGGCGTTACGAGCCGTCGACGCGGCAATGGACCTGGATGAATGGTGAGAATTATGTTCACTCTTCCGGTGTCTATGGAAACAAGGGCGGAGCCAACCTTTCCAATACTCCTGGTGCGCGAAGCAGCCCTGCGAGCTGGACAGACCAGAAGGGAAATCTGTGGCTTTTTGGTGGTGATGGTCTGGGCGCGGCAGGTGCCCCAGGCGCTTTGAATGATCTGTGGAGATTCCATCCATGAGCCCCAAGGCGTCGACGAATTCAGCTCCCGACAAGGAGCGATGGCCCCGGCTCAAGATGATGCTCGGGGTGCTGATCGGCTATATGTTCGTGCTCGCCTTCCTCACGCGCTTGGCGGTAGCGAAGTTTCCCGGCTTCTTCCATCCGGCCATTTATTTCACACCTGATTCATTTACTGACCCGGCCGCGCGACGGTTTGCGGAGTTGGTCGCGAAGGGCCACATTGCACGGGCGTTACGAGCGTCGAAGGCGTTTGACGATGGGGTGGGCGCTATCGCGCCGGACGGTGTCACAGCGCTTTTGATTGCTGTAAATCATAGGAATCAGGCAATGGTGGAAGCGCTGCTCCGGGCTGGGGCTAATCCCAATGGCGGGCCAACACGCACTCCGCTGGCGCTGGCTATCAGTGCGGGGTATCTCTCGATCGCGCGACTGCTACTCCAGGCCGGCGCGGATCCCAACGGCAGTATGGATGAAAGTTCCGCGCTGAATCGGGCCGCCCTGCTGGGTCGGCAAAACGCCATTGCACTGCTTCTGGAATTTCACGTGCAGGCGAACCAAGCCGACGGTGATGGCCACTTTGCGCTCCTGACCGCCGCCACAGTAGGCCATTGGAGTACCGTCCAATATTTGCTCGACCATGGAGCGTCGCCCTGGGTGACGGAAGATACGGGCATTACCTTGGCCAAATGGTGCAAGCCAAGTCGGCCGGTGGATGACAGCCCCCAGGGGCGGTTGCGCCAGCAGGTGATTGACCGGCTGAAAGCCGTCGGCTGAGATGGCCCGGGTAGTTGGGACAGACTCTGTGGTTTCCAAAATGGAAGTTCTGGGTTTTGCTCGGAAAGGGTGTCATCAAGTGAATCGGTGGGTAGCGGCCACGAGGTGGATGGATGCCGTAGCCCATAGCCCAAAATGAAGCGGAGTAGAAGTTGAGCATCTTCGCTTGTGATGTTTCCGTGAAGGCAAGCGGAAAGCAGGTAAGGGCAAGAGGCAACACGGTTAAGGGAATATGTTGCCGTAGGCTGGGTCCGCAGACGCGTTGGCGGAGGTGAGCCGCAGGAGCGGCAGCAGCCCGCCGACGTTTTATCTGCAAAAGAAGAAATGCGCGGGCCCAGGGCTGAGCGAGTTGCGGGAGCCGCCGCAGTTGCGCGAAGAGAATGCAAAGCCGCAGCGTATGGCAGCGGACCCGAGCCTGGGCCCTCTCACGTAGATCTGCGCGAAGAGCTTGTTGAAGGAGGCGCGACAGGTCCAACAAGCTCTGTATCACAGAGTCGGCTTGAAGATGCAGTTGTATTCTTCGCTGCGGATCTTTAACCTGTTCGCAGAAAAGGCCGCCCGGATGGGCGGCCTTTTGGTTTTACAGATGGATTCCCGGGTTAGTCGCCGGCCACAGTCTCTTCGACGTCCTTCTGGAGCTGGGCTGAGGGTTTCACTCCGCCGATCTCGCCGAGCGCAACGAACCCAGGGACCTCCTGCTCCTTGAGGATCTCCTTGCGGTACAGCTTGGCCATGCGGGCGTTCTCAGCATCCTGCTTCAACTTCAGCTCGCGGGCACGCAGCTTCTCCTCGCGTGCGTTCTTGGCGATGCCGGACTTATCGAAGGTATCGTTGGCAGCCGAATTGACGTGCTCCTGATTCAGCACCAGATCGTACTTCTCCTGCATCTCCAAGCCGACCTTCTTGCCGCCCGCGAAGATCTCATGGCGGCCATGCTCCTCATACCACTTGGTGAGCGTAGCGGTCATGTGCATCTTCTCAATGATGTTGCGCCAGCCGATGCCTGTGTTGTAGGCGCAGAAGCTGATCTCGCCCTCCTGCGTGGCATAGGGAATAATGCACTGTTCGGTGCGGCGGAAGTCATAGTTGAAGAGATCCTGGAACCACATACCGGCGATGAAGAGGAAGTTCCAACGGTCGGCGCGGCGCTTTTGGATATCTTCCATGGTGCGGTCCCCGGTGACCTTGCCGTAGGATCGTCCGGTGGCTCCAAAGCACTTATCGAACTTGGCGAGCAGAGAGAAGATGCTGAAGTGCGTGGGAGCTTTGGCGGGCTCATAGTTGCGGATAAGCGCCAGGGCTGCACCTACCATGGTGAGGAACTTGCCACGCGCCGCATCGTTGACCTGTGCAATGTCCCTGGCCAGGCGCGGAGCGTTCAGGAAGGCCGTAACCGGCACGGCTTCCTTGGTCTCCTTGTCGATCATCAGCGCCATGCCGATGCCACAGTTGGGGTGGCATCCGCAAGAGAGCTGGCCCCACTCGTGGTTGGGACCATGCACCAAGTCTGCCCAGTCGGAGAAGGTGGACATAAAGCTGATGGGGAACCAGTCACGCGTGCTCTCACCCAGACCCGTCTGGTTGCGAATGTCATGCGCCATGTGCGAGAGGGTGTAGCGCTGCGCATGACGGCGCTCATCAGAGATATCCTCATCGCGGCCGGTGAAGCTGACCGGCTGGAAGGAGAGGAAGTTGATCTTCTTGGGGTTGTCCATGGCGAACTGGATGATGCGCCCCACCTGCTCGTTGTTGATCCCGTTGACGATAGTGGTGACGGGAACAATATCCACGCCAGCCTCATACAGGTTGTGGATCGCCTGTAACTTCACATCAAAGGCGTTGCCCACCTTGCGGTGCGAGTTGGCCGCGTTGCCGATGCCATCAAACTGCAGGTAGGCGTAGCGCAGACCAGCCTCAGCCGCTGCCTTGGCAAACTCTTTGGACTTGGCGAACTCGATGCCGTTGGTGGCAGCCTGCACGGAGTTGTAACCAACCTTGCGAGCATAGGCCACAGCGTCCAGGAAGTACGGGCTGAGCGTGGGCTCGCCGCCGGAGAACTGCACCGACATCTGCCGCTTGGGCTTGACGGTGATGGCGTTGTCCAGCATGGTCTTGATCTCATCCCAGGTGAGTTCATGCACAAAGCCGACCTGGTTGGCGTCCATGAAGCAGGGATCGCACATCATGTTGCAGCGGTTGGTCAGGTCGATGGTGAGCACCGAGCCGCGGCCATGGGTAACGGTGGAGGTGCCGTGATTGTGCAGCTTGCTGTCATTGTGGGCGCGGATGTCGCGGCCGGGGAAGACGTCCTCCAGATGCTTCATCATGGGAGGATCGATCGACATGACATCTTCAAAATGTCCATGGATAGGGCAGTCCTTCACCATCAGGATCTTGCCGTCCCGCTCGATGATCTGAGCCTTAATCTCGCCCACCTTCTCATTGAGCAGGATCTCGTGGGGCAGCTTGCCATCTACAATCTGCTGGCGGATCTGGGGAATGCACTTGGGGCAGAGCGAGTCTGTGGTGCGCGGCCAGCCGAGGGGCGGCTTCTCTTTTTGATACGACTTGAGCAGCGGCTTGTCCGACCACTTCGGAGTAAAGCTCTCATTGGGGCTGATAGAGTTCAACTTGCTAAATACGCTCCAGGCGCCCTTGGCGCCCAGCACAATGCCTTTTTCCACGAGCTTGGTTGCTTTTCCCATCTCTCGTACCTCCTAAGGTTTTCCGTGACGATCCGCGCGGCCAACGGTTGGTTCTACAACTTACTATTCCGACGCCCATACCAGAGCGGCGGGTTCCAAATGCTGCGCCCCAGATGCCGTGGTGAAATACGCCACGCGGAGCAGGATGGAGCGGCGGGTGCTTTGACTCTGCTCAGACTCGCTTTGCCCCGGGGTTCTGGGCATCGGGAGGTCCAAACGAAGGCAATCGGATCCAAGCCGCACCCGACTACGCCTTCAGCTTAGGAGGATTGGGGGTACTAAGTCGTTACCAAAGCAGCGAATGGGGATATTTTGCAGCGAACGGCAAAAAGGACGGTTGAATGGGAACGCCCCGCCGGGCGCTCGTAAGGTCAATGGAATCTATGAAGTAAACAAGGAAGACGACGCTCAGGAGGCGACCGCGTGCGGTACCGCTCCCATGCAAGCCGCTTTAAGGTCGAGGAGAGTTGAGTTTACGCATTGGGCCACCAACGTGATGACGCTACTGGCGCAGCTCGACCAGGGTCGCGCCCTGGCCGCCTTCGTTATAAGGGGGCTCTGAGACCGAGGTGACGTGGGGATGCTGGCGCAGAAACTCACGCAGCGTGCGCCGGAGGATCCCCATCCCGACGCCATGCACCACTCGGACGCGCGGCAGCCCGGCCAGAAAGGCTCGCTCGATGAACCGCTCAACCTCGCTCTGGGCTTCGTCGGCGGTGCGGCCAATCACGTTGATCTCCGAGCTGATGGAATCAAGGTCACCTGCGGTGGAGACCGTAACGCCTCCGCGCCGCGCGGGTTGCGGGCCGGCTTCCGACAGCCCCGACCCATCCTTGCGGCTCGCGAAACGGGCGACCACCTCTGCAATATCGCCCCTGCGGACGCGCATCTTCATCGGTCCTACGGCCACTTCCAGCGTCTTGCGGTCCAGCACGCGGACCACGCGGCCCTCGCGGTTGAGCGAGCGCAGCCGGACCAGATCGCCAGGCTGAGGCTCACCCTGCCGCTGGGCCGGCTTGGGCTCACTGGCGGGGCCGGTGGAGGACTCCTGGTGAGCTGACACCGTACTTTGAAACTGCTGCGAGAACTCGCGCTTGAGGCTGGCGATGCGCAGGGCGGCGTCACGCGCTATCTTCTGCGCGACGGTCTTGTCATCGATGGCCTTGACGGTGTCGCGAAGCTGCGCCTCAAAGGCCTCGATCAGGTCTTTGAGCTGGCGCTCCAGTTCGCGGGTGCGCGCCTGCTGTTCGGCGCGTCCTTCCTGCTCCAGGCGCAACCGCTCCCTGGCCAGAGCGCGCTCCGCAGCGGCCAGGCGCTCGCGCTCGGCTCCGGCCGCGGTAAGCTGCGCGTGCAGCTCATCCAGAAACCTGCCGATATCCGCCTGCTGGGTGGTCATCTGGGCGCGAGCGCGGGCCACAATCGACGGGTCGAGTCCCAGACGCGCGGCGATGTTGAGCCCGGCCGAAGCTCCCGGGACGCCCAGGCGCAGCTCATAGGTAGGCGAGATGGCAGCTTCATCAAAGCCGACGGCTGCATTCACCACACCCGCCTGCCCCGGTGAGCCGCCATGCTTTGCGGCGTAGACTTTCAACGCGGTGAGATGGGTGGTTATGATGCACCAGGCGCTACGCTGCAGAAAGTGCTCGGCGACGGCTACCGCCAAAGCCGCTCCCTCCTCCGGGTCCGTGGCCGAGCCAAGCTCATCCAGCAGCACCAGCGAGCGCGCATCCGCGCACTGGGCGATCCTCTCCAGGTGCAGGATGTGCGCTGAGAAGGTGGAGAGATTTCGCTCAATGGACTGGGCATCCCCGATGTCAGCATAGATGGCGGTGAACAACGGCAGCCGCGCTGCGCGCGCGGGCACGGGCATGCCGGCCTGCGCTATCTGCGCCAGCAGGCCCACCGTCTTGAGCGCCACCGTCTTGCCGCCCGTGTTGGGTCCACTGACGATCATCTGCCGTTTTCCGGCGGGTAGAGCGAGGGTGAGCGGAACGATCTGGGCGCCCTGAGCGCGAAGACGGAGTTCCAGGAGCGGATGGCGGGCATCTTGAAGCTCGAAGAGAATCTCAGGCGCCGGGCGCTCCGCTAGTTCCGGGCGCGGCTCGACCCCGGGCACAGGAGTCTCTGCGGCGGCAGGAAGAGCGGCGCCGGCGGACAGATTTTGGTCCGTGGGGTGCAGAGCCGGCCGCACCCAATCGAACTCCTCCGCCGCGCGGGCGATCGCCTGGTGGGCATCCGCCTGCGCGAGCACCTCGGCGCCCAGCAGCAGAGCCTCGGCGTGCGCGGCCACGGAGCGTGTCATGGAGACCAGGATGCGATGAATCTCCGCCTGCTCCTCATCCAGAAGGCGGGCCAGCTCATTGTTGTGCTCAATGGTTTCCATGGGCTCAAGGAACACCGTCTGGCCGCTGGAGCTGGAGCCGTGAACCACGCCTCCCACGCGGCGCTTGAACTCCGCCTTGACGGGGATGACAAAACGCTCGCCGCGGACGGTAATCAAGGCATCCTGGGTGCTCCCGTCTTCAGAAAGTTTTGTCAGCGCCCGGCGCAGGCTGGCCTGAATCGCCCGGTGCTGCTGCTCGAGGGTTCGGCGGATGCTGCGCAACTCGGGAGAGGCATCGTCGCTCAGGCTGCCGTCGGGCTCGATCTTGCCGGTGAGCGAGCGGAGCAGGCTTCCCAGATCATGCGGCTCCAGCGGAAGGGTGAGCTCGCGCAGACCAGGAAGGGTATCCGCAGCGTGGGTCTCTCCCGGACGCGCGCCATCCTCTGGCGACAGAATCTGTCGACGCCAGGCAGCCACGCGCTCGGCGTGCGCAAGCAGCGAGCGAATCTCCACAGCCTCCAGCGCCGCGCCTTCGATGTGCGCACGCTCCAGCATCTCCGCCGCATCAAAGATGCCGTGGAAGTCAAAGCCGCCTGCGGCGATCCATTGCCGCATCTCGGCGTTGCGCTGCTGTTGCCGCTCAATCCAGTCCAGATCCGAGGATGGCTCCAGCGCCAGCAGATGGCGCTTGCCCAGCTCTGAGTGCGCGCCGCGGGCGAGATGCTCGATCAGATCCGTCCACTGAAGCGCGGCTCCGCTGGTCTCCGCTAACCGCGATGGAAGCGGTGCGGGCAGAACGGGCGGAACGGGGGATACGGTGGTCACATCCTTAAGCATACGGGCTAGCAGCATACGGTCCCGAAGCACGCGGCCAAGGATCAACCTTGACGGAGAGCGCGCGGGGAACGGCAAGCCCCAGGGGAGCGGCAGAAAGCGCCGACTTCCTGAGTAGGGCGGGAGGTGATCAGCGTTACTGACACCCGGTCGGCCCGTCCTAGAATAAGGGCATGAACTTTCCCGCTACCCGCCTCCGCCGTATGCGCTCCTCGGCCGCACTGCGGTCCCTTGTCCGCGAAACGCGCCTGGAACCCTCCGCGCTGATCTACCCTGTATTTCTCTGCGAAGGGGTGGGGGTCCGGCGCGAGATCGGCAGCATGCCCGGAGTCTTCAACCT
>DAHXNO010000169.1 GCA_027365345.1 Granulicella sp.
ACTGGAGCGATGGCGGAGTGGACATCACGGGCGATCGCCGCTGCCGGAAGCGTTGTGGATGGCGGCAGGGGAGGCGGCACGGGAGCATGGCGTATCTCGCACCGGGCAGGTCTTGCACCTGGAGTATGGCAAGCTGAAGCGCATCACGGAGGCCGCACGGTCCACATCGGCTACCGGTGGCAAACGATATCGCGCACCTCCCGCAGACCAGCATCGCGCACAGGCAAGAGCAGCGCCCAAAGGCGAGCGGCCTTTGTGGAACTGGCGCCGTTGGCGGTTATGGGTGGGGATGAGTGCGTGCTGAAGTTGGAAGGGGAGCGGGGCAAGCTTCGCCTACGTCTGCCGGCAACGGCATCGTGCGCGCCGGATGCCGAGTAGACGAGGACGTTGCCGCCCTCGTCCCTCACAGACCCGGACGTGCAGATTTCCCGCATCCGGTTCCTCATGGAAGAGATTCGCTCCCCGCGGTGTATTGGTGAACGATCCTTGTTGAAGGAAGAGGGTAGCGTTGGAGCAGCTCCCGGTAGCGAGTCCAGCGGAGACCTCCCGGCTGGCCGCGCCGCGCGAGCCACGTCCTCCATATCCTCTCCACCTGATGGGCGTACCAGCGCAATCGACGGCCATTGCCTGTAATGCCGTAATAGGCGTAATGGCCCCGCATCATTTGGCTCAGATGGCGTTGCTGTTCGGCGACGCGCAGATGCAGATTGTGTCTGCACCAGTCGCTCACCGAAGCCAGAGAACGAGCGAAGCGACTCTTCGCCGTGCTCTGCCGCACCACGTCCTTGCCTTGCCTCGACTTCACCCAGACATGGGTAAAACCGAGGAAGTCGAACGTGGTCCCGCTCGTTGCCGGGTGAGGCTTGCCATTCGGCCGCTTGAAGCGGAAGTCGATGAAGCGGGTCTTGTCGGGATGCAGCGTGAGGCCGTATCGCGCAAGACGCTTACCCAGCACGGCCAGCACCCGCTTGGCGCTGAGGAAATCCTCAAACGCCATTACGAGGTCGTCGCAGTACCGGACAAGGATACATCTCCCCTTAAGTCGCGGCTTCACAACTGACTCGAACCATTCATCCAGCACATGGTGCAGGAAAACGTTCGAAATCAGCGGTGAAATCACACCGCCTTGCGGAGAGCCTTCGGTTGTCTGGCGCAACTGTCCATCTTCCATTACGCCAGCCTTCAGCCATTTGTCGATCATTCTCCGAATCACGCCGTCGGTGACCCGTCGGTCGAGGAACGCCCGAAGATGGCAGTGTGGAATCGAGTCGAAATACTTGCGTATATCCACATCGAGCACCCGCCGCAGTCCTTGGGTCATGAAGCCAGTGCGCAGTGCGTGCAGCGCTTGATGCGCCGATCGTCCGGGGCGGAAGCCATAAGAACAGGAATGAAAGTCCTGCTCGTAGATCGGCTCCAGCACCATCGCAATCGCCCGTTGCGCCACTTTGTCCTCGAAGGTGGGAATGCCGAGCGCCCTTTGCGAGCCGTCCGCCTTGGGTATGTACGCCCGACGCACCGGAGGAGCTTTGTAACTGCCCGAACGGATGCGATCCAGCAGGCTGAGTAAGTTCGCCTCCAGGTTCGCCTCATACTCCGCAGCGATCACTCCGTCGATGCCGGGCGCACCACCTTTGCGCGTCAGCCGGTAGGCCTCCAGCATCCACTCCAGATCGAGAACATGGTGCAACGAGTACAAGGCCACACCCGGCCTTTTCCTCGCCAGCTCCGCTATCTGCTGCCGTTTCGTGTACAGGTTTGCAGGGTTCAGAGTCCCCTCCCGTGTTTCCCGTCAACAGTTCTTTTCCATGGCGTCTCCCTTTTCTCCAGCGGGTCCCATCGGTCAGGTTCCCCGCCTTCGCCGATACTACGGAGACGCTACGCCATCCTGCATTGCATGCCGGTCGCTTATGGTTTCGCT
>DAHXNO010000170.1 GCA_027365345.1 Granulicella sp.
CTCCCCCGCCGGTCTCGACCGCGAAAGAAGGTCCACAAAGCCCATGAAGATCTTGAAGACGTTCGGCGATGGCGCTCCCTCTGCGGAGTCCGTCCTCCAGCAGCTCGAGCAGAGAGGCGCCGTCAACACCGCCCGGGTAGACCCTGTAGTGCGGAACATCCTGGCCCAGGTGCGCAGCGAAGGCGACCACGCTCTGCGCTCCTTCGCCATGCAGTTCGATGGCCTCGGCCTCGACCAGCCTCTGCTCGTAAGCCGCGAGCAGATGCAGCAGGCATGGGAGACAACCAGTGAAGAGCTCCGCGCCGCCATGCGTCTCGCTCAGGCCAATATTCGCTCCTTCGCGGAAAAGCAGCTCCCTCACGGTTGGAGCCTTCGCCCCTGCGAAGGAATGGAGGTGGGCCAGATCGTTCGCCCTCTGCAATCGGTCGGATGCTACGTCCCTGGCGGCCGCTATCCCTTGCCATCCACGCTGTTGATGACCGCAACACCGGCTCAGGTCGCTGGCGTCGAGCGCATCGTCGTCTGCTCCCCGAAACCTGCGCGAGAGACCTTGGCCGCCGCCTACCTGGCCGGCGTCACCGAATTCTACCGCATCGGCGGAGCGCAGGCCATCGCCGCGCTGGCCTACGGCACACCCACCATCGCGCCCGTCGATAAGATCGTCGGCCCCGGCAACCTCTACGTCACCGCCGCCAAGCTCGCCGTCTCCCACCACACCGGCATCGATATGCCCGCCGGCCCAACCGAAATCATCGTCACCAGCGAAGCTGGCGACCCCACCGGCATCGCCGCTGATCTGGTCGCCCAGGCCGAGCACGATCCCGAGGCCCTCGCCATCCTCATCACCAGCCAGCCGGATCTGGCCCAGGAGGTCGTGCTCGAGGTCAAACGCCAGTCCCAGAACAACGAACTCGCCACCCAGTCACTCTCCCGGCAAGGCTTCGTCTTCCTTACCAGAACCCCGGAAGAGGCCCACGCCCTCACCAATCGTCTTGCCCCCGAGCATCTCACCGTAGACGCCGGAGCTGACCTCCGCTGGGTCAACAACGCCGGCTCCGTCTTCATCGGCCATCACACCCCGCAATCCATGGGCGACTACGTCAGCGGCCCCAATCATGTTTTGCCAACCGGCCGCAACGGTCGCACCCGCGGCGGCTTGAGCGTTCTGGACTTCGTCAAGATCATCACCGTCCAGCAATACACCCTCGACGCGCTGCGCGAAATCGGCCCGCATACCATCGCACTCGCAGAGGCCGAGGGACTCAAAGGACACGCCGAAAGCGTGCGCGTGAGAATCCGATGAGCGATACGCGTCAAAGCCTCACCACCCCGCAACCACGTCCCGCCGTGCTCGCCATGCCGGAGTACCACCCACCCCTGGCCGGTCGCAGCGCCCTTCGCCTCGATTTCAATGAAAACACCTTCAGCCCCAGCCCGGCCGTCCTGCGCCGTCTGCGCCAGATCACCGCGGAGGAGCTCACCATCTACCCGGAGCGCGAACCGGTCGAGCGCATCGTCGCACATCACCTCGGTCTCCAGCCCGGCCAGCTCATCCTCACCAATGGAGTTGATGAGGCCATCCACCTCATCGCCTGCGCCTTCCTCGACCAGGGCGATCAGGCCATCATCTGCACCCCCACATTCTTCATGTATGAGGTCTCCATCAGCCTCATGACCTCCGGGCTCATACGCGTGCAGACCGACGATACCCTCCGCTTTCCCTTCCAGCGCTTTCTCTCCGCCATCACCCCGCACACCCGGCTGATCGTCGTCGCATCGCCCAACAACCCAACCGGAGCCACCATCAGCCGCGATCAACTGCTCACCATCGCAGCCGCAGCTCCTCAGGCGCTGCTCCTCGTGGATGAAGCCTACTTTCACTTCCATGGCGAAACCGTCCTCAGCGACATCGCCGACGTTCCCAATCTCATGGTTGCGCGAACCTTCTCCAAAGCCTATGGACTCGCCAACCTCCGCATCGGCATGCTGGCCGGTAACCCTGCGCTCATTCGCTATCTACGCAAAGTCAGTTCGCCGTACAACGTCAACGGCGTTGCCTTGGCCGTCCTGCCGGAGGCCATCGCCGATGACGCCTACATCACCTGGTACGCCGAGCAGATTCGCATCGGACGCGAGCGCATCTTTGCCGCCTTGCAGGATCTGCGGATCAGAACCTGGCCCAGCGCCGCCAACTTCGTCCTCATGGATATCGGCCCCCGCCACCAGCAGCTCTGCGCCCTGACGCGCAGCCGCGGCGTTCTCCTCCGCGACCGATCCTCCGATCCCGGCTGTGATGGCTACGTTCGCATCACCGTTGGCGTCGAAGAACATGTAACCCTCGGCATCGCGGCTCTTCGAGAGTCGCTCGCCGAGATGGGCTGGACTCCAGCAGAAGGTCGAGGACAAGCATGAGCCATCCACCAGAATCAATCGTCACAACTCCGTTCCCCGCGGAACCAGAGCGCATCGCAACCCTGGACCGCAACACCACAGAGACCAGAATCTCACTCCGCCTCAACATTGACGGCCAGGGAGCCTACCAGGTCTCCACCGGCATCCGCTTCTTTGATCACATGCTGGAGCTCTTTACCCGCCACGGCGGCTTTGACCTGCAACTGAACTGTGTCGGCGACCTCGATGTCGACCAGCACCACACCGTGGAAGACGTTGGCATCGCTCTCGGCGAAGCCTTCGCCGAAGCCCTCGGTGACAAAAAGGGCATCCTTCGCGCCGGCTACTTTGTCATGCCCATGGATGAAACCCTCGCCGTCGCCGCCGTCGATCTCTCCGGCCGCGTAGCCTGCGTGGTCGACGATCAGGTCAACGTCCCTCTCGTCGGCGACTTGCAGACCGAGCTGGTCACCGACTTTTTCGACGGCTTCGCTCGCGGAGCCCGGGCCAACGTCCACCTCAAAACCATGTACGGCCGCTCCAACCATCACAAGATTGAGGCCATCTTCAAAGCCTTCGCCCGCGCCCTGCGCGGAGCCTGCTCCCGCGACCAGCGCATGCGAGAGCTGCTGCCCAGCACCAAGGGCCTTCTATGATCGCCATCATCGACTACAAGGCCGGCAACCTCGCCAGTGTCGTCAAGGCTGTCCGCTTTCTCGGAGCGCACTCGGCAGTCGTCACCCAATCCCCCCAGGACCTTCTCCGCGCCCGGAAGATCCTTCTTCCCGGCGTCGGCCACTTTCGCTCCACAGATCTGCTCCACCAGCTCGGCCTCACCGCCGCCATCCGCCAGGCAATCGCATCGGGAATCCCGTTCCTCGGCATCTGCGTCGGCCTGCAGTGGCTCTACCAGGGATCCACCGAAGCTCCCCAAACCCCCGGCCTGGGCTACTTCTCCGGCCAATGTCAGCGCTTCCCCGCCGTCCTCGCCGGGGAACGCATCAAATCCCCACACGTAGGCTGGAACTCACTGGAATCCATCCGCCCCGGCTCCCGCCTGCTCTCCGGCGTGCCGTCGGGCAGCTACGTCTACTTCACCCACTCCTGGCGCGCCCCGCTCTCGCAAGACACTGCTGCGCAGACCCACTACGCCGGAGCCTTCACCGCCGCCGTCGAACGCGGCAACGTCATGGGAGTTCAGTTTCACCCTGAAAAGTCAGCCGAAACAGGACTTCAGGTGCTGAAGAACTTCCTCACCCTCTAACCCCCTGCCGCGCTCCATGGCGCCGCAAGAGCCCAAAAACACTTCACCCAGGCCCACAACCCATCCACAACAGAAACCTCCCCATCTCGGCAGCCATCCCCGCGGCAACCCTCCTTCCCGCATCCCTCCCTTCATCACCGCTAAACTGGAGAACCAGCATGCTCACCAAACGCATCATCGCCTGCATGGACGTCCACAACGGACGCGTCGTAAAGGGAACCCAGTTCGTTGACATCGTGGATGCTGGCGATCCCGCAGAGCTGGCCCATCGCCACGCCCGCGCCGGAGCCGATGAGATCGTCCTTCTGGACATCACCGCTACCCATGAGGGCCGTGGAACCATTCTGGAGACCGTCAAGCGCGCCGCCGCGGAACTCTTCGTCCCATTCACCGTAGGCGGCGGCATACGCTCCGCCGAAGACGCCCGAGCCGTCTTCGATGCCGGAGCCGACAAGGTCAGCATCAACTCCGCCGCCATCGCCCGTCCAGAGCTCATCGCCGAAATCGGCGCCGGCTTCGGAGCCCAGGCCGTCATCGTCGCCATCGACGCCCGCCGCGCCAAACACTCCGCCGACCCCGTCGGTCAAGCCGAAGTCTACGTCTCCGGCGGCAGAAAGCCCACCGGCCGCCGCGTCGTGGACTGGGCAGTCGAGGCCGAGCAGCGCGGCGCAGGAGAGATCCTGCTCACCAGCATGGACTGCGACGGCATGCGCACCGGCTTTGACTGTGACCTCACCCGCAGCGTCTCCCAGGCCGTTCAGATCCCCGTCATCGCCTCCGGCGGAGCTGGCTCCGCCGCGCACTTCGCCGAAGTATTTCTCCACGGCAAAGCCGACGCAGCTCTGGCAGCTAGCATCTTTCACTTCGGCATCACAGACTCCCGAGCGCTCAAAACGGAGATCGCCTCCGCCGGCGTTCCCCTGCGCCTGCCGTGCTGACCATTCATCCTTCCACTGACCACGCTCTCCTTGCGTCCACCCCTCCACCACTCCTCGCCAAACCACCCTGCCCTCCTCGCAACCACGCTCTCCTTCCGCGGATGTTCCACAGCAACCCTCCTCCAACCCTGCCTTCAAAAGCCGTTAAAATAACCTCATGTTGATTCCTTCAATCGATCTGATGGGAGGACGGATCGTGCAGCTCGTGCAAGGCGAGAAGCTCGCTCTGTCCTTTGACGACTTTGAATACTGGATAGAACGGTTCAGCAAATATCCGCTGGTCCAGCTCATTGACCTCGACGCCGCCCTGCGCCAGGGGGAAAACGCCGCCCTCGTCACGATGATCTGCAAACGCCTTCCCTGCCAGGTTGGCGGCGGGCTGCGCTCCGCCCAGGACGGTCAGCGGCTGCTCGACTCCGGCGCGCAGCGCGTCATCTACGGCTCTACCCTCTTTGGCGCCGAACCGGAGCCCGCACAGCAAAAGCGCCGTCACAAGCTCATTCGGCTGGAGTTTGCGGAAGAACTGAAACGCACCCTCGGCGAGAACGCTCTCTGCTTCGCCATCGACACCAAGGGCGGCAAAGTGGCCGTCCGAGGCTGGAAAGAACATGTCGACCTTGGGCCGGAGGAGGCCGTCACCTGGTTGGAAGACTACTGCGCCGCCTTCCTCTACACCCACGTCGATACCGAAGGCACCATGCAGGGCTTCCCCTTGGATGTCGCTGCCATTCTTCGCGCAACCACTAGCCGCCAACTCATCGTCGCCGGCGGAATCCGCGCCATGGACGAGGTCAAAGCTCTGGACTCCATGGGAGTCGACGCCGTAGCCGGCATGGCCATTTACTCCGGCGCCATCCCGGCCTGACCCTCCCGCAACTCAGCGGCGCTGCGCAGCTCATAGAATGCGGGCAGGCGAGCGCATCAGCCCGGATGGCGGGCATTCAATCTTCACCTTGAATCCGTGGGATTACAGCCGCTCAAGATACGCCTGGCCCAAAGCAGAAAAGGAATAATCTATCATTGCGGTGCAGCCGGTTCTGTCGGCCGGCCTCCAAAGGGGAGAGGATCATGAGCAATATCCGCAACAACAACGGGTCGTCGAGAAGAGAGTTTCTGCAAGGAGGATTCGCCCTCACAAGCGCGGCGTTGGCGCCTGGCTCTCCGCTGTCAGCCGCCTTCTCCGCTCCTTCCAGCCGGCCTTCCACCGCCCAAAAGCCCAACATCATCTTCTTCTACACGGAAGCGCAGCGTTGGGACGCTCTTGGTCTGGCCGGGAACACCCTCCTCAAGACTCCGAACATGGATCGCATCGGCCGCGAAGGCGTCATGTTCAACAATTCATTTTGCACCAACGCTCTCTGTGCTCCCTCCCGGGCCGTCGTCTTGACGGGGCTCTATTCCCACTCCACCGGAGCCTTGGATAACAACGCCATCGAGGCGCTCCCAGCCAATATCCCCTTGTTCACGGACCTTCTGCATAACGCCGGTTATGAAACTGCGATGTGCGGCAAAGCTCATGGACCCAACGGCTTCAAGGAGAGGCATTGGGATTACTACTTCGCCTTCAACGCCCCGGCAACCAATTACTACAATCCGACCTTCCATGAAAGCTTCGCTGGACAGCGCGGAGAGACGAAAAACTATCCCGGAGCCTATGCTGACGATCTGGCCACCGATCGCGCCTTGAGCTGGCTCGATCAGAAGCGCGACAAGCCATTTTGCCTGCTTCTGTGGCACCAGTCTCCGCACGCTCCCTTCTTCCGGCCGAAGAAGTATCTCGACCTTTACAACGGTGTTCCCATACCAACGCCGACGACGTTTTGGAATTATGAGACCCGGTTTCCTGGTAAACCAAAGGCGTTTATCGACGCAAAAAATAAAATTGGCACCATGCAGACCATCGACGGTGTCCGCTGTCTGGAAGAGTTGGTCAAGGACTACAACGCGGGCTTTGCCGGAGTCGACGACAACATCGGACGCGTCCTGGATTGGCTGGAGAAATCGGGCCAGATGGACAACACCATCATCCTTCTCACCTCCGATCACGGATACTTTTTAGGAGAATGGCAAGCCTTCGACAAGCGATTCATGCATGAACCCTCCATCCACACCCCCATGATGATTCGCTATCCAAAGGCCTTCCAGCCGGGCGTCAAAATAGACCAGATGGTGCTGAACCTTGATGTAGCGCCCACGCTGCTGGAGCTTGCCGGAGTTGAAATTCCTGCTCCTATGCAGGGGCGCAGCGTCGTGAAACTCGCCCAGGGCAATCAAGCCGATTGGCGCAAAGACTGGCTCTATGAATACTTTGAATATCCGGCCGCTGAATTCGTCCAGCCGCACCGGGGCGTGCGCACCGAAAGATATAAGTTCATCAACTACTTCCTGGAGCCGCAAGAGTTTGAACTCTATGACCTGCAGGAGGATCCCCGCGAGTTGAAGAACCTCTACGGCGATCCACGCTATGCCGCCATCCAGAACCATCTCCTCAACCGCCTTACCCAGCTTCGGCAAGAGACCGGTGATGACTGTAACGTCCGGGTCCTGGATTCCTAGCCCAACTTCCGCAGCTAAGGCCCTTGAAAAATCTGACTGCCCACACCAGAACGGCGACAGGGTTCAGGATCAAAGCACAACGAACCCGGAAAACTTATCCCACCGCGGTCCAGGTATCGGCCGAACGGAGAAGCCGCGCTTCTGCTGGTTAGGGTGTCGTAGTTTCCAATTCAAACCATTCGTCGGCGCTCTGATTCTGCTTGCCGGCAATCGCATGAGTCTCTTGAGACTCGTCCAGGTTAGCAGTGAAATCGGCCCAAAGGCGCTTGGAGTCCACCGTCGTAATCCAGGCGATACCTTGTCTACCCATCTCTGGATTCGTTGGCGCCGCCAGAGAAAGATTGGCTCGTAACTCCGGCCGCGGTCCTTTGGTTTCGGTCGCGAATCCACGCAAGTCCGCCAGCGTAATCATGTCCCAGATGAACCATGGCTTGCTGAAATCATCAACCCGCAGCGGCTTGACCATGCGGTAATACCAAGTGCGATACTCGTCCCATAGCCACGCTGCGGTGGGCCCGTGCCCAGCCAACAACTGTTTCGCTTGCTGGTAATCGAGCGCCAGGTATCTCCGGCAAGTATCGCCTGCGCCGATGGTGATGGGGACATTCGAGCGCAGCAGGATCTCCCAGGCCCTGGGATCATTTTGCACGTTGTACTCCTGGCCGCCATCCGAGGAACTGTTTTTGAATGCCATCGCGACAATGCGAATGCGATTCACCAGGGTCGGGTCCTGCAACATTGCGGAGGCTACGTCAGTTGCAGCGCCAATCACCACCACCGTCAGTCGGCGATCCGCATTGAAACTGCGGGAGGCGGTAATCAGGAACTGAGAGCCCTTGCTGGGTTGGGGTGTGTTCCTATCTGTGAGGGGCGTGCTTGCACCTTCCAGGAGAGGCGCATGCAACCGCAGCCCTAAACGATTCTCCACCTCGTCGCGGAGAAGGAAATAGGATGCATGCGCTGAGGGATCCGGAAGGCTTGGCGCCAGGGCGGAAATCGCTCCGACTACGTGGAATGCGGGACTGGTGAAGAGATAGGCGATCGCCCACTGGTCGTCAATTTCGTTGCCGACGTCAGTGGAAAGGATCACAGGAATCGGCTTCATTCTCGCTTCGATCTGTGCGGCTAGGGGCGCCACGAACGGAGGAGCGAAGAGCAGGATACTGCCGGCCACCAGCAGACGTCCGAAAGAGCGATCCATGAGCCTTCCTTGGGATGGTGAATTCGGGATCATTGCTCCGCCGCGCTGGCGCTCCACGCACGTTTGAACCCCGCTTCATCGCACTAGGTCATCAATAGGGAGTTGGAAGATGAAACCGTCCAAAATCTGGAATGTCTTTACCGCTGGCAGCAAGTATTCAACGCTACGAAGCACGCTGTCAAGGCGTCGCCACTCCAATCTCCTGGGCGACGGCGCAAATAGCCGTGTTTCCCGTCAACAGTTCTTTTCCATGGCGTCTCCCTTTTCTCCAGCGGGTCCCATCGGTCAGGTTCCCCGCCTTCGCCGATACTACGGAGACGCTACGCCATCCTGCATTGCATGCCGGTCGCTTATGGTTTCGCT
>DAHXNO010000201.1 GCA_027365345.1 Granulicella sp.
TTGCCGGGATCCAGGCGGCCAAGCGAACCAGCGAATTGATCCCGATGTGCCATCCGTTGGCGCTGAGCTTTGTGGACGTCGAGGCCAGCGTGGTTGCCGGAGGGGTGAAGATTCGGGCGACGGCGGCCACGATTGCCGGCACCGGGGTGGAGATGGAGGCGATGACGGCGGCCGCAGTGGCGGCGCTTACCGTCTATGACATGACCAAGGCGTTGGATAAGGGAATACGGATTCGAGAGGTGGCGCTGATCTCCAAGACGGGTGGAAAGAGCGGGGTGTATCAGCGGTCCTGATCCGGCAGCGGTTCCGGGCTGTGGGTGAAGATGCCGCGGGACAGAGCCATGCGGGGTCGGACTTTTGGGCGTGGGATTGAGGGCGGCGCGAGTGGCGGGTATGGGGTGATTGCTGCGGCTTACCGGACGTGGGCCAGGGTGAGGCAGAAGGTGCGATCGGGGTCGTGGAAGCTGCGAGTGGGGGTGAAGCCGGTGCGCGCGAGCAGATGGTTCAGCACGCCGTCGCGGAACTTGTAGCTGTTCTCGGTGTGGATGGTTTCGTCGGCTGCGAAGTGGAAGTGGTGGAGTTGGCCCTGAGCGGGGATTTCGACGGTCTGGCGGACGCGGCTCTGCAGATGCATCTCGATGCGACTTTCCGCAGCGTTCCATCGGGCGCGGTGGAGGAAGCTCTCTGGGACGAAGTTGGCGGCAAGTTCACGGTTGAGGCGAGTGAGGATGTTGCGGTTGAACGCCGCGGTGACGCCTGAGGCGTCATTGTAGGCGGCGAGGATAGCAGAGACGGGTTTGCGGCTATTGGGGGCCATGTCGGCGCCGAGTAACAGAGCATCCTTGGGCTGGAGGCGGGAGCGAAGGTGAGCGAGGATGTTCTCTGCCGCGCCGGGGGAGAAGTTGCCGATGCTGGAGCCGATGAAGAGAACCAGTGTGCGCAGCCGGGGAGGAGTGTGGTGTGCGGGAGCATCGACGGTGGAGGCTGCGGCAGTGGGGGAGCCTGGGGGGGCTTGCAGGGTATAGCTTCCGCTGACGTAGTTGGCGACCTGAGGAAGTACGCTGAGGCCGGGGATGGAGGCGGTTAGAGCGTCTGCGGCCTTGGCCATGGCGGTGGGGCTGACGTCGATGGGCCGATAGAGCAACTTTGGCTGGAGCTTGATGGCTGCCTGAAGGAGCAGGCCGGTTTTGGCCGAGGAGCCGGCGCCGAGTTCGGCGATGGTGAAGGGTTCGTGGGTGGGGCGGTGGAGGTTATGGGGGGCTGCTGGGAAGAGAAACTCGCGCAGGATGTCGTTGGCGTGGGTGGGCAGGGGGGAGCGCTCGGTGCGGGTGAGGTAGTACTCGGGGAGTTCGGTGATCTGGTCGAAGAGATCCGAGCCGTGCGGGTCGTAGAAGAGCCAGGGGGGAAGGGCTTTGGGCGTGGCGGAGAGGCCGCGGAGGGCCTGCTCCAGGACGGCGTCCAAGGCGCCATCCGAGACGCTGACGTGGGCGTCGACCTGGACTCCGTCCAGGGTACCGAGCACGGATATGCAGGGAGAGATCGAAGTCGCTGTGGTCAATGGCAGTCCTTTGAGGGGCTTGTTTCCTGGAAGGCGAGGGCGTCCTTCGAGCCTTTCGTTCAAGGAATTCGTTCCAGTGAAGGGAGTTTTGTTCCGAGTCAGGAGGCGTCGCGGGCCAGGCGCAAGCCGCTGAACTGCCATCGGGTGGAGGGAGAGAAGAAGTTGCGGTAGGTGGCGCGGATGTGGGCTTCTGGAGTTACGCAGGAGCCGCCGCGGAGGACCATCTGAGAACTCATGAACTTGCCGTTGTACTCGCCCAGGGTTCCGGGCAGAGGCCGGTAGCCAGGGTAGCCGGTGTAAGGAGATTGGGTCCACTCCCAGACGTCGCCGAGGAGCTGTTGGGGATAGGCGAGACCGAGGGAGGCGGGAGCGGGTTGGGGATGGAGATGCCGCGACTCGATGAAGTTGCCGATAGGCTCATCGATGGGTCCATCAATGGGTCCATCGACGGGCCCGAGGTTGCGACGATCCACGCCGATCTCTGCGTTTGGCAAGGCCTGATTCTGGTGGTGCATGCTGTCCAGCGTGGCCGAGGCGACGTACTCCCATTCGAACTCGGTGGGGAGGCGATAGCCGGACCAGCGGGCGAAGGCGTCGGCTTCAAAGTAGCTAAGGTGACAGACTGGAGATTCAGAGATCTGGCCGAGGGGGAGGAAGCCGGACAGGGTGAAGATGCTCCATCCCGAGGGGGTGGAGGGGTCTCTGAGCCAGTAGAGCGGAGCCTGCCAGGCGCCGGCCTGGACGGCGTCCCAGCCTTCAGCGAGCCAGAGTTCGGGACGGGCGTAACCATCGTCTTCGATGAAGGCGAGGAACTCGGCGCAGGTGACTTCACGGGATGCGAGTTGGAAGGGCGCTAGGTAGACAGCGTGACGCGGGGTCTCATTGTCGAAGACGAAGGCCTGAGGTTGCTTTGGGTCGAGGTTGGCTCCGATCTCGACGATGCCGGGTCGGTGGGGCGATCCGGGAGTGAAGCTATGCCAGAGGAGGGGTGGGGCGATGGCGTCGCTGAAGGAGCGGTCGTCGAGCCTGGGGGTAGAGGCTCCAGAGCCGAGTTGAGTGGCACGGTATGCGGGGTGGAGCGGGTTGGTGAAGAATGCGTGCTTGATATCGGTTGCCGCTAGCTCCAGGTGCTGTTGTTCGTGTTCGATACCGAGGATGATGCGGCGTTCGGACTCATCTTCCGGGACGCAGCAGAGTAGGCTTTCGATGGCGGCATCGACGTGGCGGCGGTAGGCGAGGATCTGGTCCAGAGAAGGACGGGAAAAGGAGGAGCGAAGCTTCTTCTCCGGCATCTCGCCCAGGCTACGGTAGTAGGAGTTGAAGAGCCAGCGGAAGTGTGGATCGAAGGGTTGGTAACCGGCGACAAACTCGCAGAGAATGAACGTTTCAAAGAACCATGTGGTGTGGGCGAGATGCCACTTGATGGGTGAGGTCTCGGGGCCGGATTGCACCATCATGTCTTCCGCGGAGAGAGGGGCGGTGAAGCGAAGGGTGGCCTGGCGTACGGAGCGGAAACGGCGGAGCAGCGCAGCGGTACGAGCGTTCTGGGCAGTGGGATGCATAGGCTGAGTCCGCAAAGTTTGGCTCTGGTTTGGTTCGATGCCTCTTCGCATTGGATGCGGCGCCGGCATATGAGTTCCACAACAAATCGATTAAGATGCTTCGCCAATGCGTGATCGTTGCACCGGCGCCAAGCCTGGAATGGCGCGGAGTGAGGCGGCTATTGAGTACAAAGATACGGCAAAATCAGGTGCCGCGGGTTCCGAAGCTGCCTGCGAAGTGGGAGTTTGCAGCGTGCGCTGTCGCTGGAATGCTCCGTGATTGCTTGAACGGTTGTGAGCAGCCGATTCGATGGCGTGTTGGAGCCGCCTGGGAGGCGCAGGAAAGATGGCTGGGCTTAAGCATGGTTTCCAATTGCGGGGCTGCGAGAGTGAGATTTTTTTGTGCGGACTGCGTCTTCTGCACGGCGATGCCGTCTTTGAGAGTAGACAGCAGGAGTTGGTGGGTGAAGGAGATTGTGATGCGCTTTGCGACGAGGATGTTGCTGGGGATATTGGCGATTGGCTTGGCGGCAGGAGCGCCGGGCGGATGGGCGCAGGGCGGCGGTCAGGGCGCCAACCGTGGTCGGTTTGCCGGGATGCAGCGTGCGCGGGGCGAGGTGACGGCGGTCTTTGGAGACACGTTCACCATGAAGACCGATGAGGGAGCGACCCTGCAGGTGGTTACCACCGAAAACACGCGGATGATGAAGGGGCGCGGCCAGATGTTGAAGGTGGGGGATCTGAAGGTTGGGGATGGGGTAA
Source organism: Granulicella sp. (assembly GCA_027365345.1). Classification (GTDB taxonomy): domain Bacteria; phylum Acidobacteriota; class Terriglobia; order Terriglobales; family Acidobacteriaceae; genus Granulicella. The sequence goes on from DAHXNO010000201.1 coordinate 3,862, forward strand.
TGGCGGCGGGGATGCTGGATGCGGCGCATAGCACGCTGCATGCGGCGATGGTGTTTGTTGTTGATGCGGCTCAGATGGAGGCGATGAAGGCGAATCTGGGCAAGACCTACATCGTGGGACGGGTGACGGCGATTGATATGGACAATGCTCGCATGACCGTGGAGCGGACCGACCATGTGGCGCAAACGATTGGGTTCGATGAGACGACCTCTTTCCGCAAGGGTGGCCGAGCCATGGGCGGGATGTTTGGCGGCGGCGCAGGTGGCATGGGCGCAGGTGGTGGGGGCGCAGCGGCTGCTGCGGCGGGAGGAGAGAGCATTACGCTGGCCGACATCAAGGTGGGCGAGATGGTGCGGGGAACGGGCTCGGTGAAGAACGGGATCTTTGTGCCAACGGAGCTGGTGGTGATGGAGCGCGGCGGGCATAGAGCAGGGGGCGGGGCCATGAATGGAAGCGCTGGGCCTGGTTCGCAGTAGGCGCCAGTTGCAAGTTGCGGAGAACCGCCAAGAGAGAGCCAAGAACAGAGAGACGAAGAGAGGGCGAAGCCTAGGAGAAGTGTTGTTTGCGGAGAACAACTCCGGGAGCGGAGTGGATCCTCAAGCGGAGGGAGGAGTGCCGGTGCAGGCGTGTGAAAGGAAGCGGTCGGCGAGCGGGGGAGCGGCGAAACGAATGAGCGTGATGGGACTGCTGTTGTGCAGCGGCGCGCTGCTGGCCCAGAGCCATGCTGCGCGCAGTTCGACTGCCCAGGGTTCGATTGCCCAGAGTTCAGCCGTAGCAGGGGGCTCCGCACAACAGGGGAGTTCTGTGCCGGTTGCCGGGGTGCAGGCTGAGCCTACCCAAACGGTGATGGCGACTGGAGCCGCCGGCGGGGGGGCTGTACCGGGGATAGTGAGTCAGGGTGGGACCGGTGGGACCATTCAAGGACGGGTGGTGGCGGGGAGCCTGGGGAAACGAGGCGGAGTTCCGCTGCCAGGGGTTGCGGTAACGGCGACCAACACGCTGACCGGGCGGCGGTATAGCACGACGACGGACGTGAATGGGAAGTATGCGATGGTGATTCCGCGTAATGGGCGCTACGTGGTGCGGGCGGATTTGATGGGGTTCGCCACGGCCACGCAGGAGAGGGTGCTGACGGGCGTGGAGACGCAGGCTGCCAAACAGGGAATTCGGATTATGCCGGAGGCTACCGATTTTGGCCTGCAACTAGCGAGCCAGGTGGAGGCGGAAGCGAAGCGATCGGAACAGAACACTGGCCAGGGCGCTCGGTTCGGAGTGCAGGGGCTGGGGATGCAGGGGCTCAGCCTGAGTATGAGCGAGGGAGGGCTGGATGCGACGGCTGGCGGTGGAGACGCTGGCGCATCACTGCCGACGATGCTGGGGATGGGGGATGGGGCAGAGGATTCGGTGACGGTGAGTGGGGAGGCGGGCCAGACGAATGGCTTAGCGAATCTGAGTGAGGAGGAGATTCAGCAGCGCATTCAGAGCGCCATTGCCCGGGCCCGAGCCAGTGGCATGTTGCCGCCGGGGGGGAATCCGGCCAATGTGGCAGCAGGAGCCTTGGGCGGACTGGCGGGGAGACGAGGTTTTGGTGGCGGCCCGGGAGGTTTTGGCGGCTTTGGCCGCGGAGGGTTCCGGGGCTTCAATCCGGCGCAGCCCCATGGGAGCATCTTCTACCAGACGAGCAATGCAGCGTTGAACTCAGCCCAGTGGTCGCCTGATCTTCAGCCGCAGACCAAGCCCTCGTCGTACACCAACAACTTTGGAATCACGCTAGCTGGCTCGCCTTATATTCCTCGACTGATCAAGCCGAATCCGAGTCAGTTCATGTTTCTGAATGTGACGGGGCAGAAGAATCTGAATGCGTTTCTGGGTGGACCGTCGCGGGTTCCGACGGCGCTGGAGCGCGAGGGGAACTTTTCCCAGTCGACGCAGGTGGTGAACGGCGTATCGATACCGGTGGAGATCTATGATCCGAAGACGGGGCAGCCGGTAACGGATAATAATCTGGCTTATGCGACGACCCCCATCTCTCCGCAGGCGTTGGCGCTGTTGCAGTATTATCCGGCTCCGAATATTCCCACGAATGCCGAGGGGTATAACTATGAGACGATCTCCAACGAGGGCAACAACCAGATTGCGATTAACACGCGCTATGTGCGCACGCTGGGAGGCAATGGAGGATCGCCGTTCGCATTCTGGATGCGCAGAGGCGCGAACTTGCCGGCCTCGCTGAGGCAGAACATCAACCTCGCCTATCACTATTCGCACTCGGCCAGCGATGAACGCAACATCTTTCTGCCTTTGGGAGGAACGACGGCCACGGACGGCAACCTGCTGAGCGCGGGATACATGATCGGTTATGGGCGGTTTTCCAGCCATGCCACGGTTACCTGGAACCGGTTGAGCACGCAGACCCAGAACTACTTTACGAATACGTCCAACGATCCGTCCACGACCGTGGGGGTAATGGTTCCGAACTTCGGAGGCGGCCTGACAGCGGCGAAGTTTTATAACGGTTTGCCGACGCTGAACATCTCCAACTTTGCCACTCTGTCGAATACGACGCCGAGCCTGCTGATCAACCAGGCGATCAGTTTTTCTTATTTTGCCGCGTATCGTCACGCCAGGCACAACCTGCGCCTGGGGTTCGACGTGCGGAGGGTGCAGGCGAATTCACTGGGTGGCAATGATCCGCTGGGACAGTTTACGTTTTCTGGTTATGCGACGGAGAGCCCGGCGGATCAGGCCAGAGGGAGCGCGGCGACGACCGGTTCAGGGTTTGCCGATTTTCTGCTGGGACTTCCGCAGAGCACGGCGCTGGAGGCCCCACTGTACAAGATCTACCTGCGGGAGAACGTACTGGACTGGTTTGCCACGGACGACTTTCGGGCAACGTCCAATTTGACGTTGAACTACGGCCTACGCTACGAGTACTTTGCACCCTTCACGGAGGAGAATAACCGGTTGGTGAATCTGGATCACAACGCGAACTTTACCGAGGTGGATCCTGTAGAGCCGGGAGGGACGGGGCTCTATGAGGGCAGGTACCCAGCAGGGCTGATCAATCCAGATCTGGCGATGTATGCTCCGCGGCTGGGGTTTGCGTGGAAGGTGAACGGTTCGAGCCTGGTGAACGGAGGCTCCGGGTTGGAGAATCTGGTAGGCGAGTTGCTGCAGAACTGGGTGGTGCGCGGTGGATATGGAATCAACTACAACACGGGACAGTTTGCCACCATTGCCAAGTCACTCTCCTCGCAACCGCCGTTTGCGGTGACACAGACCAATGATATTCCGGTGGCGAGTGCCGCGAATCCGACTCCTGCGGCGACGGGGTGCGTGACAACGACTACGACGACGACGGCGAATATGACTCTGGCGCATGGATTCGGATGTTCTGCGGGCGAGGCCGTGGAGAACGACTATGCGGTGAATAAGAACTATCGGCTGGGGATGGTGCAAGCCTACAACCTGAATCTGCAGCGGACGCTGCCGCTGCAGATTGTGATGAACATCGGTTACAGCGGGGCGAAGGGGAGTGCGCTGGATGTGGTGGGTTCACCGAACAGCACTCCGGATGGGGTGACGACGGTTGGGATCGCTCCCTTCTCGTATGAAACCTCAGAGGCGGGATCGCATGCCAACTCTCTGGTAGTGAGCTTACAAAAACGCCAATACAAGGGGGTCTCGATGGGGGTGACGTATACGTATGGGCACTCGATTGATGATGCGTCTTCGGTGGGCGGATCGAGCCCGACGAGTGTGCAGGATTTTCGGAAGCTGTATCTGGAGGAGGGGAACTCGTCGTTTGACATAAGGCAGAGCGCGAGCGGCCAGTGGTTGCTGGAGCTGCCGTTTGGGCCCAATCGAAGGTTCTTCAACCAGGGCGGTTTCTGGTCGCACGCGCTGGATGGATTTTTGCTGAGTGGGACGTTTACGTTTTCGACGGGACGGTACTTCACGCCGTCGTACTCGGGGAGCCAGGCAGAGGCGGCGTCCGGCGATCTGTTTACGCTGCGGCCGGACCGGGTGTTCAGCCAGCCGATCAAGGGCGTGGGGAAGGTAGACGATTACTTCAACAAGGCTGCGTTTACGGCTCCGGCGGGAGAGTATGGGACGGCCTCGCGCGATTCGATTGAGGGGCCGGGCACGGTCTCCGTGGATGCTTCGCTCTCGCGGATGATGCAGTTTGCAGGGACGCGCTCTTTGGAGGTGCGGGTGACGGCCAACAACGTCTTCAATACGGTGCAGTACAGCGCGATTGACACGACAGAGAACTCGGCGAACTTTGGCGAGGTGACCAGCTCAGCCACCATGCGGAACCTGCTGGTGCAGGCGCGGTACAGGTTTTAGAGCCAGAGACGAAGAGAGTGGAGAGCAGAGGGAGACAGATGCGGCGATTGGTGGCATCGGCGTTGGTGATGATGATGAGCGCTGGCCCAGGGGTTGAGGGAGCGGCGCTGGGCCAGGGCGGGAGTGTGGCTGCGCAGCCTGCTGCTTTGACGCAGAGCGCGGCGCCAGGCAGGCCGTTGGAGCAGACGGGAAGGGCTCCGTTTCGGTTGAAGGTGAGCACGAACATCGTGCTGACGAATGTAGTGGTGCGCGACAGGAAGACGGGGGAGTTGGTGAAGGGACTGAAGGCCAGCGACTTCCGTATCTATGAGAACAAGCGGGAACAGAAGATCATCAGCTTCGACTACGAGAACGTGGACCATGCGGCGACGCTGTCTGAGACGTCAACGGCGGCGGGAAAGATGTCCGTAGCGGATCTGCTGAACGGGAACTACGTGGCGAATACGAAGGAGCTGAAGGATCACCGTCTGATTGTGATTTTCTTTGATCTGAGTTCGATGCAGGATGAGGATATTGATCGCGCGGTGGACGCGGCAGAGAACTATGTGAAGACCCAGATGCGGCCGGCGGACCTGGTGGCGCTGGTGAGTATGTCGACGGGGTTGACGCTGGACCAGGACTTTACCTCCAACAAGACGGCGCTGCTGGCGGGGCTGGCCAAGTATAACGGCATTGACGAGACGGGATTTGCGAATGGGACGACGGGTTCCACCAGCGGAACAGCCGACGATGCGGGCGCATTTGCGGCCAACGATACGGAGTTCAACAGCTTGAATACGGATCGCGAGCTGCTGGCGATCCGGGCGATTGCCCAAAGCCTGGAGAAGACGGCGCAGCGCAAGTCAATGCTGTACTTCTCTGGAGGGCTGACCAAGAACGGGATTGAGAATGAGACCAGCCTGAGGGCCGCGACGAATGAGGCGGTGCGGGCGAATATGGCCATCTATACGGTGGATGCGCGTGGTTTGCAGGCGCTTTCGCCGCTGGGGGATGCGACGCAGGGAAGTTTGCGCGGGAACTCCGCTTACAGCGGAGCAGCGGCGACGGCGCAGTTCAGTGCGAACTATGGATCGCAGTCGACGCTGAGCACGCTGAGCACGGAGACGGGAGGGAAGGCGTTTTTTGACTCCAACGACTTTGCGCCAGCTTTTCAGCAGATCCAGCACGACACGGAGGCTTATTACATTCTTGGTTATCGGTCGACGAACCAGAAGATGGATGGATCCTACCGGCATTTGATGGTGAAGGTGGATCGACCTGACGTGAAGCTGGAGTACAGGTCTGGGTACTATGCGCAGGCGGACTTCCAGCACGAGAAGAGTGAGGATCGGGAGGAGGCTCTGAACGAGCAGATGCGCAGCGATATGCCGGCTACCGACGTGGCGGTGTATCTACAGGCGCTGTATTTTATGCAGCAGCGAAATATGTATTCGATTCCGGTGAGCCTGATTGTGCCGGGATCGCAGATTCCCTTTGTGAAGGGCGGCGACCGGGATAAGGCGGCGCTGGACATTATGGGGCAGGTAAAGGACGCGCAGGGCATTGTGGTGGGCAATGTGCGGCAGACGGTGAAGCTGGCGGTGAACCAGTCGCAGCAGGTAAGGCAGAAGAATATCGAGTACTCAACGAGCTTTCTGCTGGCCCCCGGGCATTATCACCTGAAGTTTGTGGTGCGCGAGGATCAGACGGGAAACATGGGAAGCTTTGAGACCGACATTCAGGTGCCGGATCTTAGGAAGGCTCCGTTGAAGATGAGTTCGGTGTTGATCGCCAGCCAGAGAGTGCCGGCCAAGGACAAGCATGGCGCAAACCCGCTGCTGCGTGATGGCCTGGAGTGGGTGCCGAATGTAGCGCACGTCTTCCGCCAGGGACAGCATCTTTACTTTTTGTATGAGGTGTATGACCCGACGCGGGAGAAGGGTGTGAAGGGCGATCCGGTGAAGTTGCTGACCAGCATCGAGTTTATGGACAAGGGTACGAAGGTTTATGAGACGCCGGTGGTGACCGCACAAACAGTGAATGATCCGGTGAATGATGCGGTGGTCTTCCAGTTTGATGTGCCGGTGGCGCAGTTGAAGCCGGGAACGTACATCTGCCAGGTGAATGTGATCGACGATGCCGCGGCCAGTTTCATGTTTCCGCGTCTAGCCCTGAAGGTGGAACCGTCCCCGGCAGGCGCGCCGACGGTAGCCAAGGCGAACGGAGCGGAATGATGGGCGAGAGAGCAACGGTGGGGGGGGATCGACCGGAAGCATTGGGTTGAGCGTGGCGCGGCGCCTGGTTTGTGGGGATGGCAGGGGTGAGAGGCGTTTGAGTGGGAGGCGGCCTCTGGGCGATAGGGATTGGGAAGTTTCGCTGGAGGCGGCTGAACTTTGGGTGGTCGAGTTCCGGGGATTCAGCTTGAAAGCGTGGCAATAACGAGCGGGTTTCGGGTTATTTGTAAGGGCAGTGGCGGCAGCCGGAGCTGCAGCAGAAGCCTCTGCGCAGATGGTAGGCGGCGGTGAAGACGAGATAGGGGCCCTCCCAGTAAAAGTCCTCCGGCTGCAGAGGGAGGCGTGGCCCGCGTGCTGCGGGTTCCGTGGGCAACTCCGCCGGCTGCGCAGGGTCGGGGTGGGTCTGCGCCTGCTTCCAATTTTCGTCGCGGTCGCTCATCGTTTGTTTCGGGCAGAGGGAGCTCCCGGGCTGGGAGTGGGCATTTGATCCCTTATTCTATCTGCGCTGTGAATGCCCGCGAGTTGCGCTGTGAGAGACGGCAGGCTGTGCCAGAGAGCGGGGGCGCTTTGCCATGAGAGGGGCCATCGGCCTTTTTGGCGCCGACCAAGTCAGTTCTCTGGTTGGTAGGAGCAGTTGGAACGATGGGGTGGAGGTCTTTATGAGAAGAGGTCTGGATAGGGTGTGGACTGTGGGGCGCGGGGAGGCGCGGAGGCAGCGCGCAGCAGATCTGGAACGCTGCGGCTGCGGCCTGGACGCTGCGCCTTGGCCGTGACTTCCGATGGTGGATTTTGCTCTATAAGGACGCCATTGCAGAAGCGGATGGTGCGGCCGGCGATGGAGGGGATGCGTTCGCCGGGGATGAGGATGCCGGTGAGGTTGAGGGGATCGGCGGCGGAGAGGGTGAGGATCGACTGCGGGGTTGGTTCGGGTTTGTCGCTCGATGGGCTGGCGGCTGGATCGTCGAGAGGGGATGGAGCGGGATGCTGAAGTGGCGCGCTCTGGCCAGCGCGCAGGGATGCTCTGCTGCGTGCGCGGCGCAGCGAGCTGACCGCCTCCGGAAGAGCGTATTGCTCACCAAAGGCTCCAGAGACAAAGCGGCCACCGCGAATCTCGCCACGGGCTTCCAGACGGCGCAGGATGGGCAGGAGGTCACTCCAGCGGGGGGCGTTGGCTTCGCGGGCGAGCAATTCGCGGAAGAGCACGCCGTAACGGCAGAGAAGGATGCGAGCGGCGGCGTCCAGGCCGGCGTCTTTGCGGCGCGCCTGGGCGAAGGCATCGGACGGGATGGATTGGGGCTCTGGAGCTGTCGGCAGCAGGGACCAGCGGCCGGCGGTGGTGCGTCGGGAAGGAGACTTGCGCAGGCTGGGCGTGCGGCCGGTTGCGGTGGCGGCCTGGTCGCGACGGCGCGGATCCATGACGGCGCGGAGCTGGTCAAAGCCGTCGGCTGAGGCCAGGCCGGCGGTGGCCAGCTCCCAGAGGGCGGTGGTGGTCTGGAGCCTGGTGAGGCCGCTGAGCCGTTGCAGGTCGACGGCAAAGGCGGCTCCGTGAGCGGAGAGCAGAGAGCGTATCGCCTGAGCCTCTGCGGAGAGCGACTGCATCAGGGTGGTCTCATCGACGGACTTTGACGCGAGGACGTAGTCCAGCCAGGCGGAGGAGTCGCGAAGATAGAAGGTGATGGGCGCCAGTGAGGTTGGGATCACCCGCCGTGGCGCGGAGGAGCGGGAGGGTAATGGGGCGCTCTGCGAGCCTGGTTTGGTGGCCGGGTCCGGATTAGCCCAGGCAGGGTGAGGCGAAAGGCGGCCCCAGGCCACGACACCGGCCAGGCAGAGGTTGTCGAGCCACTGGGGTGAGTAGTGGGGCACGCGCGCGGGGAGCAAGGAGCGCTCCCACTCGATGGCTGGGGCCTCGAAGCCTTCCAACTGCTCGATGGCGGCCAGCACGGCCTCCTCGCCGGCCGGTTCGGTCGGGGCGCGTTGCTGGGCAGCTTGTTCGACGGTTTGCTCGCCTGCGTGCCCACCTGCGTGTTCGCCCAGATGCCAGCTCAGCAGCCAGTTGAAGAAGAAGGCAGGGCTCACCGGCTCGATCTGACGGCGCAGCGTTCCCAGGGTGAGGCGGTGAATCCGCTGCAGGATGTGGCGCTCACACCACTGGGTGTCCGCAGTGGCCTCTTGCGCGGGGTGGTTCTGGAAGGGGCAGGGAAGTTCGAAGATCCCGCGCAGGATGAGGCCCTGCATCTCCATGGTGAGCAGCGCTTGCAGGATGCCCGCCGGTTGCAGATGGGTGTGCGCGGCAAGCTGGGCTGCGGTGGTGGGGCCGAGGAGCTGCAACCAACCCTGGGTGAGGGCGAGATGGGCGTCTGCGGCGGCTCCGCTGGGCGTAGCGGTTGCCGGCGCGGAGTTAGTGTTTGGGCCGGTGTGGATTGCCGGTTGAGCTTCCAGTTGAGGCTCCAGATCGGGCCAGAGCAGCCTGGCTGTGGCGATCTGCTCTGTGGCGACCCATGCTGCCTGGCCGTCGAGAGAGACGGCGTGGGCCCTGCCCTGGGCTTGCAGGCGGGCGAAGAAGAGTGGCCAGTGCTCCGTGCCCTTGCCGATGGGGGCTTGGGAGAGCGTGGGGAGGGGAAGGGCGATGAGCTGAAGGAGGAGGTCGTGGAGCTCGTGCTCATCGCGCAGGTCCGGCCAGAGCTGGGTGCGGATTTTGGCGATGGCGGTTGGATCAAGACGGCCGGGGGTCTCAGGGAGTGACGCAGGAAGGACTCCGCGCGGCGTGGACACGGCGCGGGAGCGCCGGGCGGCGGCGTCCTCCGGGTCCAGAAAGGCGTAGGGCATGGCGTGGAGAAGTTCGTGCGAGAAGACGGAGGGAACGGGCGTATCGACGGCGATGCAGGTGATGCTGCCGTCGGAGATGCCTTGCAGCAGAGAGAGCAGGCCGTCGATGTCCATGGCTTCGGTGAGGGTGTCTTTCATCACCTCACGGACCAGGGGGTGGTCGGGGATCTCGATATCGCCGGAGAGATTCTCCGGGCAGGCGGAGGCATGGGGAAAGACGCCGGCCAGAAGGTCGTCGGAGCGGATGCGCTGGATCTGAGGCGCGATGCGCCGACCCTTCTGCATGCGGAGAAGCTGCAGGCTGCGGCCGGCGGCCCAGCGCCAGCGGTTCTTGAAGAGCGGTGAGGGGATGCAGGCCTGCTCCAGCAGGCTGCGCGCGGTGAGGGTGGAGAGGAAGTGAAAGACCTCCGCGAGGGGAAAGCTGTGCTGCTCTGCCAAAGAGATGTTGATGCCGTTATCGGTGGCGGCGGCCTGGAGCTCAAAGTTGAAGCCGCGGCAGAAGCGCTTGCGCAGGGCCAGTCCCCAGGCCTTGTTGAGGCGGCCGCCGACGGGGGCGTGGAGGATGAGCTGCTGGCCGCCCCCCTGATCAAAGAAGCGCTCGGCGATGAGCGTGGTCTTGCTGGGCACCGCGCCCAGGACGGCGCGGCCGTGGACGATGTAGGTGATGAGCTGGCGAGCGGCCCAGTCAGAGAGAAAGCACTCGCTTTGGAGAAGAGAAATCGTCTGGGCCAGGGCGATGGAGGCTGAGGATGGGGTAAGGCCGGCGTGGGGCAGGCTGGTTGGAGAGAGGTCGCGGGTGAGGCGGTCGATCTGGGTGCGTAGTTCACTGACCGCGTCAGAGAGCGCCGCGGTGCGCTGCGGGGCCTCTCCCTCCCAGAAGGGGATGCTGGGCGGGGCTCCATGGGCGTCTTCCACCAGCAGCTTGCCGGAGGGGTCCACGCGCTGGATGCGCCAGCTTGTGTTGCCGAGCTGGATGACGTCGCCGGGGTGACTCTCAACCGCGAAGTGCTCGCCGACGGTGGCGATGGGGACGTTCTCCGGCTGCAGGAGGACGGTGAAGATGGAGGTATCGGGAATGGCTCCGCCATTGGAGATGGCGATGGCGCGCGCGCCGCGGCGGGGATGCAGCCAGCCATGCACCTGATCTCGGAGAAGGTAGGCTCCGTAGCGGCCTCGGGAGCTGACGATGCCGCTGTGGAGCAGGGAGAGAAGCTCCTGGAAGTGGTGGAGGGTGAGGGAGCGGTAGGGCCAGGCGCGGCGCAGGACGTGGTAGAGGGCGTGTTCCGGCCAAGGCTCGGCTCCCACAGCAGCGACGATCTGCTGCATGAGGACGTCGATGGGGGCCTCTGGAATCTCCAGGCGGTCGAGTTCTCCGGTGGTCATCTGGCGCAGCAGGGCGGCCTGCTCGAGCAGGTCGTCGCGGGTGAGGGCGAAGAAGCGGCCTTTGGGGATGGCTCCGCGCCAGTGGCCGGCGCGTCCTACGCGCTGCATGGCTACGGAGATGGAGCGGGTTGAGCCGATCTGGCAGACCAGATCGATGGCTCCGATGTCGATACCCAGCTCGAGTGAGGCGGTAGCGACCAGGATGCGGATCTGGCCGGATTTGAGGCGCTGCTCGGCATCCAGGCGAAGTGTTCGGGAGAGAGAGCCGTGGTGCGCGGCTACGGCATCTTCTCCCAGGCGGTTGGAGAGTTCAAAGCTGATCTTCTCTGCCTGCATGCGGGTGTTGACGAAGACCAGCGTGCTGCGATGCTGCTGGGCGAAGACGGCCAGCTTATCGTAGATCTCTTCCCACATGGCCGTGGAGGTGATGGAGGAGAGCTCGGCGCTGGGAACCTCGATGGCCAGATCCAGGGTGCGGTGGGGGAATACCTGGATAATGGTGGCGGGCCGGTAGGCTGGGGTTTGGTCTGGGGTTTGGTCTGGGGTTTGGTCCGGCTGCGATGCGGGTTGTACGCCGGTGAGGAAGCCGGCCAGCAGTTGGATGGGGTTCTGGGTTGCAGAGAGGCCGATGCGCTGGGGGCGGTTGGCGCCGGCGGTGAGCCTTGCGCCGGGCGCGAGGGAGTTTTCCCCGCAGACCAGGGCGTCCAGGCGTTCGAGTGAAAGCGCCAGATGCGCTCCGCGCTTGTTGCCGGCGATGGCGTGGATTTCATCGACGATGATGGTCTGGACGCGGGTAAGGTTTTGCCGGGAGCGGGCGGCGGTGAGCAGGATGTAGAGCGACTCCGGGGTGGTGACCAGGATGTGGGGCGGATGCCGGAGCATGGCTGCGCGGTCTTTGGCCAGGGTGTCGCCGGTGCGCACGCCGATGCGGATCTCCGGGCAGAGGAAGCCGCGGGCCAGGGCGAGTTGCTGGATCTCTGCCAGAGGGGCCTGGAGGTTCTTCTGAATGTCATTGGAGAGAGCTTTGAGGGGCGAGACGTAGATGACATACGTGCGCGGCTTCAGGCGGCCGATGATGGCGGCGCGCAGGAGATTGTCTATGGCGACAAGGAAGGCGGAGAGAGTTTTGCCGGAGCCGGTGGGTGCGGAGAGAAGGGTGGGTTCACCGCGCAGGATGGCCGGCCAGCCGGCGATCTGGGGTTCGGTAGGCGAGCCGAAGCGATGAAGGAACCACTCCTGAACGATGGGGTGCGCCCAGGCGAGGGGGCGCGGAGCGGGATCGGGGGAGGGAGGTTCGATCGCCATGCTCCATTGTAGCCTTTCGCAGTTTCTTCGCTCTTCGGCGAGGATCTCCCCGGAGCAGCCGCGGTGGGTTACATGCAGGGGCTACATGTTGCCGATGCCGACGTCGGCGGCTTTGGACTCGGCGCTGTCGGGGTCCAGATAGCGCTCGACGGTCTCTTCGAGGATGCCGCGGGCGTTGAGGATGAAGTCGATGGCGTCCCGGCCGGCCCCCATGCCGCCGGAGTTGGGGGTAACGTAGTGCGCGGCCTGCTTGGCCTCTTTGCGGGCGTTGGCCGGAGCGATGGCCAGACCGACGATGCGCAGGACGGGGAGATCAATGATGTCGTCGCCGACATAGGCGATCTGCTCCAGGGTGCAGGACTCCTCCGCCATGATCTTCTGCAGAGCCGCGCGCTTGTCGAACTGGCCCTGGTAGAGGTGATTGATTCTGAGGTCAGCGGCGCGGATGGCGACGACCTGGGAGTGGCGCTTGGTGATCCAGGCGATCTTCAGGCCGGCCATGCGGGCGATGGCAACTCCCAAGCCATCGTGCGCGGAGAAGCTTTTGACCTCCACGGCACGCGGGTGGCTGTCTTCGGCAGCAGAGTCAGGTTCGTCTGGCAGGGCAGGGATAAAGGTGATCTCGCCGTTGGTAAGAACTCCATCGACATCGTAGACCAGCACCTTGATGCGGCGGGCCCGGTCTTCAGCGGTAAGCATAGCCATGGATTCATGATACTGAAGTGAGGCGAGAGAAGAGACGACAGGTTGTGGATGCAGGGACTCTGGGACGTAGAGCCTTTTATGATCTTTGCGCCTTGATGGGGGGCACCAGGCAGTTCTATGCAGCCAGCTCATCGGAGCGGTAATCAAGAAGGATGGCGCAGAGAAAATCCTACCCGAGCGATGGCACCGTGGAGCAGTTTGAGCAGATTCAGCCCTTGCTGGAAGGCGTACGCAAGCGCACCAAGCCGCGCAGAGTGGATTTGCACGAAGTCTTCAGCGCGGTGCTCTATCTGCTCAAAAGTGGCTGTCAGTGGCGCATGCTCCCCGAGGGGTTTCCCAACTGGGTCACCGTATATTCGTACTTCGCCAAGTGGAGCGCGCCCGACCAGGACAGAGTGAGCGCCCTCGAAAGGGCCTTAAAAATCGGCTATGGGTAAGAATCTGGGAAAGGCATCTGACTGTGGGGATTTTGAGGTTCTGTGAGTCGGGGTACGCTGGATTCTCCCCCATAAACAAGTTCTGTAGTCACGCGCAAAAAGCTTCCTGAACGCAGAGAACTCTCCCAGTCCAGGAGATTGATGGGCGTTTTCTCCAATGAGAACGCCACTGCACAATCGCCTTTGGATACCCATCAACGGGGAAAATGCTCTGAATCCGAAAGCTAAATCCGATAGCTTCCAGCCAATCTAGCCTCTCGGCTCAAGGGTGAACTTCCGATAGATGGATCGGCTCGGCTCTGCGTGTACTATACGGAGTGGGCGGCAGGTAAATCGTCGTCAGGCAGTCCTTCGAGATACCTTCACCGGCCAACTCGTCCCCCAGAATCCGACCGACGAACCCGCCTCCGTGCTGCTCGAGCGCATCCGCGCCGAGTGTAATTCGGAAAACTCCCGTCCACCGCGACGGTCACGCAAGGTGGTAACGAATGGATAGCCCCTCGATTCAGAAAAATTCAGAGACCGCTGCGATACTCGAGACGGTGAATGGCGCCGTCGGAGATCCACTGGAGAGGAAGCGTTGGAATGTTGAGGGGACACTATCCACGCAGGCGCCTGAGGAGTTCTGGAAGTGGCTCGTGCTCTCGCTGCTG
>DAHXNO010000005.1 GCA_027365345.1 Granulicella sp.
TACACCCCGGCCCCGCCCCGGCATCCCCAACCCACCCCCCCCAGCCCCAAGGCCCAGACCGGCGAAAGCGCCATGCAGCTTCCGGAAGCCACCGTGCAGACCGTCAATGGAACCGCCACCGTCACCGTCCAGAGTCGAACCCTGGGCGAGCGTTACGGCTGGTACATTCAGATCATCAGTCAAAAGGTCCAGCAGTATTACTCACAGCAATTCCCGGACCCTCGCAGCTCTGCCGGCAGAAGCGTCACCATCACCTTCTTCGTCGATACCAGCGGCACGCCCCAGCGAGTTCGCATCCAATCCCCTAGCGGCTCGCCCACGCTCGATAACGCCGGCATGCGGGCCGTCGAGGAGGTAGACACCTTTGGACCCAATCCGGCCAACCAACCCATTCCCATCGAGTTCACCTTCAACTACCACAGATAACCTCGCAACCCTCCGGCCCCCTCAGGCTGCATCTCAAGTCGGCCTCCTCCACCGTCACCAACCCAACCACGATTCGTCGATACCTTGCATTGATTCGGAGTGATGATGTCCATTCGAGTGATCCATACGGAACCAATCTCCCGCCGCCACCACCTTCTCAGGCCAACGGCCGCTCTTCTGGTTCTCTCCCTCCTGTCCGCAGCCACCCCCCTGCTCGCACAGGACTGGGTCCATCTCACCGCCGGAAACAATAACACGGAGATTCGTCTGGCCGCCGCCAACTTCCAACCCGCCGGCAGCGACGCCGCCACCCTCGCCGACAAACAGACCTTCGACTCCGTTCTCTTCGCCGACCTCTCCAACGCCGGCATCTTCGCCATGGTCTCCAAGAGTCTTGCGCCCCAGTCCACCCCCGGCTCTCCCTCCCAGATCAACCTCGCGCAGTGGGCCCAGGCGCCCGCCAGCGCCGCCATGGTCGCCTTCGGCAACATCAGCATCCAGAACGGCAACCTCTTCGCCAATGGCTTTCTGGACGACACTCGGAACTCCCAGTACCCCCAGGTCTTCGCCAAACAGTACACCGGCCCGGCCAGCGACCAGACCGCCCGCGAACTTGCTCACCAGTTCGCCGATGACATCATCTTCCGCCTCAGCGGCGGCTCTCCCGGCATCGCCGAATCCAAACTCTTCTACTCCCAGCGCATGAGCAACGGCGTCAAGGAGATCTGGATGATGGACTACGATGGAGCCAACAAAGAGCAGCTCACCCATCTGGGTGAGGACTCCATCTCTCCCGCCGTCTCGCCAGACAACTCTGTCGTTGCCTTCAGCTCCCTCACCCACAACGGCTTTGAGCTGCGTATGTACTCCCTGCTGCTGGGCCGCCTGGTCCACTTCATCAACATCGGCAGCGCCAACGTATCCCCTGCCTGGTCCCCCAACGGTCAGCAGCTTGCCTTCTCCTCCTCACGCTCCGGAGCATCGGAGATCTGGGTCTCCGACCCTCAGGGCTCTCTCTCCCGCCGCCTCACCGACTACGGCGGTCTTGACGTCTCTCCCACCTGGAATCCCAAAACTGGAACCCAGATCGCCTTCATCAGCGGCCGCACCGGCCTTCCCCAGCTCTACATCATGGACGCCGACGGCTCCGGCGTCACCCGCATGACCGATGGCGGCTACGCAACATCCCCCTCCTGGTCGCCCAACGGCCAGTTCATCACCTTTGCCTGGGATCGCCACTACGGCCCTGGAGCCCCCGGTGGCCAGGATATCTACGTCATGGAGGTCTCCACCAAACGCTGGATCCAGCTCACCCATGACATCGGCCGCTGCGACTTCCCCACCTGGAGCCCGGACGGCCGCCACATCGCCTTTGCCAACTCCCCCGATGGCCACGATAATCACACCCGCATCGTCTCCATGCTCGCCGACGGAACCCAGCGCCAGGTCCTCACCGACAAGGGAGCCGACATGCCTGACTGGAGCTGGAAGTAGGCCGGCGTCACTGGAAGTCGAACGCCATCATCTGATACAAATTCATCTGTATACCTCAAGCCTGCCCAGCCACTGGACCGCTACGTACCTCGGTCGTCACCCGGCTACGCCACCAGCCCACCTTGGTGACCGCCCCGGTACGCTGAATCGTAATTTGGTCCGTGGTTTTGCACCGCTTGTCGCGTAACGATATATAGTTTAACCAGAAATAAATTCACCCCATTCAGCACCCTACCCGAACCATCCGTTCAGAAGAGGACATCATGATCGCTCAACGCACGTCATTACGAAACAAGGCTGCACTCGTTGCAACCCTTGCCCTGCTGGCAGCATCGGGCTGCCACAAGAAGCAAGCTGCGCCACCCCCGCCCGCCGCAATGGCTCCACAGACCGTAGCGCCGCCGACCGCGTCCATCACGGCCGATCCCATGTCCATCGATCTTGGTCAATCCGTTGTTCTCAACTGGCGCACCACCAACGCTACCAGCGTGAGCATCGATGGCATCGGCCAGGTTCCCGTCAACGGAACCCAGACAGTCTCTCCTTCGAGTTCTACAAACTTCCACCTCGTCGCCACAAACGCGGGTGGAACCACAGAAGCCAACGTTCGTGTAACAGTTCGTGTGCCTGAGGTTCCGGCCGCTCCCCCAGCCCCCAGCAACATGAGCTCCGATGCGGAGTTCCACGCCCATGTTCAGGACATCTTCTTCGCGTACGACAGCTATGATCTTTCTGCCGATGCGAAGGCATCCATCAGCACCGCCGCTGCCTACCTCAACGCCCATCCGGACATCAAAATCCTGATCGGCGGCTACTGCGACGATCGCGGCTCGGCTGCGTACAACATCACCCTCGGCGAAAACCGCGCAAACGCCGCCAAGTCGGCGCTCGTTGCCGCCGGCATGGATGGCAGCCGCATTCGCGTCGTCAGCTATGGCAAAGAGAAGCAGTTCTGCACGGAAGACACCGAGAGCTGCTGGCAGCAAAACCGTCGCGATCAGTTCTCCATCGATCGCTAAGCCTCACCCAAACAGGGGCCGCTCCACACCACCTCCAACCCGTGGCCTGTGGAGCGGCCTCCGTTCTTTGTCTCCTCTTTTGGATCCTCTTTCCGATGTCCCTCGCCTTTGCGGAGAGCGCAGGTCCACGCCTCGCTCTCCCCACTCCCCCCTCCTTCCTCTCGCCTCCGCCAGCTCCCTGTATTTCTTCTTCTCCCGAGGACCGGTATCCTTATATTGAAGTAGTCCCATCTAAAGGACTTTGAGGAGTTCAATCCCATGACCCCGCCGCATGCCCTCCGCATCCTTACTGCCTCATTCCTCTTTGCCGGACTTGTCTCCCTCCCTGCACACGCTGCCAATAAGGACATCATCCAGCTTGAGACCGAGGTGCAACAGCTTCAGATCTCGCTGGCCACGCTGCAAAAGTCCAATGACGAAAATATGGGCATGCTCAAGGAACTCCTCCAGCAGACAGCCGACGCTGTAAACACCATGACCACCACCGTCAACGGTCTTAAGCTCAGCATGCAGAACCAGCAAACCGCAGCCAGTACAAACAATCAGCAAATCTCCGGCCAGGTGCAAGCACTCAACGACTCGGTGGATGCGCTCTCCGCCCGTTTGGACAAGATGGCGAAGTCCCTCGCCACCATTCAAAGCCAGCAGCAGATCGCCAACGCAGCCCTCAGCAACCTGCCTCAGGCGACTCCCACCACTTCTGCTGCGGGAGCTCCCACCACTGGGGTAACTCCCGCGCCCGGAACTCCGGTCGGCGTCGTCCCGGCTGGAGCAAACCCCAATCTGGACACCTCCAGCGCCCCCACAGACAGCAATCCCAACGGAGCCCTGGGAGCCAACGCTCAACCCATTCCAGCGGGCGCTGAACCGGCGGCCGTGCCCATCCCCACCGCGCCCTCTGCCGGCGATATGTACCGCGGAGCCTATGCGGACTACATCTCCGCTCGCTTCGCCTTGGCAGCATCAGAGTTTGAGGCTCTCATCAAGGCGCACCCTGACGACAACCTCTCCGGCAATGCCTACTTCTATCTCGGAGAGATGGATATGCGTAGCCACCGGCCCTCAGCCGCTATCAAGAGCTACGATCAGGTCATTACGTCGTATCCTGACAACGCCAAGATCCCCGCCGCCGAGCTCCATAAGGCCTACGCTCTCATCGATGAGCGCGAGACTGCCGCGGCAGAGCGCGAACTTCGCGAACTGATCCAACGCTTCCCGGTATCTCCAGAGGCATCCCTGGCCCGCGCCAAACTGAGCAGCCTGCGCCGCCAGTAGATCCACTGCAGCCGCGCCCAGGCCCCATGCCTCGAATCGCTTTATCCTCGCCGCCACGGAGGAATGTATATCCACTCCGGAGCCACCAGATCGGCAGGTCGCGTCGCCGCCGCTGCAGGCGTGTACGGACTGCCTGGATTTGACTTCAACTTCGCATAAGCCATCTGAACATTCTCAGGGAAGGTTGGGATCAAAGCTTCGATCTCGCTCTCCAGCTCCTTGATCTTCTCCGGATAGTCAACCGCCGCATCGTAGCTCTCGGCCGGGTCCAACTCCAGGTTATAAAGCTCTGGATGCGGTAAGAGGAAGTGCCGGGTAGGCTGGCACGAGCCGCCCAGCCAGTCATTGATATAAATCTCACCGGTCCGTTGCGAGACGCGCAGCTTCCAGTTACCCTTGCGAACGCACTCCAGAATCTGCTGGTCGAACGAAACGGCAAAGTACAGCAACGCTCCACGCTCAACGTGATCTTTCCTTCCCGTCAGAAGCTCGGAGATATCCACGCCATCCAGCGGGTTGGGCGAGCACTTTGCTCCACAGATGGACGTAACCGTCGGCACCACGTCAAGATTCGATCCCCACTCATCAATCACTCTCCCTGCCGGAATCGCGCCCGTCCAGCGCGCGAGGAAGGGGATGCGCACGCCGCCTTCAAATCCAGTGGACTTCCGCCCCCGGCGCGGCCCCGGGCATCCCTGGAACCAGGGGCCGTGATCGCTGGTAAAAAAGATCAGCGTATCCCGGTCCAATCCGTTCCGCCGGACGGCGTCAAGAATCTCGCCCACGCTCCAATCAATCTCCTCAATCGCGTCTCCCTGGCGTCCAAGTCCGGAGTGACCGCGAAATCGTGGCGAACCTGTCGGCGGGTCATGCGGATACGAATACGCAACATACAGAAAGAACGGAGCAGCCGCCGACTCATCAATAAACTTCACAGCCTCTTCCGTGTAGAGGGGCGTCAGCATCTCACGATCGGCGTTGGCCTCAACCACGGTTGTGCCGCGCAGCAGCGGCAGCGGGGCCATATCCACGCTCCACGGAACTCCACAGTACGAATCGAAACCCCTGTTGGCCGGCAGATAGGGCGGTGGGTAACCCAGGTGCCATTTGCCGATCGCCATGGACTTGTATCCGGCCGTCCCCAGAATATCCGCAAGCGTCTTTTCATCCAGATCCATACCATCCTTAGCGGACGGTCCATACGCTCCCTGGGTATGGCTGCGGCTGGCATATCTACCCGTCAGCAAGGCTGCACGAGAGGCGGAGCATATCGGATGCGCTGTGTTGAAGTGGGTAAAGCGCGCACCTTCACTCGCCATCTTATCGAGATTTGGAGTCTTCAACGACGATCCATAACAATGCAGGTCCCCGGAACCCAGGTCGTCGCAGATCATCAGGATGACATTAGGCGGGCGGCGTGACGGAGCCGGTTCGCTCGCTCGTACTGGGCCGGAAAGCGAAACAACTGCCGACGCCGCCGCAGCTTTTACAAAGGTTCTACGATCGATTCCGCTCGTAACACTCGTAACATTTGAACTCATCGCTTCTCCGCTCCCTGAAATCCTTTTGTTTCCAAAGGCTCGCGCCCAACCGTTCCGTCGCAGGCTGCGCATCGGAAGCTGGTATTGGAGCAGGAGCTATCTGGAGTGTTGGAACTGCGCGCCGCAACCCGATACCGGTTGCAGTAGGACTTATGGCACAGAAACGATCCTCCTCTGGTCACGCGCGCTGTTCCGTCCGGCGGTCCAGTCGGATTGTCGAGGTTCGCTGTTTTATGAAAGTCTGCACTGAACCAGTCGGCGCACCACTCCCATGTGTTGCCGGTCATGGAGTACAGACCGTAGCCATTCGGGGGGAAAGCCTGCACCGGCGAGGTGCCGGCATAGCCGTCATCGCCGCTGTCGTGATTCGGAAAATCTCCCTGCCAGATATTGCACATATGCTTTCCCCCGGGCCGCAGCTTGTCACCCCAGGGATAGATCCTTTGCTCCAGCCCCCCGCGGGCTGCATACTCCCACTCGGCCTCCGTGGGCAGCCTCTGTCCACACCATCGCGCGTACGCTACCGCGTCATTCCAGGAAACATGAACCACAGGATGCTCGTCGCGGCGCAGCAAATTTGAGCCTGGGCCCTCAGGCGCATCCCATCGAGCGCCGCGAACCTTGCACCACCAGGGCGCTGCCCTTACCCTGTCCTCCACCAATTCGTTGAATCTCGCTTTGGGAATATGCGCCCAGAAGACGAATGACCAGCCAAACCGCTCGGCCTCCGTGCGATAGCCGGTGGCTTCCACAAACTTCCGAAACAGACGATTGGTCACCGTCGTGGAATCAATCCAGAACGGGCGCAACGTCACCTCGCGCACCGGACCTTCGCCGTCCTGCGGAAATCCCTCGGCGCTGTCGGTTCCCATCAGAAACCTCCCGCCCCTAAGCCTGACCATGCGCGCGCGCGTTTCCACCGAGACCTCGTTCTTTGGAACGGCTTCTTCAATCGCTTCGCTGGCCCGCGATCCGTTACCGGCAGAAGGCGTGCAACAACCATACGCCTTTGGCTCAGCATGGCCCTTCTCAGCTATGTCCATCGTTCCACTCCCTCCGTTCCATCCGTCGCCGCATCCTAAGCCGTCAACGAGCGATCCAAGTCGAGTGTATCGCCAAGCCGTGCCAGAAACTCCCTCAGACGCGGACTTCCATACCGTCTATCACCGCGCACCTCGGCCCGGCGAACAAAAGCAGCGCGTCTATCACCGAAAGACCCCTGGACTCGATGCGTCTAGGTCGATCGCCTTGGTCGACAAGACTCAGGGTCAGGGTCAGGGGGCCGTGCTGCTCGTCGAAGGCGCCTCGATGGGTTCGATCTATGGCGCCGTTAACTTTCTTACGTATAGCGCCCTGTGGCAACCCGTGATGCAGGTCGCAGTCGATAAAAGCGGACGCCTCCATAACTTTGAGGCGCTGTTGAGCAACAACTTCGTTCGCGGCGGAGTCACGAACACAAAGCTGGTTGCCCGGCACGTTCACTGAGATATATCCTCCAGTAGCAAGCGTACCCGCCTGTCATGCGTCGCCGCGCCTTCTGGCGCTCACAACGGGTACATTCATCCACTCTCCGGCAAGACTCACGTCGAACTTCGCCGTATGCCCTTCGCCGCAACATCACACTCCAGCAAACTCCAAGGAGCCGGCCGATGCCCATAAGAAAGCCCATCTGGATCGCATTCACTGTCTTTATCGCGTTGTGCGGCTTCGCCCAGGCGCAGGTAAAGCCTCCCAACACGCTCACCGCCCGCCAGCAGCAACAAGGCTGGCGCCTGCTCTTCAACGGCCATAACCTCGACGGCTGGCACTCCTACATGGAGCAGAAACCTGGAAGCGACTGGTCGGTTGTAGACGGGACCATTCAATTAAGCAAGACCAACCAGGATCCTCCCGCCGACTATGCCGACCTTGTGACCAACCAGCAATTCTCAAACTTCGATCTCAAACTGGAGTGGAAGGCGCGCCCGTGCATCGACAGTGGCGTGATGTTCTACGTTCACGAATCGCCGCAATACCGTAACACCTACGACACCGGCGTGGAGATGCAAATAGCAGACCGGACCTGCACCGTTCCCGATAGCCACATCGCAAAGGAGCACTCCGGGGACATCTTTGACGTGATCTCCGACAACGCCCAGTGGGTAAAGCCGGCGGGCCAGTGGAACTCATTCGAGATCCTTGCGGACCACGGTCATCTCCGCCTCTTCCAAAACGGGCATCAGGTCATCAACACCCACCTGTGGGACGCGCACTGGTGGCAGTTGATCGCGGGAACCAAATTCGCGCATATGCCCGGATACAGCAAGTATCACGTAGGGCATATTTCGCTGCAGGGCACTGAGCCCAAGGGAGCTCCGGGCGACAAGCTCTGGTTCCGGAATATCATGATTCGCACCCTCCCGGTCGGCAAGCCCAGCGCAGCGGATGCGGACGGAAACCCTGATCGATAGCTGTCAAAACCCAGCGTGACCACTGGAGGAAACACGCATCAACCGCCATTCTCTTCATTCGCAGCCAGATACTGCCTCGCTTGCGCCACCTCAGGTCGCGCAGACTCCGCTCCTCCATCAGTCGACTGCAGCATCGCCCGATAAAAAGTAACGGCCTGGGCCTTCTCGCCACACGCGGCCGCGGCCCGCGCCGCTCCATACAATCCGTTCAACCGATTCGGGCTCAACCGCAGCGCAGTCTCGTACTGCGCCAGAGCTTCCTTTGGCCGGCCCATCTTCAGCAGCATGCCGCCAAGCATCTCGCGCGCTGGAATATCCACCTCGCCCTGCCCCACCTTATCCTGCAGATCCGCCGCGGCCCGCATCGACTCCAGCCCGGCGGCCTCATGACCCTCCGCATAGGCCGCCCATCCCGCTACCTCTTCGCTCATAATCTTCGTCGCGGTGGAGTCAGCATCATAAGCATCGTCACTCTTCCTCAGCTCGGCCATGCTCCGTTGATAGCTGGCCATGTCCGCAGCGGCCTTCGGTCCATCCTTCAAATGCCCATCGGCAACCACCCTCATCCAATCCACCAGCATCACGTCATCGGGCGGTGATCCAGCAAGCGGCTTCATCGCCGCAGCCATCTTCCAGTCCCTCATCTCCAGCGCATAAAAGCCGGCCAGCTTCACTCGATAGTACGGAATCATCCCTGCCATATACGCCTTGCCCTTGCCCGGCATCGCCCCAAGCCGATCCAGAACCGCGCCGCTGGCCGCCAGATCCCGCTTTGCCTGCCCATCCTGCCCGCTTTGCAAATCTGCATAGATCAGGAAGTCATAGGAGTGCGGCTCATCCATAATCCCGCTCTCTCCGCGCGCCTCCGCCTCCTCGGATGCCTTGATCGATCCCCTCTGCGCCGCGATATCCTGCGGCCACATCCCCAGCCGCGCATAGATATGTCCGGGCATATGGGCTGCATGCGGCCCGGAAGGCGCGATCACACCATATTGGTTGGCTGCCGCCAGAGCCTCCTTAGCCATCGCCGGATTGTCACAGGAGTGGATCACATAATGCACCACCCCGGGATTGTCCGGATCCTTCGCAAACAACGGCCGCAAGACCGCCATCGCCTTATGCTCCTGCACCTCCGACGTGTCCCCTGGATCCTCTTCGGCCAGCAGGGAGAGAGCATAAAACGCCCCAGCGTCATCGTCGTTCGGATACCTCGCATACAGCCGTCCCATCGCCGCCGAGTACGCCTGCACTCGCGCCGGGAACTGATCCGGCCCGGGTCTGTAAAAAGCCGCCAGCGCGGCGATATAGGCCCTCTCTCTGGCCGTCTTCACCGGCAGCGCCAGCGCGTCCTGCATCTGCGCCCAGCCAAAGACCATCGCGGCGGCATCTGGGCGATTCCATATCTCATGGAACGCGCTCATCGCCTCGCCCCAATGGGCCATCGCGCATGCCGGATTGTCCTTGGCGATCCTCTCAAACTGCCGCCGCGCCTCCTCGTACCAGAAGTCATGCAACAACTCCACCCCGCGGTTGAAGTAGGGCTGCGTCTCCACTCCACAGGAGACCGGAAACGATACGGTTCCCAACCGTTCCTGCATCTGTGCCGGCGTAGCCATGGGCACAGGCTGCTGCGCGCCGGCCGTCGCCGTCTCTGCCGCCCGCGCACGCAAAGGCCACGCCATCACCACGCACAGAACTGGCGCAAGCAAGCCGAAAATACGGCTCTGGCGGAAGTGGAAGAAGACAACACACTGGGTTTCCATAGCACCGGAATTATACCGGTCGCCGTACTCCCTTCACCCAATGCAGAAATCTGCTGCAGAGCAAATCCGGCGATGGAAGCCCTCGTCCCCATCGGCCTTCTTCACCGTTCCACTCCCGCGCCGCGCCATTTCCCGGATTACTCCGGAGCAGCCGTTCCCTCTGATGCTCGCTGTTCACCCGCAACCCCATCGGCAGGCACAAACGATGCCCACACCTGGAAGCTGATCTGCGGCGGCTTCGAGCCGCCATCCGGATCCTTGTGCAGCCCATAAACCTGCTCTCGGATCGCATGGTCAGCCCGGGTCATACGCTCCCGTGAACGCAAAAAATCCATCCAGCTCTCCATGATGAAGGTCTCGTTCAGATGCTCCGGATGGGCCGCATCCCGGTAGATCCCCCACCGCACCGCGCCTCCGCGCAGGCGCACGCCCTTCAACCTCTGTATCATCCGCGTGAACTGCGCGTAATTCTCTGTCGGCACGTTGTAGTCCACTGAGATTCGCACCGGTCCCGCATCCGGATCCGCTGTCTCCGCGAACCCCGGCAGCGGCCGTTTCCAGTGGTACGGAGTCAGGTCCGGCAGCAGACCCTTCAGAATATGGAAACGCCGCATCGCCGGCATGCTGGCGGCCATCCCCACCGCGGCGCAGATCAGAGAAACCCGAGTCGAGCTGCGCTGTGCAATCGCGCCCCAAAGCACGCTACCCAGCGCCAATCCGCCCTGCAACGCCATCAGGTAGGCACCTAGAGCCCGCGCATACACCCAGGCCGGAACGCTCAGTTGCACGCTCACATTCAGCGTAGACATCGTCGTCGTCCAGGCAAACCCCGCACCCAGCAGCATCAGGATCGCCGCCCATGGTATCGGCACAAGCGCCAGCACCAACAGCGTCGCCACAAAGTAGGCTCCGGCCCCGGCCAACATCGTATCCGCATCCACCCGCTGCCGCAAACGAGCCAGCAGCGTCGCTCCCACCACAGCGCCCAACCCCAGGCACCCGTTCAGGATGCCGTAACCCATCGCACCCTGGTGAAGATCTCGCTTCGCCACCAGCGCCAGCAGGCTCCAGACGGCGCTGGCAAAGAAGGTAAACCCAAACACCCGGATCAGTGGCCCCTGCAGATCAGGAGCATGGCGAAGATAGCGCAACCCTGATCGCACTGACCCGGCGATTCGTTCCGCCGGCAACGCGCTTTGGAACAGTGGCTGCCGTCGCCACCTCCACAAGATCCATATCACACCCGCAAACGAAGCTGAGTTAAGGGCGAATACCCACGCAGCGCCCCGAGCCGGAAGCAGAAACGCCGCCACCAGCAACCCACCCAGCGCCGGCCCCACGGATCGTGCAAGGTTGTTGCTGGCCGCGTTCAGAGCCACCGCATTGGGAATCTGCTCATGCGGTACCAACTCCGGCACAATCGCCTGCCAGGCGGGATTGTTCATCGCCGATCCGATGTTCAAG
>DAHXNO010000015.1 GCA_027365345.1 Granulicella sp.
ATTTGCAGAGTTGTAGTGAAGACTTCGACATGTCCGCGCTGAAAAGAAAAGACTTGCCGCTCAAGCTGCGGAAGTTGGGCTAGCAAATGCCGTCAACTCCGTAGTATTCATCTGGACAACCAAACGGTTGACCAGGCTGACGCTGATCTGTGACTAGTTTGCCATCCTCGAAGCGTAGGCGGTGGGAGGCAACTCGGCGAGGGATTGGGGTGAGCGGTCGGCGAGACCGGGAGGGACATCCTTAAGCACTTGCGGATGGAGATGTCGAACCGGCGGCAACTCTTCCGGGGCACGACGAAATCGGAGTTGCGACACCCCATGGTTTCTCGGCGCACCATCTGGCCGCATGCGACAGGCTGCCTCCGGCAGCGGTCACCCCAGACAGGCTCGGCTTCCAGCAAGTGGCCGCCGGAGTTCCTATCCGCTGAACACGCCCTCCCATACGGAGCGAGAATCACGCGGCACCCGCGGCGCTCTCCGCTAGGAACGCCCTGCGTTCGTATCCCTCACCTCCACCAGGCTCTTAACCAACAGCCTTCGGCGGAGCAGGCGCATACCCGTTGGCCACAAACCAGCCGCAGGCGGCGCGCAGCGCCCCCTCCACGCTCCCCACCCGCAGCCCCAGCTCGCGCTCCGCCTTGGCAGGGCTGGCAAACATCTTCTTTTTCCCCATCTTCACCGCCTCCACCGTCGCCCGAGGCTCCTTGCCCCGCAACCTCCCCGTCACCATCTCATCAAAGAATGCAAACGCCATCGCCAGAGCATGCGGAGCCTTCATCGTCGGAGACTTCAACCCTGTAATCTCCGCCAGCCGGTCCAGAATCTGCTTCAGAGTCAGATTCTCCCCTCCCAGAATGTACCGCTCCCCCACCCGGCCGCGCTCCAGCGCCACCAGATGCATCCGCGCCACCTCATCCACATCCACCAGATTCAACCCCGTATCCACATAGGCCGGAAACTTCCGATTCAAAAAGTCCACCACGATCCTTCCAGTCGGCGTCGGCTTGGCGTCCAGTGATCCAATCGGCGTGGTCGGATTCAGCACCATCACCTCCTGCCCCGCACGCGCAGCCTCCAGCGCCACCTGCTCCGCCATCCACTTGGACCGCTTGTAGTGGCCGATCATATCCGCCTCGCTCACTGGCGACTCTTCATCCACCACCGTGCCATCGGTCTTGAAGCCCATGGTGGCTACGCTGCTGGTATACACCACCCGCCGGACGCCCGCCTGCCGGGCCAGCAAAAGCAACCGCCGCGTCCCCTCCACGTTGGTCTTGTACATCTCTGCCGCATCAGGAGCCCACAGCCGATAGTCCGCCGCCACATGGATCAGCCCATCGCATCCTTCCAGAGCCTTGGCAAACTCCTCTGGCGCGCGCAGATCCCCCACCACCACCTCCGCCCCTTTGGGCAGGCGTGAGGTGTTCGAGCTGGCCCGCGCCAGCAGCCGCAGCTCCGCCCCCTGGGCCGCAGCCAGCCGCGCTACATGCGCTCCCACGAATCCTGTTGCCCCGGTAAGAAATAGCCGCATAGTTTCTCGTCCTGCTCGCCACGCCTCCCACCAGCCACGCCTCCTGCTAGCACGTCCGGCGCAGCCTCGCCAAAGCGTCTTGCGCTCAAGTGCTCACAAAGCTGCGAGCGCTCCATCCGTCACCCGGCCCTATGCACAACCAGCAGCCCACATCAGCCGAGGAGAACGCGAAACAAGCGAACGCCGGATGCTCCAAATACCGCGCCAAGCTTCCTGATCGAGCGCCTCGGGGCTTCCCGGCAGAGCGCCCCTGTGCTTCCTAGTCCAGCGCCTCAGGCTTGATCTGGATATTCTTCTCGCCCGCTGCCTTCTTCTCCCAGTAGCTCTTCACCCAGGCCTCAAAGGTCTTGCCCGCCGCCGTATCCCTCCCGCTAAACTTCAGCGCGGCCACATCGGCAAATCGAATCATCACCCGCTTTAAAGCAACGCCCTCTCGAGGGGCCGGAATCATGCGGATCAGAGAGTCTTCCAGCGTCATCCCGCTGCGCCGGTCATACAGATAGCCCTCCACCGTCGTTCCGTCCTTGCAGGTCACCGTCACGTCGCCGCGGTAGTCAAAGGCCTTCTCCAGCGCCTCACGCACCTCGGCCTCGGTCGCCAGCTCTGGAATCCATCCCTCCAGGTTCTCGCGCTCCCGTCCCGCCACAGTCTCCAGGTCATCCGCAGCCGCATGCTGCAGTTGTTCGATCTTCAGGTGTTCCTGCTCTGCTGTCGCCATCGTCGCTCTTCATCCTCCGCTTGCAGCCATCTTCCCATCGGCCCATGCCCGGCTCCGGCGTCAGGCGAATGCTCTTCTCACAGCTAGACGCCCTGCCACGCTCCGCCCTGCTGCCGCTCATCGGCGGCAAACCCTCCCTAGTCGCCCGCCATGCTGGACACCTCATCCACCGGCTTCGGCGAGCCCACCACCACCGTCTCCGGCGTCTGGTGGATCTGCACCAGCGGCCCATGGTTTGCCACCGGCCACTCGTTCAGCAGCTTCTGCGCATCCGCATCCTCATACATCGGCGGGAAGATGTACCTCTTCGCCGTCTCCCAGAATCCCTTGACAGAGCTGAAGTTGTAATCCACCGCGGAGGCCTCATGGCCAGAGTGAACCATGCAGTTCGCGCACTGCGGATTGCCGCTCTTGGCGCCATACTTGGCCCACTCCACCGTCTCCATCAGCTCCTGGAAGCTGTCCGCATAGCCATCCTGCAGCAGGTAACACGGCTTCTGCCAGCCAAAGATCGAGTAAGTCGGCATGCCCCACGGCGTGCACTCAAAGTCCCGCTTGCCCATCAGATACTCGGCAAACAGAGGATGCGTATTGAACTGCCAGCTCTTCTTCCTGTTGGACAAAATGGCGCGAAACAGCTTGCGCGACCTCGCCTTGCCCAGAAAGTGATTCTGGTCGGGAGCCTTGTCGTAGGTGTATCCCGGTGACACCATCATGCTCTCCACACCAACGCTCATCAGCTCATCAAAGTGTGCGCGCACGGAGTTGGGATCCGCTCCGTCGAACAGCGTCGTGTTCGTCGTCACCCGGAACCCAGCCGCTACCGCCGCGCGGATGCCCTCCATCGCAATCTCATGCCCGCCCTCGCGGCACACAGAGAGATCATGGTGTTCCTTCTGCCCATCCACATGCACGGAAAAACTCAGATACTTGGAGGGCTGGAACAAATGCAGCTTCTCCTTCAGTAAAAGCGCATTCGTGCACAGGTAGATATACTTCTTCCGCTTCACCAGTCCGGCTACAATCTCCGCAATCTGCGGATGCAGCAGCGGCTCTCCGCCCGGAATCGACACCATCGGCGTGCCGCACTCCTCCACCGCGCGGAAACACTCCTCCGGCGTCAGTTGCGCCTTCAGAATATGCGCCGGGTATTGAATCTTGCCGCAACCCGCGCAGGCCAGATTGCAGCGAAAGAGCGGCTCCAGCATCAGCACCAGCGGATACCGCTTCCTTCCCGCCAGCTTCTGCTTCAGAACATAACTGGTAACGGTTAACATCTGTGAGATAGGAATGCCCATGCTGAATCGCTCCTTCTTCCCGAACCTTCCGAACTAACCGGAACCTCCGGCGCCTGCTTCAACCTGCCTGCGCCGGCTTCCGTCCTTCGCTTCTTCACAACCAACCCGTCAAACTCTTGCTCGCCGTCAAATCCTGCTGCTTTCACGCCCAAACGCTGCACCCGGCAACGTCTGCACCTTTCAACCTGCCTCGTACTCTCCCCGCTCCATCGCCTTGCGGTAGGTCGTCAGCGCTAGCAAGGGAAAGTACTGCTTATAGAAGTGGTAACCCAGATAAAACACCTTCGGGAACCCCGTTCCAGTGTAGTAGCTCTCGCCATTGCGTCCGGGCATTAGCTCACTCCAGGAACCATCCTCCTGCTGCCGCTCAATCAGCCAGCGAACACCCTTGGCCACCGAATCAGAGCGCGTGTCGTTGGCCGCCAGTAACCCCAGTAGCGCCCAGGCCGTCTGGCTCGGCGTGGAGGGACCAACCCCGCGCTGGCCCGGGTCGTCATACGTGCCCGCCGTCTCACCCCAGCCGCCATCCGCGTTCTGCACCATGCGAATCCACTCAGCCGCCCGTTGCACAGCCGGCTCCAGATAGCTCACCTCCATGGCATGCAGGCCGCGCAACACCAGGAAGGTGCCATACAGATAGTTCACTCCCCACCGGCCGAACCAGGCTCCATCCGGCTCCTGCTCCTTCAGAATGAACTCAATCGCTCTCTCCACCCGCTTGTCGCGGCGCGTGTAGCCATAGCTGGCCAGCATCTCCAGAATGCGCCCGGTAATATCCACCGTGGGCGGATCGATCATCGCATTGTGATCGGCAAACGGAATCGACTCGAAGATCTTCTTGGTGTTGTCCTTGTCAAAGGACGCCCAGCCGCCATTCTTGCACTGCATGGCAAACACCCACTCGATCGCCCTCCGCGTCACCTCATGCTGGTAGCGCTCTCGCGGATTGTCCACTGCCTTCAGCGCCAGTAGGACCTCTCCCGTATCGTCCACATCCGGCTGATGATCGTTGTTGAAGAAGAAGCACCAGCAACTCGGCTCGGCAACCTTCACGTTGTGCGACCAGTCGCCCTTGAATCGAATCTCCTTGGAGAGCAGCCAGTCGGCCGCCTTCACCAACCGCGGATCATCCTTCGCCAATCCCACCTCACCCAGCGTGGAGAGCACCTGCGCCGTATCCCACACCGGCGAAAAGCACGGCTGCATCCGGAACGTCGGAACCGGATAATCCGGCGTCCCCTCCGGGCAGTCAATCCCCAGCCGCTCAAACTCGTCTATCGCCCGAATCAACTGAGGATCATCCTTCGAGTACCCCAGATACACCAGCGCGACAATCGCATTCAGCATCGCCGGATAGATCGCCCCCAGGCCGTCGGAGCGCTCAAAGTGGTCCAGAATCCACTGCTCGGCCCTCTTCAGCGCCACCTTGCGCAGCGGCCGGATATGCACCCGCTCGGACCAATGCATCAGCCGGTCGGCCAATAAAAAGAAGTTGCGCCAGGAAAACAGCCGCTTCCGGTCAAAATGCAGATGCAGGTTCGCGCCCTCGCGTCCCCCCACAAACAATTCATCGATCGTCTGCTCCGGAGCCAGCTTCTTGAACGGCTTCTTGGCATAGATGATCGACAACGGCACCAGAATCGCCCGCGACCAGGCGCTGATCTCATAGATGTTGAAGTAGAACCACTTCGGGAAAAGGATGATCTCCGGCGGAACAGCCGGCACGGCGTCATAGTCATACTGCCCCATGGCGCAGAGGTAAATCTTGGTGAACGTATTGCACTCCACCACCCCACCCAGCTCCAGCACCTTCTTGCGCGCCTTCGCCATCAGCGGATCATCCGCCTTCCATCCCATCAGCTTCAGCGCTAGATAGCACTTCACGCCGTAATTCACATTGCTCGGCCCACCCGGATAAAGACTCCAGCCGCCATCCTCGTTCTGGTGGCGGATAATCTCATTGGCCGCCCGTTCCATCCGGCCCCGGTCCCCGGTGCCCAGCAGCGCATACAGAAAGATGTAATCGGCCTCCAGCATGGAGTCCGCCTCCAACTCCGCACACCAGTATCCAAGCTCGTGCTGCTGGCCTAACAGCCAGTTCGTCGCGGCCTCAATGCCTTCACTCACCTGCTCCATCGCCAGGTCGATTCGCCCAAATCGCGGCTGCACCGTCGTCTGCGGATTGGATCCTCTTCTACTCATACACTCCGGGTACAAATACGTCTTCTCTACTCATTCGCGCACGCCAGTGCGCTCAGCAGCAGACGACTCTTTCTCCGAACCCAGGAACCATGCGCCTGGCGCCGCGCTGCCATCTGTCCCGCGCCAGAACCAGCCCCTGGCTCTCGTCAAAGCGAAGAACTAGCCGCCGGCGCCGACGCAATCGCAGAGATAATCTCTTCCGGCAGGCCAAAGCGTACATTCTCCGGCATCACTTCCACCTCATCCACAGAACCATACCCCTTGCTCTGCAGATACGCAATCACCTCCTGCACCAGAATCTCGGGTGCGGACGCGCCTGCCGTAATCGCAACCGTCGTCACGCCCTCCAGCCAACCAGGTTGAATATCCTCCGCCTTGTCAATCAGATAAGACTGCGTCCCGATCTTCTGCGACACCTCCACCAGACGGTTGGAGTTGGAACTGTTCCGGGATCCCACCACCAGCACCAGATCCGCCTCATGCGCCACATTCTTCACCGCCGACTGGCGGTTCTCCGTCGCATAGCAGATGTCCTGCGCATGCGGCCCCACTATCTCCGGATACTTCTTCTTCAGCGCCTCAATCATGTACCGCGCCTCGTCCAGGGAAAGCGTCGTCTGCGTCAGGTAGGCCACCTTCTTCGGGTCCGCTACCTCCAACTCCTCCACCTCCCGCACCGTCGAAACCACCTGAGTCACCTCTGGAGCCTCGCCCTGCGTCCCCTGAATCTCCTCATGGTCGCGATGCCCCACCAGCACCAGCGAATATCCCTGCTTCGCAAACTTGATCGCTTCGATGTGCACCTTGGTAACCAAAGGGCAGGTCGCGTCGATTACCTTCAACTTCCGCTCCTTCGCGCCATCCCGAACCGCCGGGCTCACGCCATGGGCCGAGTAAATCACCCGCGCGCCCTCCGGCACCTCGTCCAGCTCGTTGACAAAGATCGCGCCCTTCTGCGCCAGATCATTCACCACATAGCTGTTATGGACGATCTCTTTGCGCACATAGATCGGAGCCCCAAACGTATCCAGCGCAATCTGCACGATATCGATCGCACGCACCACCCCGGCGCAAAAGCCTCTGGGCTTCAGCAACAGGACTCGTTTGGTTCGGGTGTCGCCCTGGCTCGGACGCACATTCTCGGCGGATTCAGTAAGTTGACTCACCAGTTAAGTATACCTTCTTCGCCCCTTGAATGGCGCTTTTCTGCCCTCCGCCCCCGGCGCGGCAAGTAGGTCCGTGAACCTCACCAGCCTCATCGCCTCGCTGGCTTTTTGCACAGCACCCCCCTCGTTCGCCACTCCCAGCGAACCACCCGCCAACCCGCCTGCTCCGCCACTTCCATCAGCCGACAACTCTAATGCCCTGAACACCCCGGATGCTTGCAATCACACCGGATCGCAGCCACTCCCTTGCTGTCCTCGCAGATCTGGCAACAGTACTTCTCTCCATCCCGCACCACACACTGACACGGCGGATGAGCGCGCTTCTTTGGCTCTGGCATATGACAGCCTCCTTGCTCAGTGCGCCCTTGGATTCGCCCTGGCCCCAAAAGGTTGCCGCTCCCACCCCATCCCGCTCCCACCCCATCCCGCAGCCCCTCCGTCCCGCAGCCGCTCCCAACCCCATCAAACCGTCCCGCTGGCCCGCAGCATCTGCTCCGCATGCCGCAGACTGGTCTCCGTCAGGCTGGCCCCGGAGAGCATCCGCGCAATCTCTTCCACCCGCTCCTCCGGCCTCAACTGCCGAACCCCAGTCTGCGTTCTCCCGCCCCGCTCCATCTTCTCAATTAAAAAGTGCTGGTCCGCAAACGCCGCAATCTGCGGAAGATGCGTAATACAAATCACCTGCTGGCCGCGCGAGAGCGTCTTCAGCTTCTGTCCCACCGCCTCCGCCGCCCGCCCCCCAATCCCTATATCGATCTCGTCAAAGATCAGCGTCCTCGGCAACGCCGTCTTACCCCGCCGAGCAGACGCCGTCACCCCCGCCTCCACACTCACCTTCAGCGCCAGCATCACCCGGCTCATCTCACCCCCCGACGCAATCTCCGTCAGCGCCTTCAAAGGCTCTCCCGGATTAGTCGCAATCCGGTACTCCACTCGGTCCCATCCATTCGCTGTCCACCCCTCCGCGCCCTCGCTCGGGCCGTCGCCCCATCCCTTGCTTCCGCCCTCCACCACCTCCACCTCAAACCGGGCCTGCATCGCCAACTCGTTGATCTGCCGCTGCGCCGCCTTGGCCAGCCGCGCCGCCGCCGCTCTCCTCTCCGCACTCAACCTCCCGGCCGCCTGCGCATACTTCGCCGCACACTCCGCCAGCTCCCGCTCCATCTCCGCCAGCCGCGCCTCCCGGTTCTCCATCTCCTCCAGCTTTGCCGCTGCCTCCCTCCCAAACGCCATCACCTCGGCCAGCGTGTTGCCATACTTCCGCTTCAGCCTCTCCAGCACCGCTAGCCGGTCTTCAATCTCCACCAGCCTCTCCGGAGACGCCGCCACTCTGCCCGCAAAGTCCCGCAGCGCCGCGGCCGCATCCTCCACACTCGCCTTGGCCGCCGCCAACTGCTGCGCCGTCTCCCGGAACTGTCCGTCATACCGCGCCAGCTCCTCCACATGGCGCAGCGCCCCACCCAGCAGCGTCTCAGCGGAAACCTCCGCCTCATAGAGCAGCTCCTGGGCTGAAGCCGCCGCCGTAAACAGCTTCTCGGAGTTCGCCAGCACCCGCTTCTCCGCCTCCAGCCGCTGATCCTCCTCCGCGTCCACAACCTCCGCCAAGGCAATCTCCCGGGATTGAAAGCTCCACAGATCCATCAGCCGCAGACGGTCCTGCTCCTCCCCGCGCAGCCTCCGGATCTGCTCCTGCCGCTCCCGCCATCGCGCAAACGCCTCTCTCACCTCTTCGCTGTCAATCTCCCCAAACCGGTCCAGCAGCATCCGCTGCTGCGCTCCATCAAAGGCCACCAGCGTCTCGGACTGGGCGTGTACCAGCGCCAGCTCCGGAGCCAGCAGACGCAGCACCCCCACCGTCCCCGGCTGGTTGTTCACAAACACCCTTCCCTTGCCGCTGCCGCCAATCTCCCGCCGCAGCAGAATCTCGTCCCCCGCCGAGTCAATCCCATTCGCCTCCAGAATCTCCTCCGCCCCCGGCGTACTCTCAAACACGCATCCCAGCACCGCCCGCTCCGCGCCAAACCGCACCACATCGCTGGAGGCCTTCCCCCCCAGCAAAAGCGCCAGTGCATCAATCAAAATCGACTTGCCCGCCCCCGTCTCTCCGGTCAGCAGGTTCAACCCCGGCCCAAAGACGGCCACAGCATGGTCCATCACAGCATAGTTCTCAGCGCGCAGCTCTAACAGCATCTCTCTGTCTCTTTCACGCAAGAGCATAGCAGGAGCCGCTGCCCTTCACCCTCTGCACCCGTAAACTTTTGCGCCCCAGATCCCTTTGCAACCGAATCCTGCCTCGCCCAATCCTGGAAAACATCGCAGGGCGAGTATATTTCCAGATTCTCCTTCCCCTCTTTCCCGCCAGTTACACTAGAGGTTGACGCCTATGACACTGCTCGCCCTCGTTCTCCTCCTGCAAGACGTCGACCAGGCCCCCGCCGGAGCCTCTCTTGGACCGGCGCCTGCCGGCCAATCCTCCAGCGCTCTGGTCGAAATCCTTCGCAACAGCGGTCTCACCGCCGACGTGGTGCTCGTGATTCTGCTCATCATGAGCGTCGTCTCCTGGGCCATCATGCTCTCCAAGTGGCGCTCCTTCAAGGCCGCCGACCAGCAGAACCGCCGCTTCCTGCGCGCCTTCCGCAAGTCGGGCCGGCTCAGTGAGATCGCCGCAATCTCGGAGCAGTTCAAGCCCAGCCCCCTGGTCGCCGTCTTCAATGAGATTCATGACGAGTACCAGCGCCAGAGCGGCGGCCGCGGAACACCCCCCAACCCCCAGGGTCTGGAGCGCGCCGCACAAACCGCCGCCAGTGAGGCCCTTACCCTCATGGAACGCCGCCTGAACTGGCTCGGCACCATCGCCCAGACCGGCCCGTTCGTCGGCCTCTTTGGCACCGTCATGGGCATCATTGACGCCTTCCACGGCCTCGGCGCGGAAGGCGCGGCCACCCTGCGCGCCGTAGCCCCCGGCATCTCGGAGGCCCTCATCACCACCGCCGCCGGCCTCGTCGTCGCCATCCCTGCCGTCATGGGCTACAACCAGCTCACCGGCCGCCTGCGGGAGTTCGCCGCCCGCATGGATGACTTCGGACGCGAGTTGCTCAACGCCATCGAGAACGCCGCGCTCTACCAGCCGGGCTCCCCGGGGCCGCTCTCGGATGATCCCCGCCGGAGGTCCTGACCATGGCTTTCAGCTCCAACGGGAAGACCCACACCGCCATGGCGGACATCAACATCACCCCCTTGGTGGACGTCGTGCTGGTTCTGCTGCTCATCTTCATGCTCACCGCTCCGGTGCTGCAAAGCGGCATCCAGGTCGCCGTCCCGCATACCCGCACCGTCAAACAGCTCACCGAGGTTCACCTCGTCGTCACCATCGATAAGAACCAGAACGTCTACCTCCAGGACAAACCCGTCAACCTCCACGATTTGCCCGCCCTGCTGGCGGCAAACCCCAAAAATCAGAAGAAGGTGATCTACGTCCGCGCCGACCAGTCCGTTCCCTTCGGAGCCTTCGCCTCCGTAATGGACGCCGTCAAGCAGGCCGGTATCTTGAACATCAGCATCGTCACCCAACCGCTACGCCAGTGATCCAGCGCCCTGGGTTGGATCTCCCGTCAGGAAAGGCTGCATCCATCGCATCCTCCCGGCATCCAGAGCCGCAAAGCCTGGAACCATTCTCTCGCCGCCCTCCAGATCGCGCCAGGAACAGCGCAACGTCTTGACAGAGAAACCAGCCGAAACCGGGCCAGGCAGCACCGCAGGAACTTCACCAGCAAACACAGCAACAGGATCTTCGCCAGGAATAGATCGTAAGCACTCAGCCAATCATCGCCAACTTCATGAGCACCCCAGCCATCTCCCGCAACCTGTCCGACGATCCCTTCCGCAGCGGTCTGCTGGAAGCCGTCATCCTCCATCTGCTGGTCGCCGCCGCGTTCATCGGCCTGGGCTATTACGTCAATTACTCAAGGAATCACTTCGGCGAGAACACCTCTTCGGTCGGAGCCGTCCAGGCAACCATGGTCGCTGCCCTCCCTCTGCCCCAAAAGTTCAAGCCGGTAGAGAATCAGGTCCTCGCGCCCCAGCACGCCAGCCCGGCCCCGCTGCCTCCATCCAAGGCAGAGGCGGCGCCGCCGCCGCGCGAGACAGACATCGAGATCAAGCGCAAAACGATTCCAAAGAAGCTAGCCCCCCCCTC
>DAHXNO010000023.1 GCA_027365345.1 Granulicella sp.
GCTGTCGCTCGTCGCCAGCGGGGCCAACGTGCATGATGTGAAGTTGCTGGAGCCTACCTTGGACGCGATCGTGGTGGAGCGGCCGGAACCGGACCCCGAACAACCGCAGAATCTCTGCGCCGATGCCGGATACAAGGGCGATCCGGCACTCCAGGCAGCGGTTGCCCGCAACTATCAACCTCATATCAAACAACGCAAGGAAGAAGCTGACGCGAAACGTAGCCAGCCAGGTTGGAAAGCCCGCCGCTGGGTGGTCGAGCGAACTCATTCCTGGCTCAATCGCTATCGCAAACTGCTGGTCAGCTTCGAGAAAACGGAGGCCAGCTATGTTGCCTTGCTCTCCTTAGCCGCAGCCTTGATCTGTTGGAGGCAAACCATATCTATTTACGGATAGGTTCTAAGCAGAATCTCCGCAAAGCCAAGTCTATCGGATCGCCAGACCGTCGCGGACCCATGCACGGGCCACGCAGCTCCAAATCGGGCTGCCGCCGCTCTGCGGATCCCGGCTCGGCATGGAAGCGCCGCCGTCCAGCGGCGGCATCCAAGCCCTCTTTCTTTCCTTTCATCTCCCAGCATCGTCTACGCGCGCCGGCTCCAGCTATTGAGTGCAAGACGGGGACATTCTTAATGTGCTAGGACATTCGAGCCGCAGTTTCCTTGACATCACCCCCGCGTTCCGCGATGCTTAATCCACAGGTGCGATTGACGGGCGTCTGCGGGCGTGTGTCCAGAGGAGACTCCGATGCTGCGGAGGCGTTCTGGCGCTTGCTCTGTACCCGGTGCTTGCCTTGCGGGCGAGCGAGAATCCCCCATCTTCAGGCTTCAGAGAAGCCGCGGCCGGCGAGTCATTCTATGCGGCGGCGCGCAGGTTAGGACGTTGACGTGAGTGCTTTGGGTTTGGCATTAGTGGCGAGCGGCGGGTCGATCATGGGTCAGTTTGGCGGCATTCCGCTACTGTTGTTGATGTTTGTGGCCATGTATTTTCTGCTCATCGCGCCCAACCAGCGCAAGCAGAAGGCCTGGGCTGCGATGTTGGCTTCTCTCAAGCCAGGCGACCGGGTCACCACCAATGGCGGGATTCGCGGCGTCATTCTCAGCGTAAAAGATGACCTGCTGGTGCTGCGGACGCAGCCGGACGGCGTCAAGCTGGAGTTTGTCAAGAGTTCGATCGCGTCCGTAACCACGGAAGAGGATTCGAGCAAGTCCTCCTGAGGCTCAATGCTCTGGGCGAATCCACCGTTCGTCAACCAAGGAAACTTCGGAATACCCACAAGACCCAGGGATGGTAACCCAATGAGACCCTGGGATTAAGGAAACAAGACAACAATGGGTAGAAATCTGGCCAGCAGAACAGGTGCTATCGTCGCGGTCCTGGTGATCTTCATCTATGGAATCTTCGGGATACCGTATGGGGGTCTGAAGGCCTCGCTGGAGAGGCGCATCAATCTGGGTCTCGATCTCAAGGGTGGGACGCATCTGGTCTTGCAGGTGCATGTCATCGAGGCAGTCAACTCTGATACCGATCGCGATGTGCAGTCGCTCAATACGGCCCTGGCGGCCACTGGCGCCACCGCCGCCAAGCTGGATCCCAACAACCCGGAGGTGATTACAATCTCCGGCGGCTCCGAGGGCCAACAGAGCGCGATTCACGACATCCTCACCGGGACCGAGTATGCCGGTTACGATGTGACCGCAACCGGCATCAGTGGCTACAAGATGACTATGAAGCCCACCGAGGTGCAAGCGATTGAAGAGCGAGCGCTGGATACATCCATCGACACCATCCGTCAGCGCGTGAATACCTTGGGTGTCAGTGAGCCGCAAATTGAGAAGTATGGTCTGGGCGACAATGAGATTCTGGTCCAGTTGCCCGGGGTCTCCGATCCGGGTCGCGTCGAGAGCATCATCCAATCCACGGCCAAGCTGGAGATCCATGCCGTGGTGGCAAGCTATGGCAGCATGGCGGAGGCGCAGCAGGCCAATCCGGCCGGCATCCCGCCCGATGACGAGCTACTGCCAGGCAATAACGGCGAGGGCGGACCGGACCAGTACTATCTGCTGAAGCGTCTGGCGATCGTCTCCGGCACCGACTTCCGCGACGCGCAGCCCTCCACCGATGAGAACGGCCGTCCCGACATCACCTTTGACCTGACCACGGAGGCCGGCGATCGCTTCTACAAATACACGGACGCCAACAAGGGCACTGGCCAGATGGCCATCGTGCTGGACAATCAGGTGCGCGAGGTGGCCGGAATCGAAGGAGCCATCCGCGATCAGGGACGCATCACGGGCGGATTTACGGAGCAGCAGGCGGAGGATCTCAGCCTGATGCTGCGCACCGGCTCGCTACCGGCCTCGATCTCCTACCTGGAGACGCGAACCGTGGGGCCCACGCTGGGCGCGGCCAGTATCCATGAGGGTGTGATGGCCTCTATCGCCGGCCTGGTGGTGGTGCTGATCTGCATGCTCATCTACTACAAGGGCGCCGGCGTCAACGCCAATCTGGCGCTCATCCTGAACCTGCTGATCCTGCTCGGATTCATGGGCTTTACGGGAGCTACGCTCACGCTGCCGGGCATCGCCGGCGTGATCCTGACCATCGGTATGGGCGTGGACTCCAACGTGCTTATCTTCGAACGCATTCGCGAAGAGCTCAAGCTGGGCAAGACCGCTGCTGCTGCCGTGCAGGACGGATTCGGCCATGCCTGGACCACCATCTTCGACACCCACGTCACAACCATCGTTTCAGCGGCGATCCTGTTTTTGTTCGGCTCCGGCCCGGTCAAGGGATTCGCTGTTACCTTGACCATCGGTTTGATGGCGAACATCTTCACCGCGGTCTTCGTCTCGCGCACCATCTTCGACTATCTGTTGACCAGGAAGCCGCGCGGCACGATGGAGCTGTCGATTTAAAACTCAGCCAGAACGGAGAGCAGGACGGCAGTGGGAACGGACAGTAGAGCACACGGTAGCGTGTAGACGTTTGGTTTGGATGTTGGCCCGGAAGGTTGCGGGCCGGATACTCTTGGCTGGCGAGGATGTCAGCAGCCTGCAGCGCGGGCGAAGGAAAAAGAGACGTGGAACTGTTTCATAGCGCAAATATCAATTGGCTGGGCAAGAAGTGGTACTTCCTTGGCTTCAGCCTGATCTTTTCGGTGGCCGGCCTGTGCAGCATCTTCTTCTGGCATGGCATTCCCACCGGCGTGGACTTCAAGGGAGGCACCGACATTACGGTGCAGTTCAACAGCGCTCCGCATGAGGACGCCATTCGCAAGGCGCTCTCCGACGACCATATCAAGGATGCGACCATCGAACGCATCTCTGACGTCGGCGGCGAGATGGTCGGCAACAAGGTGGTCATCTCCCTGCCGTTGTCCTCTGCGCAGGATACCGCGCATGACCAGGGCCGCTCCCAGGTGGAGCAAGCCTTGAGCACCGGGTATCACGACTCCGGCTTCCGCGTCGTCGCAGTGGACATCGTGGGGCCGACCGCGGGCAAGCAGCTTACCCATGAAGCGGAACTGGCCACGCTCTACTCGCTGCTGGGCATGCTCATCTACCTGTGGTTCCGCTTCGAGCTGATCTATGGCGTCGCGGCCGTCGTCGCCGTCTTCCATGACACGTTGATCACCATCGGTTTCTTCTCCCTCACCAATCAGGAGATCACGCTCACGGTGGTGGCGGCGCTGCTCACGCTGGTGGGCTACTCGATGAATGACACCATCGTCGTCTTTGACCGCATCCGCGAGAACCTTGCCCTGAACCGGCGCGACAAGCTGCCCGACCTGGTCAACCGCAGCATCAACCAGACCCTGAGCCGAACCGTCATGTCTTCGGGTCTCACGTTTCTCACCGTCCTCTGCCTGTTTGTCTTTGGCGGCGAGGTGTTGCGCGGCTTCTCCTTCGCTCTCGTCGTGGGCATCACGATCGGAACTTACTCGTCCATTGCCGTGGCGGCGCCGATGCTGGTGGCCTACCAGGAATGGCGCGCCAGCAAGGCGCCTGCGGGCAGACGTGTGGCGCTCCCTGCCGCCAAGGGAGTTCGCCGTTAGAGACCTCTTCCCCACCAGACCGCAGACCATGGACGCGAGGGCTGCCGACAACCCGTCCCTCGGTCCAACGCTGGGCCATGTTCCGGATGTGGCGGATGCCGCTCGAAGTCCCTCGCTCCCGCTCTTGGAGATTGCATCAATTTCGCAGCAATTTCCCTATGTTGATCTGGTTGAGATAGGATGCCACAGTAAGGACATCGGTCATCCGCAGGTCGGCCTCGCGACAGCGAGACGTCTGTTGAGACCCCATTTGATGCCAGATGATCCGGGTGAGTTTCCTCTATGCAGAGAAACTCTGGCCTCCCGGGAACAATCTCAGTCACTACGGTGTCTATAGCGGCAGTAGATCTTCCTCCCTCAGCGGGAATGAGGTTGTTTAAATGTTCGAAGACTCTCTGATGGAATCCGGCGGGAAGCTTAAGACGAAATCCAGATACTGGATGATCGCTACCTTCATCTTCAACCTCCTGATCGTCGGCTTGATGATCCTGATTCCGCTCTTGTATCCGGAAGCGCTGCCACGCAACTCCCTGACCGCGTCTCTCACCGCGCCGCCTCCACCGCCTCCACCGCCTCCGCCGCCTCCGCCTCCAGCGCCCAAGATTATTAAGGTGGTGGAGATTGACAATGGGCTGCATGCGCCCACCAAGATCCCCAAAGACATCAAGATGGTCAAAGAGTCGGCGCCTCCGCCTACCGCCGGCGTGGCTGGCATGGAGGGCATGGCTGGCGGAGCCCCGGGCGGGGTCTTCGGAGGCATCATGGGTGGTCATGGACCGGCAATTCACGTGGAGCCGCCAAAGCCGACGGGTCCCATGCGCATCTCGGGCGGCGTTATCGCCGGTAACCGGATTGCGTTTGTTCAGCCGGAGTATCCGCCGATCGCCAAGATCGCTCACATGAGTGGAGTCGTTGTGCTCCACGCCCTCATCTCCAAGTCCGGGACCATCATCAATTTGACGGTGGAGAGCAGCACGAACCCCATGTTCAACAACTACGCTCTCCAGGCGGTCAGGCAGTGGAGATACCGGCCCTATCTTCTCAACGGCGAACCGACTGAGGTAGACACCACCATTACGGTGAACTTCTCCCTCAACGGAGATGATTAGGCATCGGCGCCGAGTGGGCGCGGACATTCGTTGATTATTAACCGGCGCGTCAACAGCGTCCCAAGGAGCTCTCGCTGAGGTATGGTAAAAGTCTCAGCGGCAATTTGCCCAGCAGCAGAACGGAGCTGATTGGGGATTCAAACGTCACGGTTGGAACAGGCCAATCTACCTGTTCCAACCAGCAAGCACCACCGATAGAACCTCAGGGCTCTATTCAAACCAGGCTTCAGGCAGTACCGGCAGTGCCAGTTCATACGTCCATCCACCAGGAGGAAAGACTTCGTGATTCTCGTTCATCTCGCTAACTTCGCTCATACCCCCGCCGCGCTGGCCATGTACTTCCAGGATGCGGCGCCTCAAGAGATTGGTTTTGGCCCTGCAGCCCTCTGGGCCCAGATGGGTGTCCCCGCCAAACTCGTCGTCCTCCTGCTCTTCATCATGTCCATCTGGTCGCTGGCGGTCATGATTGATCGGGCGCTTTACTTCTCGGCGGCGCGCAAGCAGTCGCGTGAATTTGCTCCAAAAGTGGCCGGCGCGCTCAAGGAAGGCCGTCTGGATGAGGCGATCAAGGTGGCGGACCGCTCCAAGAAGTCGCACCTCGCGGAGGTGGTGACTGCGGGTCTCACCGAGTTCCGCTCCTTCGGTTCCGGTGGCGCCATCTCCGAGGAGCAGATTGAAAGCTCCAAGCGGGCTCTCGAGCGCTCGGAGGCGATTGTCCATGCCAAGCTCAAGAAGGGTCTCGGCGGTCTGGCCACCATTGGATCCACAGCGCCGTTCATCGGCCTGTTCGGAACGGTGGTCGGTATCCTTAACGCCTTCAAGGCGATTGCCACCACCAAGAGTCAGGGCCTTGCGGCTGTGGCCGGCGGCATCTCGGAAGCTCTGGTCACCACGGCATTCGGTCTTCTGGTGGCCATCCCAGCCGTTATGACCTTCAACTACTTCACCGGCAAGGTGGAGTCGTTCGATGTGGAGATGGACAATAGTTCCTCAGAGCTGGTGGACTACTTCATCAAGCAGTCGCATCGCTAAACCTGCGGACGGGCTTGAGAGCAGGCCTGAACGCAGCCGAAGGAAACCTTGCGGGAATCATGCTGTAGAATCCCGGACGCCGAAGCGAACGGCGTCCGGGTACTCAGCCGCCGCAATGCACAATTCTCAGGGCGGGAGCCGCAGACGGCTGCCAGAACCCGAACGGAGCATTCTTTTATGGCAATTGCAACGCGGAACGAGGGTAAGAAGGTCAACTCGAACATCAACGTGACCCCCATGGTGGACGTGATGCTCGTGCTGTTGATTATCTTCATGGTCATCACCCCCATGCTGGGTGACAAAGTCACCGTCAATCTGCCGCGGGTGACTGCTGCGACGATCATGGAAGACGCCAACAAGGAAGATGCGATTACGGTCTCGATTACCCGCGATGGTTCCATCTTTGTGCGTGCCGATAAGGTGGGATCCACTGCCGACGTGACCAGCAGGGT
Source organism: Granulicella sp. (assembly GCA_027365345.1). Lineage (GTDB taxonomy): Bacteria > Acidobacteriota > Terriglobia > Terriglobales > Acidobacteriaceae > Granulicella. The sequence goes on from DAHXNO010000023.1 coordinate 6,646, forward strand.
AGAGGCCCTTGAGGCTCTCAAAACCAATCCAGGCGACGACAAGAGTGTCTACCTGCGCGCCGATGAACGGGCCAACTTCGGCAAGGTAGAGGATGTCATCGACGCCCTGCGCACCGCGGGCGTCAATACCTTGAATCTCATGACGGATAAGACCGCACTGGACTAATCAGATCAGGATTAGCCGAGAAAAGATGGACGCGCGCGCCGCACAGAGGGCGTGACGACTCGGCCAAGGAACAAGCAAGGATCATAAAGGAGTCTCGCTATGGCAATGGGCATTTCCGCCTCGGGCGGCGCAGTTTCGGACATGAATGTCACGCCGTTGATCGACGTTCTGCTGGTGCTTCTCATCATCTTCATGGTTATCCAGCCTACGGCGCCGAAGGGCCTGGATACGGTGGTGCCGCAGCCGCCGAAAGACAAGAACAACAATCAGGTCGACCAGCGAGTCATTGTGGTTCAGGTGCTCAACACAGGCGCCGTGCCGACCTACAAGATCAACGATCAGACCTTTCCTGCCGACCAGATGGCCAGCGAGTTGACCAAGATCTTTGAGACACGTCAAGAGAGGGTGATGTTCATCAAGGGTGATCCCGGCCTCGACTTCGGCGCCGTGGCCCAGGCCGTAGGCTTTGGCAAACAGGCGGACGTAACCAACATCGCCATCATCACACCTGGCGTGGAGAACGCGAACTAGCGCACCCCTCCTCGCTCCAAACGATCCTCAACCTCCCGCCAAGCGCCTAGGAGAAGCTATGCCTGCCAAAGTGCGGAAGACCGAGGCCGAGTGGCGTGAGCAACTAACACCCGAGCAGTACCGTATCCTGCGCGAGAAGGGTACCGAGCATCCCTTTAGCGGCGCCCTGGTGCAGAACCACGGTGAAGGCGTATACCGCCGTGCGGCATGCGGCGCGCCCTTGTTTGACTCCGAGACCAAGTTCGAGTCTGGCTCCGGGTGGCCCAGCTTTTTTGAACCCATCACCAAGGATGCAGTGGAGATGCATGAGGATCACTCCCACGGCATGCGGCGCGTGGAGGTGACCTGCGGCGGGTGCGGAGGGCACCTTGGCCACGTCTTCCCCGACGGCCCGAAACCCACCGGCCAGCGGTTCTGCATTAACTCCGTCTCCTTGAGTTTTCAGGCTCCTTCCGGCGGCAAAGAAGAGTGAGCCGGAAGGCAGATGCAACACCACAAGCCCGGCGGAAGCCGGGCTTTGTTGGCGCTAAATCTGGAACGCCGAGCGAGTCAGCCTTTAACGACCTTGCCCGCCTTGATGCAACGGGTGCAGACCTTGACGCGCTTGGAGCCGCCTGAGGGCACGGCTGCCTTGACCGATTGCAGATTCGGATTCCAGCGCCGACGGGTTACGTTGTGCGCGTGCGAGATGTTGTTGCCAAACTGCGGGCCTTTGCCGCAATACTCACATACCTGTGCCATGACCTTACTCCCAACAATCGAAACTTTTGCCGTACCCAACGCAAGGCAAGCCGCAGGCCCCATGCTGCTGGTGGAACGTAGAGCATGCCCCGTTCTGAGCCATGCGATGCTCTGGATTCTGTAACGCGGCCAAGCTTCTTCGACCGCGCCGAACCGAAGACAGTTACCGAATCAAGGATTCGTCCATCAGGCAACGTCTTCGATCGGGCAGAATCTTTGCGGAAGATTGGGTTTGTACCCGGTTATGCGGCCGGGGTGGAAGCCGAATCTCCGAATCCTGTTGTCCATCCAGCCGCGACTTCTTACCAGGAGCTGCGGAGAAGATGGTAGGCACGAGCGGATTCGAACCGCTGACCTCTACCGTGTCAAGGTAGCGCTCTAACCAACTGAGCTACGCGCCTCTGGTGCGTCTGTTCAGTTTACCCGACCCCTCTGCCGGCCGCAACCGCAGTTGGCCGAGCCGCCGAGCTGTTGGCCTGTTTTGGGGATGAGGCTGGACTCTGAGTGGCCGGGCTCTAGTCTTCGATGGCGCGACCCACGGCATCCGGTCCGCCTACGCGGCGAATCACAATCCACGCGTACTCGGCCGCTGAGACCGGCGCCAGCACGGCGATGGTCCAGAGCAGCGCCGAGCACAGATCCTGCAAGCCGGGACGGCGGAGGACCTCTGAGGTCATCACGGTGAGCACGCCGAGGATCTGCACCAAAGTATTCAGCTTACCCAGTTTGCTGGGCGGGAAGCTGCGCAGCAGGCCGGTGGCGAAGAGCAGCGTGGCGATCAACAGGATACCGATGTCCCGGCTGAGGACCAGCACCGTGACAAAGCGCGGAATGACCCCGACATGGGTGAGCACCACGAAGAGCGTGCTGAGCAGCAACTTGTCTGCGATGGGATCCAGATACTGCCCCAGGGTAGTGCGCTGCTGGAGAACGCGAGCCAGGAGTCCGTCCAGACCATCGCTGACTCCGGCCACCCAAAGCAGGGTAAAGGCCAGGCCCCAGTGCCGGTAGAGGATGGTAATCACTAGAAAAGGAAGGACAAACAGCCGCAGCAGCGTGAGCAGGTTGGGGGCGGCTCGAAATTGTCGAAGGGCAGTCACTGAAGCTGGAAGACCGTAGGAACATCGCGTCCCGGGATGATGCCATGTTAGACGATTTGAACGTGCGAATTCCTCAGCTCGTCCGGAGAGGACGATCCGCCGATATCCGACCTATTTAGTCTTGCATCTCGCCAAACGAAGCCGTAGACTAGCTCTAACGCGACTTTGCACGGCGTCTCCCACCGCTGCTGCGCGCACTCACTATGCTCAGGCTCACCAAAAAAGCGGATTATGGCCTGATGGCCCTCAAGTATCTTGCCGAGCAGGCTGAGCTGGCTGCGCGGGCCGGGGCAGATCTGCATCTTTCCGGAGCGCGCTCGGCCAAGGATATTGCCGAGGCCTATCACATTCCACCGCAGTTGCTGGCCAAGATTCTGCAGACGCTGGCCCGCGCCGGATTGCTGGTCTCGCATGCGGGCACCAACGGCGGCTACGCTCTGGCTCGTTCCGCGTCCAACATCTCCGCCTTTGAGGTCATCCGCGCCATTGATGGGCCGCTGTTCATTACAAGTTGCATCACGATACACGGTCCTTGCGACCTGGCGGGGCATTGCACCATCAAAGAACCGTTGCGCAAGGTGAATGAGAGCATCACCGGCTTGCTCTCCGCCATCAGCGTCTCCGACCTTATGGAACCGTTGGACCATCTTCCCGCGCCGATGGCGGGCGGGCTGGTGTCCCTTGAGCGATAGAAGTGCAGGCAAACGCCCGCTCCAGGCAAGCGGTGAGACGGGAGAACCAAACCGTCACAACGTTGGGGAAGTATGGGCCGCAGCGAGTAGAGGGCAGCGTAGAGAGCGGCGAGTAGAGAGTTTCAAGTAGGCAGGCATTGAAGCAGGACCACCGAACAACCACGCGCGTTGAGCGCGACCTTTCAGGAGCGAACCCCATGGCTGAGACCACAGGAATGAACATCACCCAATCGAAGCGTCCCCTTCCCGAGGGCGTGAAACTGCCCATCTACATGGACAACCACGCCACGACGCCGCTGGACCCGCGGGTTCTGGAGGCGATGATGCCGTACTTCACCCATATCTTCGGCAACGCCGCCAGCCGGAATCACTCTTTTGGCTGGGAGGCGGAGCAGGGCGTGGAGAAGGCGCGCGAACAGATCGCGCGGCTGATCGGCGCCACGGCCAAGGAGATCGTCTTCACCTCTGGGGCGACGGAGAGCACCAACCTGGCGATCAAGGGCGTGGCCGAGATGTACCGCGAGCGCGGGAACCACATCATCACCCAGGTGACCGAGCACAAGGCCACGCTGGATACCTGCAAGCGGCTGGAGAAGTCCGGCTTCCGCGTCACTTTTCTGCCGGTGATGGCCGACGGCCTGATCGATCTGGAGGATCTGAAGCGGGCGATGGACGACCAGACGATTCTGGTCTCGATCATGTACGCCAACAATGAAATCGGCGTGATCCAGCCGATTCCTGAGATCGGCAAGCTGTGTCATGAGAAGGGCGTCCTGTTCCACTGCGACGCCGTGCAGGCGGTGGGCAAGATTCCGGTGAACGTGCTGAGCGACAACATCGACCTGATGAGCATCTCCGGACACAAGATCTACGGGCCGAAGGGAGTGGGGGCTCTTTACGTGCGCCGCCGCAACCCGCGCGTGCAGTTGGCGGAGCAGATCAACGGCGGCGGCCACGAGCGCGGCATGCGCTCCGGCACGCTGAATGTGCCCGGCATCGTGGGCATGGGCAAGGCCTGCGAGATCTGTATGGAAGAGATGGAGAGCGAAGCGAAGCGCGATAAAGAACTGCGCGACCATCTGATGAACCGGCTGGTCAGCACGCTGGACTACGTCCGGGTGAACGGCAACATGGAACATCATCTGCCCGGCAACTTGAACATCAGCTTCATCTACGTGGAGGGCGAGAGCCTGCTGATGGGCATCAATGACGTGGCGGTGAGCTCTGGTTCCGCTTGCACCTCCGCTACGCTGGAGCCCAGCTACGTGCTGAAGGCCCTGGGACTGGGCGACGATGTGGCGCACAGCTCGATCCGCTTTGGCATCGGCCGCTTCAACACCCGGGCGGAGGTGGACTTTGTGGCCGATAAGATCATCGACGTGGTGCAGAAGCTCCGCGAGCTGAGCCCGCTCTACGAGATGGTAAAGGAAGGCATCGACCTCACCAAGATCGAGTGGGCGGCGCACTAAAGGCGGAGACGCCGGAAGGACTCAGGCTGGAGGCAAGGCCCGGTTCGGTGGCAAAACAGGGTTGGGCATGGCCAGTTCGGCTATCTCCATTGGCCTTGTTTCAAGCGCGGCCGGAGGGAGTTTCGCACGATTTTTCTTCTCGCACCAAAATAGTCCGAGTTATCATCTAAACTAGAGACGGCGTGAGCGTGATGCGGAAGATTGCATTCGCCCCGCCCAAGAGGAACCTAAACCATGGCATACAGCGAAAAAGTAGTCGATCATTACGAGCATCCCCGCAACGTCGGCACGCTTGACAAAAGCTCCCCTGAGGTTGGAACCGGCCTGGTAGGCGCTCCGGAGTGTGGCGATGTGATGCGTCTCCAGATCAAGGTAAATCCCGAGACCCAGGTGATTGAGGACGCCAAGTTCAAGACCTTCGGTTGCGGCTCGGCGATCGCCTCCAGCTCCCTGGCAACCGAGTGGGTGAAGGGAAAGACCGTGTCCGAGGCTCTGACCATCTCCAACACGGATATCGTGAAGGAACTTTCCCTGCCGCCGGTGAAGATTCACTGCTCGGTTCTGGCCGAAGATGCGATCCGCGCCGCGATTGGCGATTGGAAGACAAAGAACGGCGTGGGCAGCGAGGCTGCGGCGGCGGTTGCGGTAGGTTAAGGCAGCGCGGCAGAGCCGTCAGCCGGGGCGGATTGTTTCCCTCAACCCACTTGGCGCTGGAAGGAACCCCAGCGCCACTGGCTTGCAATGGACTTCGAGAGCTGGATTATGTCCACAGTCTCCATTTCGACCAGTACCAGCCATTCGATGACGGCGCCCGCGCCGGGCGATGAGAAGGCGAAGGATCCTCTTTCCGGGATGACGCTGCTGACCCCAGAGGGCCAGGAGCCTCGTTCCCGAAGCTCCATTGAGATCACCAGGAATGCTTTGAAACGCATTCGCGTAGCCATGGGTAAGGAGGGCATCTCGCCCGATCAGGGAGGTCTGCGGCTGGGGGTACAGGGGGGCGGATGCAGCGGCCTGAGCTACAACATCCGCTTTGACACCCAAGCCAGAGAGCGCGACCGGGTCTTCACCTTTGGCGCCGGCGTGGAAACGGTAAATGATCCCTCGGGCGGCAAGCCGGTACGCCTCTTTGTGGATCCCAAGAGCTTCCTCTATCTAGCCGGGATGGTTCTGGACTTTGAAGAGACCCTGATACGGCAAGGATTCAACTTTATCAATCCCAATTCGACGAAGAGCTGCGGCTGCGGCTCGTCGTTCTCCGCCTAGCCTGGCGACGGAATTCTTCGCGCCAGAGGCGCAAGGATTCTGCTCCGGCGGTCAGCGGATGCCGCGGCGCAGCCCCAACCACGCGGAGACCCCGGCGAGTTCCACCACCAGCGCTAATTCCAGGTCGAATGCCAGGTTGGCAAAGCTTGGCTGCGCGCGTTGCGCCAGCCAGCACAAGCCAGGCACGAGCACGGCTGCGCTGACCACTCCCGCAGTCTGCCCCAGGCTCCGTCGGCTGCGAAACGCAGCACGAGTGGGCAGGCCGGAGCGGACGCGCGCCCAGAAGCTCTCCGGGATGTCGATCGCCGGTGGAGCTTCGAGCGCGCGCAGAATTGCAGCCTCCAGCTCTTCGCTCGCACTTGGTTGGGGTTGGGGCTGCCCGGTTTGTTTGGTCTGGTCTGTCATCCTCTCTGTCACCCTCTACCTGCCATTCGCATGGTTACGCGGCCAAGAAGGCTGCTGTTGGAGACTTTGGCTGCGGGCTGGTCCTTCAAGGCATCTTCCGGCAGGCCTCCCAACTTCCTTTTTACCGCATGGCTGAGCCGCTTGCGGCCGCGGTGCAGGTGCGTCCGTACGGTATTGAGGGGAACGCCCAGCACCTCCGCAATCGCCTCATAACTCCGTTGTTCCTGGTGATACAGCACAAGCACCGCACGTTCCATCTCGGGCAGCTCAAGCAGCGCCGCATCCACAGCCGCCTGCACCTCCGCATCCTCCATCCGCTGCTCCGGATTGCGCCCATGCTCGGTGAACTGGTCGCCAGCGAAACTTTCTATCCAGTCCGATTCGCTCCGCTGCTCATCGGCCGGAGCGCTGGCGATGACAGAGCGCTCGCTGCGTCGGCGCTTCCACTCGTCCTGCGCCACATTCAAGACAATGCGGTAGAGGTAAGTCGAGAGCGCAGCGTCTCCACGAAACTCCGGCAGCGCACGATAGAGCCGAAGAAAGGCCTCCTGAGCCAGATCCTCCACCTGCGCTCCGCCTCCGGTGAGCCGTGCGAGGGTTCGGAAGACCATGCGCTGGTGCTCCCGCACCAGCGCCTCAAAGTTCTCCGGAGATGTGAGATCACGGCGCATCGAGTCTTTGGCCTGCTCTCAGCCTTTCGCTTGCTGGCGGCCCTTTGGCCACGCTTAGCCTTTGCCCCGGCTCTTGTTTTCCTGGGCGCTGGTTTTCTTTCCTGCCAGCGTTCCTTTGGGCAGGCCCTTCACCTTTCGAATCCCCGAACCTTGTCTTCAGACTTGATGGTGCTCCCAAAGTTTCAGCCGCGCACCTGAAACTTTTATCCCATCGCGCAGTCGAAGCGCCACAGAAACCGGCTGTGCGCGAGCGATGCCCACAGCCTAAGGAGAACTCCCATGGTTTTCGACATGCTTTCCTCGTTCGGCGACGCCGCCAACAGCCCATTCATCGTCCCGGTGGCCGGCTGCGTGATGGTGCTGGGCATTGTGGTTGCCAGCATATGGTCTGGGGCGCGCAAGCGCGAACTGGAGAGCCACGAGCGTCTGGCCGCGATGGCCCAGGGCATTGCGCCACCGCCGACGGTAGAAGAGTTGCTCCTTACGCAGGCCCCGCGCCAGGCCGGAAGCAGCGTGCGGCGACGGGCCAACATCCGCTTGGCTGGAATTGTGCTGGTAAGCGCCGCCGCCGGTATCGCCCTGTTTTTTATCGCGGTGGCGTTGGTGCTTGCGGAGCGCCACGTGCTGTGCGGCGCGGCTGCTGGCCTGATCCCCCTGGGCATCGGCGTAGGCTTCCTGATCGACAGCCGCATCCAGGCGCGCGAGATGGAAGAGGCCAGAGACGCCGCACCCGCGTCGTCCCAGCCGTACAGCTCCTGACCGGGCGCCGCGCCCAGCTCTCCAGACAAGCACGCTGCGCCGGTCCGACGGGGGCATCCGATGGGGGCGCAGAGCCACCGCGCAGGACAACGTAAACTAGAAGCTCTATGACTGACAGCAAGAAGGCTCCTGCGCGCCCGCCGCTCAAGGCCGTACGCGGCACCCGCGACCTGCTCCCTGACCAGACTCCGCTGTGGAACCACGTTGAGGCCACCGCGCGCCGTCTTTTTGCGCGCTACGGCTTTAGCGAGATTCGTACCCCGATCTTTGAGGCCACCGACCTGTTTGCCCGCGGCGTGGGCCAGGAGACCGACATCGTCAGCAAGGAGATGTTCACCTGGGAGGACCGAGCGCGCGCCGCCAGTGAAAAGGCTCAGACCCTGACCCTGCGCCCGGAGAACACGGCCGGGGTGGTGCGGGCCTACATTGAGCACCAGATGGCCAACAGCGGCGCTCTGCAGAAGCTCTACTACATTGGCCCGCAGTTCCGCCGCGAGCGCCCCCAGCGCGGCCGCTACCGCCAGTTCTGGCAGATCGGCGCGGAGGTGATCGGGCCGCCTTCCTCGGGCTCGGAGTCGCCGCTGCGCGATGCGGAGGTTCTGGAGATGCTGGCCGGATTCCTGGACGAATTGGGCGTCCGTGGCTGGCGGCTGGAGCTGAACTCGGTGGGTTCATCCCAGGACCGGGTCGGGTATAACGAGGCCCTGCGTGCGGCGCTGCAACCCATCCGAAGCCGGCTTTGCGAAGACTGCCAGCGACGCGCCGAGACCAATCCCCTGCGCGTGCTGGACTGCAAGGTTCCAGAGGACCAGCCTTGGATCGACACCTTACCCAGGATTGCCGACCACATCTCTGCCGACTCACGAGCCCACCTGGATGCGGTGTGCGCCGCGCTGGAGGCGTGCAAGGTTCCGTACCATCTGAACCCGCGCCTGGTGCGCGGCCTGGACTACTACACGCGCACCACGTTCGAGTTCACCGTGACCGCGGGGTTGGGCGCTCAGAACGCCATCCTGGGCGGAGGGCGGTATGACGGGCTGAGCGAGATGCTGGGGGGGCCGCGAGCGCCGGGCATCGGATTCGCCATTGGTGAAGACCGGCTGATCCTGACCCTGCAGGCCCAGCATGAGGAAGACGCGAAGGCATCCGGAGCAGCGCCGGTGAGGCTGCTGGACGCCTACATCGCTCCCCTCACCCCGGCCCAGAACCCCGCTGCCCTGGCCCTGGCTCGCGAGTTGCGCGCCGCCGGCCTGAGGATCGAGGTGGGAGATGGTTCCTTCAAGCTCCGCAAGTCGTTTGAGATCGCCGACAGCTTGGCGCGTCACATCGTCCTGCTCGGCGAAGACGAGGCCGGTAGCGGGATGTATACCGTGAAGACCTTCGCCAGCGGGGAGCAGACGAAGATCCCGAGAGCAAAGTTGGCCGAATCGCTGAGGGGGAGTTTAGAGCCGAGGCGCAAACTTCGTACAATAGAAAGATTGTGACTCTTGACTTCTTAGGCACGCTCCAACGCACCCACACCTGCGGCGAACCGCGCAGCCCGCAGGCCGGCCAGGCAATGACCCTGATGGGCTGGGTGAACCGCCGCCGCGACCACGGCAACCTTATCTTTCTGGATCTGCGTGACCGCACCGGCATCACCCAGATTGTGCTCGACAAGGAGATTAGCCCGGAGGCCCACGCCAAGGCAGAGGTGGCCCGGCCGGAGTACGTAGTGGCGGCTACGGGCGTGCTGCGCAGGCGCGATGAAGGGCTGGCCAATCCCAACATGCCCACCGGCGAGGTGGAGTTGGTGGCCCACACGCTGCTGCTGCTGAACGATGCCCGGACGCCTCCGTTCTCGCCAGCCGAGGAGGCGATCGCCAACGAAGAGGTTCGCCTGAAGTACCGTTACCTGGATCTGCGCCGCGCGGAGATGCAACAGAACTTTGCGATCCGCAGCCGGGTGGCGATAGCCATCCGTAACTATCTGGTGAGCCAGGGCTTCCTGGAGATTGAAACCCCGTTTATGACCCGCTCCACCCCTGAAGGGGCACGCGACTATCTGGTTCCCAGCCGCGTTCATCCGGGCCATTTCTATGCCCTTCCGCAGTCTCCGCAGATCTTCAAGCAGATCCTGATGGTCTCTGGCTTTGACCGATACTTCCAGATTGCGCGCTGCTTCCGCGATGAGGATCTGCGCGCCGACCGCCAGCCCGAGTTCACCCAGATCGATCTGGAGATCAGCTTCCCGCAGATGGCAACCATCTTTGCCGTGGTGGAGGGGTTCCTGCGCGCAGCCTTCTCCGCAGCGGGCGTCGAACTGGGTGCCGAACCCTTCCTGCGCATGACCTACGACCAGGCGATCCAACGATACGGCATCGACAAGCCGGATATGCGGCTACCGGCGATGGTGGATCTCTCTGCGGAGCTGACGGCGGAGCTGCGAACAACGCTGAAGATTGACCCCGCGCTGCCGGTGCTGGGCTTTACCATACCCAGCGTAGGCGAGTTGAGCGGCACGGCCCGCAAGGCGCTGCTCGGTGAGATCCGCTCCGGTTTTGGCGACTGCGGCCTGGATATGCTGGATGTGTCCCGCCTGCGCACCAACCCCTCCTTGACGCCGCTGGCGGAGGCGATTGAGGCCCGGTTGAGTGCGGAGATGCACCGCTTCAACGGCAGCGCGCATGGCACCGAGGATCTGGCCGTGGTGATTACCCCGAAGCCCGGCACGCCGACGATGTGGAACTACGATCCGCAGTGGATCTACAAGCGCGTTGGTGGGCTGCGTCTGGAGTTGGCGCGCAAGTTCGCCGACCGCCATAAGCTGTTCCAGCAGACCCGCAGCGCAGCCGACTTCAAGTTCCTTTGGGTGACCGACTTCCCGATGTACGAGTGGAACGAGGAGACAAAGAGCTGGGACGCTGCCCACCACCCCTTTACCTCGCCGCATGAGGAGGACATCCAGTCTGGCGCTTTGGTGAACGACAAGGGAGCGGTTCGGGCGCTGGCTTATGATGTGGTGCTGAACGGCACCGAGCTGGGCTCCGGCTCCATCCGCATCCACCGCAAGGACGTGCAGCAGGAGATCTTCCGCTCGCTGGGCATGTCTGACGAAGAAGCCAAGGAGCGGTTCGGATTCTTTCTGGATGCCCTGGAGTACGGTACGCCTCCACACGGAGGGATCGCGCTGGGCCTGGATCGCATTGTGATGATCCTGGCCGGAGCCGCCAGCCTGCGCGAGGTGATTGCGTTCCCCAAGACCGCCAAGGCGATCGACCTGATGGTGGATGCGCCCACCACGGTGAGCGACCAGCAGCTCCGCGAGTTGAGCCTGCGGGTAACCGCCCGTAGTTGAGGAGAGAGCCCATGCCCCATCCCGCGCGCCGACTAGCGACCAGTCCCTTGCCGGCGAGCACGCTGATTTTCGATAGGACCGTGCGCGGCTTGCTGATCTCGCAGCTTTGCGGCCCTTGCGTGAGATTGGCTATCACGTACTGCGCCGACTTGCGCATCCTGTTTCGTACGGTAGCCGCGCAGGGCCTGGCCGCTGGGCGGCAGGCCTGATGCCCTCCACCACGACGACCAAGCTCGCCGCGTCCGAAGCGCTCCGGACCGGACCGGAGCAGGGGGCTCCGGACGCGTTGGGAGGAGATGGTTTCGGGCCGGATGCGTTGGGGCCGGTCTCGCAGCGGGTGGCTGTCTTTCTGTGCGGCGCGTTTGCCTTTCTGGACCTTTACTGCGTCCAGCCACTGCTCCCGCTGTTTGCGCAAGTCTTCCACGCCACAGCGACCCGCGTGGGCTTCACCATCAGCGCCGCGACGCTGGGCGTAGCCATCTCCGCTGCGCTTCTGGCGGCTTTTGGCGAGCAACTGGACCGCAAACGCACCATTGTGGTGTACATGGTTATGCTGGCGTTGTGCACGCTGCTGACCAGCACGGCCCACAGTCTTACGACGCTGGCGATGTGGCGCTTGGTCCAGGGGCTGGTCAGTCCCGGGATCTTCACGATTACGATCGCTTACATCACGGAGGAGTGGCCGGCGCTGCTGGTTCCCAGGGTGATGAGCGTCTATGTGGCCGGTACGGTCTTTGGAGGCTTTGTGGGACGGCTGCTGGGAGGCGCCGTCGCTCAACACTTCGGCTGGCGCTCGGTCTTCTGGAGCCTGGGGATCAGTGGGCTCTGCGGCGCACTAGCCACAGTGCGCCTGCTGCCGCCAGCCCGCGCTGCGAAGCAGAGGCCATTCCCCGGTTCGCGCTTTGCTCCGATGATGCAGAACCTGCACAACAAACGATTGCTGGCTACCTTCCTGATCGGCTTCTGCATGCTCTTCACGCTAGTCTCAACGTTCAGCTTTATCACCTTCTATCTCAGCGCCTCGCCCTTCCGCCTTACGTCGGCGGAGCTCGGCTATCTGTTTGCGGTCTATCTGGCTGGGCTGGTCGCGACGCTGGCCGCCGGCACGGTGCTGGCGCGGATTGGTCTACGCCACGGCATGGTGGCGGCCATGGCGCTCTGCCTGACCGGCATCACGCTGACGCTGATTCACTCGCTGGCGGTGGTTGCGCTGGGGCTTTCCGTATGCAGCTCTGGAATCTTCATCGCCCAGACCTGCGCCAACAGCTTTTTGCGTGACGCGGCTCCGGCGGGGAGTCGAGTGTCGGCGGCTGGACTTTACATCTGCTTCTACTACATCGGGGGCACGGTGGGCGGAGTGCTTCCGGGGGTGGCGTGGCGGCTGGCTGGCTGGCCGGGGTGCGTGGTTTTGACCGGGGGCTTGATCGTGCTGGCCGGGCTGACGGCTCTGTTGGGCTGGCCGTCCAACCGGGCTGAGCCGGATCCCATCCCGCTGTAGCGGATCTGGAGCGCGGACTGCCCGCTGGGATGCGGCTTTGGACGGGGCAGCAGCGTCAGTTCATCCAGCGGCGGTCGGTCGGGTCCCGCGGTTTTCCGTCGGGATCGATGTACCGGCCCTCCTCATCGAGGCTCACATCCTTGCCCTGCTTGCGCATGTAGACAGTGAACTTTCTGGCTGCGCGCCGGCGCTTGGCCCGGTAATAGGCGTTGCGCAGGGTGAACCAGCGCTCCGAGAACCCCGCGCGAAGTCCGCGCCGGGGCGCGAGCTTGAGATACCCATATCCCGCAGCCGCGTTGCAGAGCGCGGTGAGCGCGCCAAATCGGTCGCCACCCACCAGCGCCAGGGCCAGGTAAAACAACACATAGATGGCGGCCAGATACTTGGCCTTGAGGGAGAAGAGGAAGTTGAACTGCACCTGCTGCTCAGCGTAGAGCATGCCGTAGGCCACCATGATGGCCAGGACCGCGGGCCACATCCCCTGGGTGACCACATAGGGGCCGAGTCCCGGAATCCGAGCGCCAGACAAGCTGAGCAGCACAGCCAGCGCGCCGCCTGCCACCGTGGCCACCAGAAAGTACTCGCTCAGCCAGCGTGATCCGCGATCATCCTCCAGCGCGGAGGCGAAGAACCAAAGCGTGAGCAGAGCAAACGCCAGGCTGAAGAGCCCATCCCCAACAAACGGGTAGGTGGCCAGTTGCCAGACCATACCAGAGAGCGTCTGGCTGGGTTGCAGCCGGAAGAGGCTTAGCAGCAGGTCCACGGAGGAACGAGAGACCAGCGTCAGCAAGGCCGCCCCGAGAAACTCTACGAGCGCCAGAAGAATGATGCGCCGCGTCACCCCGCGGAAGGGCGGGAAGACCAGCGAGACCGGTTGGTTGGATCGGAAGGCCATGGGCTCTCTTCTTTTAGTCTCCGAAGCAGTTTTTTGAGTCTTGAAAAACCTGTAGCGGCAACCCTGCATCTCTAAGGTTGACGTGCCGCCAGTCTACCGCTAGAACTAGAAAAGACGATGGTGGCGCCAACTCCATGGTACTCGCTGCCCCCTAGTACCGATCCATATCGGCCGCGTGCCGCGAAAGAGGAATGTGCTTATGTCAGTCGTATGCCCGGAATGTGACAGTCCCCTGGACGTGGACGTCGATGACGTCGAAGAAGGAGAGATCATTCAGTGCGATGAGTGCGGCATTGATCTCGAAGTGGTGTCCAGTGACCCGTTGGAGTTAGTCCCCGTCGATGAGGAGGGTTACAGCGATGAGGACGAGGATCTACCCCTGGATGACGAGGACGAATAGATTGTTTTGCAGCCTGAAACGCACTGGAAGTTTGCTTGTACCGCGCGACCCTGCCAGCAGACCTTCGCAGGGTCTTGCGGCTAGGACAGGCGTCCGCCTGACGGTTCGCGGGGCGGCTTGTCTGTTGCTGGCTCTGGCGGTGGGCGGTAGCGTGTGCGCCGGCGCGCTATTGCCGACAGAGCCCGGCGCGGCCTACGCTGACAAGAATGTTCCCCATGAGCGGATTGTGGAGGGCAAGGTGGTGAACAAAGATGGAGATCCCCTTGGCGGCGCTGTAGTCTACCTGCAGGACGCCCAAACCAACGGCATCAAGACCTACATCGCGGATGACGATGGCCACTACCGCTTTGGCAACCTGTCCCGCGAAAACGACTACCAGCTTTGGGCCCAGTCCAACGGCGTTCGTTCCAAGTCCCGTGAGATCAGCTCCTTCGACAGCTCCGACAAGTTCTACATCACCCTTAAGATCGACATCGCCAAGGCGGTTTCGCTGGATGGCCCTTCCAACCCTGTAACGAACCCTCTGCCTTGACGAAGACTGCCCTCGCGTGACTTCTGGCCCTGAGGCGTAGTTGCGGCGATTGGGGGCAGGCTCTGGTGACGAGTTGCGGATGGGTTGAGCAGTGGTAGATGTTTTGCGCTGAGATCCGATCTGGTTCTGGGGTTTTGACTGTCGAGGAGTGGCAGGGCCCTGGTGTCGGGTTCTGCGGAAGCCTGGATAGACCGTGGGATGCCATCACGGCTACAAAAGATCGGCAGCCACGGGCGAATTTTCGGCGAATATAATGCGCCCATGGGCGCAGCGGACGTAATGGACCTCTACGGCTTTCTCCACGTTGATCTGAACAGCTTTTTTGCGTCCGTGGAGCAGCAACTGCATCCGGAGTACCGCAACAAGCCTACGGGCGTGGTTCCAACGGTCGCCGACACCACCTCCCTGATCGCGGCCAGCTACGAGGCCAAGGCGCTGGGGATCAAGACTGGAACGCGCGTGCTGGACGCTAAGCGCATCTGTCCGGAGATCATCCTGGTGCACGGCGACCACGCTACGTATGCCGAGTACTCGCACCGGATTGTGGCAGCCGTAGAGCGCGTGTGTCCGGTGGCCCACACCCCCTCGATTGACGAGATGGTGTGCCAGCTCCTGGGCCGCGAGCGCGAGCCCGCTCGCGCCCGGCAGATCGCGCTGGAGATCAAGCAGGCAATCCGAGACGACGTGGGCGAGACGCTCCGCTGCTCGATCGGAATGGCTCCGAACCGTTATTTAGCCAAGATTGCCAGTGATATGCAGAAGCCCGACGGCCTGGTGGGTCTGCTCCCGAGTGGTCTGCCCGGCTCGATCGCGCATCTGGATCTGCGCGACCTTCCCGGGGTGGGCGCCCGGACCGAAGTTCGGCTGAACGCGAGAGGAGTTCACACCATGCCGGAGTTGCTGGCGCTGGACCACAGCGCCATGCGACGGCTGTTCGACTCCGTGTGGGGCGACCGGGTCTATCACTGGCTGCGGGGCAATGATACGGGCGATGATGGCGCGCCCATCCCCTCGACGATTCAGCGGTCCCTGGGCCACTCGCACGTTCTTTCGCCGGAGCACCGGACGCCGGAGGGCGCCTGGGCCGTGGCGCACAAACTGTTGCACAAGGCAGCCATGCGCCTGCGCATGGAGAAGTTCTACGCGGGGTCTCTGGCGATGACCATCAAGTACGCTTTGAGCCAGTCCCAGGCGGCCGGGCTCAAGGATGGTCCGTCTGGCAATGAGCGAGTCAAGAAGCATGGGAGCGGCCTGACCCAGACGGGATGGGGGATGGAGGCGCGGTTCCGTCCCTGCCAGGACACGCTCTCTCTGCTGGAAGCCCTGCAGGGCTGCTGGAAGCAGGCGCCCGGAGGCCGCGAGCACGCAAAGCCCTTCTTTGTGG
This sequence comes from Granulicella sp., assembly GCA_027365345.1. Classification (GTDB taxonomy): domain Bacteria; phylum Acidobacteriota; class Terriglobia; order Terriglobales; family Acidobacteriaceae; genus Granulicella. The sequence goes on from DAHXNO010000023.1 coordinate 22,492, forward strand.
GCATCACCCTGCGCAACCTTGTCCCGGAGGGGGAGATGCAGGGATCGCTGTTTGAGGAGCCCGGCAATCGACGTCAGCTCTCAGCCACCATGGACAAACTCAACCTGAAGTACGGGCACACCACGCTGCACTTTGCGGGCATGCTGCCGGCGCGCGAGAGCGCCCCCACGCGCATCGCCTTCACCCAGATTCCCGTGCAGTATGGGCATGAGTACATGTAGAAGTGACCCGGTCGGCATCGGTGTAGGTTCGGAGCGCGAGGCTGGCTGGAGAGTGTGAAGTGGATCGGCGGCAGCTCTTCGGCGCTTGTGCGTTGATTTTCCCGTGCTTGTGGATCGTGCGGTAGGCCCGGTTCGCGGCGGTCCCCCTTGGGAAAGGGGCTGTATAGCGGAATTTATGGGTGAAGAGAGACTGTGGAAAAGTTGGATCGACGGGGAAGGCTCTGCGATTCCGGCGGAGAGATCGTCGATACTTACTACGAGACGACCACGTTTCGGGCTCGCCCGCACCTCACGCGCGTGACCCTTCTCGCCAAAACCGGTACATTCTCTTCGCGCGCCTTGAGGAGCAGCTTCAGTCCTTGATATTCAGACAGCGAACTCAAAGAGCATCGACACATTCACCCAAAAACACCACGGAGACGACCTACATGATTTCCAGATTCCACATCGTACGAAAAGCTGCCCTGTTTGCCGCAGCATCTCTGACGGCCGCATTCGCTTGCGCTCAAAACGGGCCCCTGCGCGTTGCCACTGGCCATCGCGAGATTCTGCTACAGACCACCCAATCCTGGAACGGCAAGCCTTACACGCACTACCCGACGGGTCAGCCGCAGCTCACGACCATTAAGCTGACCCTTGCCCCTCATACGGCGCTGCCATGGCACACTCACCCGTTTCCGAATGTGGTTTATGTGCTTTCCGGCACCCTGACATTGCGCGACAAGGCAAGCGGAAAGACTCGCGTGGTTCATCAGGGAGAAGCCGTTGGGGAGGCAGTGGATGATATTCATAGGGGTGAATCTGGGAACGTACCTACGGTTCTGATCATCACCTATGCGGGCACCCCGGGCGTCCCGACTTCAGTCCCTGCGAAGGGCGAGAAGGCGGAATACTGAAGTGCGCATGTGCTGGCCAGGGAGGGATATGTGAATGGGAGAGGATCGTCCCGTGATGATGAGTAGTGGATGAGGGCGGGAGTTGCCGCTTGAACCGATTCGGCGAAAGGTAGACAGAGGTGACGAGGGCGGCCTTTTCTTCGCGCCGGCGAGTCGCAAGGTGAATCGTCTCAGCTTGGCGATGAGGGCGCTGTGATGCGCGGGGAGATCCTTCCGTGGATCTTGGCCGGGATGGCTGCGCTGGCCTTGTGGGGCATCGCGCCAATTTCTCTGCGACGGCTACGGTGGCCGGTCGGGGGCGGTGCGAGATCGTGATCCGGCCCCTGTTTCTGCTCCGGTTTTACGCTGCCGATTCCGAACGCGGGTCTGGGGTGATTGGGTTCTGCGAGGTCTCAGGCATTGTTGGTTGAGCAGGCTGATCTCGATCTCGGCCTGATCCAGCCAGCGGCCGCGTTTGAGCGCGGAATGGACTGGAAGCCTGTCCCATAAAAGCGTCCACACGCATCGCCTTCACCCAGATTCCCGTGCAGTATGGGCATGTGTACATGTAGCGTCTTTTTTTCGTCTGTAGAGCAGGTAAAGGGCGGCCATCGCAAGGACGCCGGCATAGAACTGCCCTCGGACTAGGTCAGGGACGGGCAGGTGCAGGTATCCCGCATGACGCAGCAGATTGGGAGAGTTGGCGAGGGCGACGATGAACACGAAGAGGCAGATCAGCGGGTAGGATCGGTGCCTGAGGTATTCATCGAGCATCAGGATGAGTGGTATTACCAGGATCAGGTAATAATGCGACCATGCAATCGGCGTGAACACTGTGGCGCCCAGCAGCGTGAATATAGCGCCGTACGGTACAGCGGGCTCGCCGGGAGGGGCTTCACGCTGACGGTCGAGGTATGAGCCGAGAAGGGCGGATAAGACGACAAGAGAGGAACAGACGAGCTTGAGCGTGGTGGGCAGGTGAAGTGGGTGGAAGGTAAGAGGTTGGTTTTTGGAGTACAGAAGCCCCATCCACCAGGCGGCCATGGATTGATTGCCCTTGGCGAGGAGGAGGATGTTGGATACACGCGCCATGCTATGCAGATAGCCAACCATTGTCGCGGGACCAGTGAGGAAGGTCGGGGCAACGAACAGAGTTGCGGAGGCGAGCACAAAACTGAGCGCTGCCTTTCTCTGCTTCGTGAGGAGCCAATAGATGAGGAGAACGCCGGGAGTGATCTTGACGGCGGCAGCGACGGCCAACAGGATGCCGGCCCCTACCGGTCGGTTCGATCTGGCAAGGAGGATCGCGAGCACGGAGAGGAGAACGAAGATCACGTGGGTCTGGGTGAGTTCCATCGCGTCGCGGATCGGATCGGCCCGGACCCATAAGACGGCCACGAGGAGAACCCACTGCGGTTCGAAAAAACGCCTAGTCCAGTAGCGTCCCGTGAGCCAGATCAGGGCAGCAAAGCAGACCGCCAGGATTACTCTGAATATGTCATTGAACGTGGAAAACTGCATCGAAGCGTAGGCTGGCTGAAGCATCTAGGGCCAGAGCGGCGTTTGAACAAGCGGAGTGATCGCGGCGTTCGGGCGGATGCCACCCGCCCTGGCCTCTCGTTCCCATATGGGGTCGGAGACGAGGTTGAACCAGGTCGAGTTGTGCGAGTTAAAGATGCGAGGCCTCGCCAGCCTTGACCAGTCGACAGCTTACATAGGAGGCAGTCAGGTCGGTTCCGCTGGAGCTGTTGATCACCAATAGGGCGAGAACAAAGAGCGCCAAGACGAGGATGATCTTCGAGGTGCTCCGTTGCAATGCAGTTCCCCCCTTTGCCGCACCGGTC
>DAHXNO010000028.1 GCA_027365345.1 Granulicella sp.
GACCCCGCCACGGACCCCGCCGCCAGCTTCCCCGCCACCCCCTGCAAACGCTGCGAACAGAACCTCTCCGCCTCCATCACCCTCAGCAACCCAGAGAGCAGCTCCAGGCTCTCCAGCGCCTCGCCAGAGTCATGCAAAACAGCCTCCATCTGGCTTTGGAAACCCCGCCGCAGCAGGAACGCTACCGCCAGCGCCAGCAGCAGTGCAAGAGCCGTGCCCGGGCTGGACATCCCCTGCAGTGGCCCACCCCCAAAGCTGCCCCCGGCCTGTAACCACAGCGTAGCGGCCAGCAGCGCCACAATCAGGATGGCGAGCACCCCGGCCACCCAGGGCATCCAGCCTTGGGTCAGCCGATCCTCGGCCTCGGCCCACCGCACCAACGTCTCCGCCTGCACGCCGGCCTTGGCCGTCTCGCCGCAGACCCACATCCGCTCGCGCAGATCCAACCGTCCGCGCAACTCCTCCACCGCTGCCTGCCGCTCGCGGATCTCGCCCACCGCGGCCGGCGCCAGCAGCCACTCCAGCAACAACTCCTCACCTATCCGGGTGCGCGCGCGGCAGAGCAACTCAAACAATCCGCCCGTCCCTGTCAGATCCAGATCGCCGGCATACAGGCTACGCTCCAGCCCCTCCCGCACCCGCGCAGACAATCCCTTGGGAGCCTCTCTCACCTCCAGCCCCACCCAGCGGTCCTCCACCCGCGCGATCCCCAACCGGTAGAAGGTTGCGGATCGCCGCGCCGTGCTCCGCTTCCGCCCAAGACGGCCCATCCACCCACCCAGGGCGAGAAACAGCGTTGCGGGCAACAGCAGCGTCCAGGTAGACCCTCTCTTCAGGAAGATGCTGAACCATGCCACTGCCAGGAACCCCGCCACCGCCGCCAGACGCAGATACCCACCCCATGCGTAACGCGTGTCCAGTCGGCTCTCGCACTGCTCCCAGGCGCGGAGCCGCCTCGCATACTCCGTCTGCGGCACCTCTTGTCCCTGCGGCGGCCCCGCGAACGTCGGCGCCCGCGTAGAGGGAACCGGCTCGGAACCCGCGCCTCGTCTCCTGCCTCCATGCATAGCTCCATTATGGTCCCGCAGCCGCGTGCGCCGTACCCAGGCAGACCTGCCTACCGGCTCTCCAATGCCGCCAACCCGCCGCAGCAAACTTCGCGGGAACCAAATCCCGCTTGCCCACGTATCCTCAACCGAACTCTGCGGTATCCAGACCATCTCCGCGGCGGCCTGCCGCGCGCCGAAGGATCTCTATGACGACCCGTTCTCTTCGCATCTGGACCACTCTCGCCACGCTCACCCTCACCGCTCCTCTCCTCACCGGCTGTCACGTCACGGAGAACGATCATGACGGGTCGCAGAATGTCAGCATCGGCACTCCTTTCGGTTCCATGAAGGTGAACACCGGGAACAGCCTCACCCCCGCCGCCATCGGCATCAGCGCCTACCCCGGCGCGCAGCCCGTGTCGGACGATGGAGACGATAGCAACAACGCCAACGTCCAGATGAGCTTCGGCAGCTTCCGCCTCGGCGTAAAGGTCGCCGAACTCCAGACCCCCGACTCCCAGCAGCAGGTGCTCGCCTTCTACCGCAAAGACCTCTCCACCCGCTACGGAGCTCCCATCGAGTGCCGCGGACAGAGCCCCATCGGCGTCCCGGACCGCACCCCGCAGGGCCTCACCTGTAAAGACCAGCAGGGCGTACCCCTGGCAACCTCAACCGCCCCTACCGGCAACCACCCCAAGGGAGTCATCATCACCTCCGACGACTCCTCCACCCAGATCGACCTGCGCGCAGGCTCTCCGCAGCGCATGCACGTCGTCAGCGTGGAGCCTCGGGATGGCGGAACTCGGATCAGCCTGGTCTCCATCGACGTGCCCTCCCACAACCACGGCTCAGACAGCGAATAGAGCGTCCTCGCGGGTTCCGCAACCTGCCGGGTGCATTCAGCCTCGCCCTCTTCCCGGGCGCCCAGGCCCTGCAACCCTCCGCGCCTCTACCTTCCGTCAAAAATGCTGTACCTTCATAGGTGTGACTGTCCGTAACTGCCCCCGCTGCCACGCCGCGCTCCATCGTGAAGAGGATGGCGGACTGGTTTACTGCTGGAGCTGTGGCGCACCCCAGGTGCAGCTTTCGGAGGAACTACGGGATCAGATCGAAGAGCAGATGGGAGCGCAACAGGCCGCAGCCGACCACTCCCATCCGCCTCAGACGCAACCCGTCCGGTCCAGCCATGCGGTTGCCTGGCGCGGCGCGCTTCAGGCTGCGGCTATGGCTGGCGGCGTCTCGGCAGGCCTCTCGATGCTCTCCTTCGCCCTTGCTCCCGTCTCCCTCCTCTCCCTCTGCTGGTTTCTCTCGGCGCCCATCGTCGTGCTGGGCATCTACAGCTCTCGCTTCCGCCAGACGCAGATCACTGCCGCCTTTGGAGCCCGTCTGGGCGCGCTCTCCGCGCTGGCCATCTTCTTTGCCACCGCCACGCTGAACACCATCGCTCTGGTCCTGGAGCGGTTCGTCTTCCACTCCACCGTCGCCGTCGCCGACATCGACTCCCAACTTAACAAGATGTTTGACCAACTGCACACCAACTTCGCCGCTCAGTCTCAACAAGCGGCCAAACTGGTCGCCGATATGCTTGCCGTACCGGAATATCGCGCCGGCATCCTGCTGGCCAGCATCTTCTTCTGTCTGCTCCTGTACCTCGCCTACGCCGCCACCGCCGGCGCCTTTGCCGGTTATCTGCGCTCGCGGTCTCCGCGCCCCTAAGCCCTCCCAGCACTCACCTCGGCGCCCTCCCGGTGCGTGGCCTCCGGGCGCTCTTCCAGAATGTCTTTGCAGCCCAAAGCCTCCAGCTCCAAAACCCTCCCGGCGCAGCCTCTCTGGCCCTCAGCACCCCCCGCTCCCTCCGCTGGGTGATCCGGCTTTCTGGCTGCTATCATGTGGGCAATGAAAAGCGATCCAAATTCTTCCGACGCAACCACGCCTTCCGCTGCCAAATCGTACGTTCGCGAAAAGGGCCGGCTGATGTCCGCCTCTGAGATCGAGCGCACCCTGGTGCGCTTGGCCCATGAGATTGTGGAGCGCAACAACGGCAGCGAGAATCTCGGCCTCATCGGCATCAAACGGCGCGGCGTTCCTCTGGCCCAGCGCATCGCCAAACTCATTGAGAGCATCGAGAAAGCCCCCGTCGATACGGGGGTCTTGGACATCAGCTTCTACCGCGATGATCTCTCCACTCGCGATCTCCGCCCGGTCGTCGAAAAGGGGGAGATCGGCTTCGACGTCAACGGACGCGACATCATTCTGATGGACGACGTTCTCTTCACTGGCCGCACCATTCGCGCGGCGCTGGATGCGCTCTTCGATCACGGCCGCCCCAAGAGCGTCCAGTTGCTCGTCCTCATCGATCGCGGCCATCGCGAGCTGCCCATCGAAGCCCGCTACATCGGTCGCACCGTGCCCACCTCGCGCCGCGAGATTATTGAGGTGAAGCTGCGCGAGGTCGATCACGACGAGCAGGTTGTTCTGGCCGAGCTGGCAGACTGAACAGCCCTCACCCCGCCAACAGCTAGGGCGATCTTCCTACACGTGTCCTGTTCTCGCCCTCCCAGGAACCCAGCAGCGGGAAAAATCAGCTTAGGCCGGCTGATGATCCCGGTAACGGCAGGGCCGGCGTCCGCTGGGCTGCCACTGGCATGCCATCGCTCGCCATTCTCTGGCCCTTAACGCTTTGCGGGACCGCAATGGCAGGGTCCACGCCACTACGGAACTCCTGTACCTTGACGTCCCACGCAAGGCCGAGCGCCCGCAGAACCACGATTCCATACCAATTGACGTCGATCTCGTACCACGTCAAGCCATGGCGGGACGCTTGCGGATGGGCGTGATGATTGTTGTGCCAGCCTTCGCCAAAGGTCAGCAGGGCTACCCAAAGACTGTTTCTTGACGTGTCCCCGGTGGAAAATCTCCGCTTCCCCCACATGTGGGTGGCGGAGTTTACCAGCCAGGTCGAGTGCAGGCCGATGACCGTGCGGAAGAAGATACCCCACAATAGGAACGGCCATCCACCGGCTACCAAAAGGACTGCACCGAGCGTGGTCATTGGAACCCAATGCCACCGGCTGATCCAAACGTGGAATTTATCTCTGCGAAGATCCGGAACATACGGCAGGAGCCCTGTGGCTTCGCTCTGCATCGCCTGGCCGGTCAGGATCCAGCCCATGTGAGCCCACAGGCCGCCATCGCGCGGAGAATGCGGGTCGCCGGCCTTATCCGTGTTCTGGTGATGCATGCGATGCGTCGCAACCCAGAAGATCGGACCACCCTCCAGGGTAAGCGTGCCGCACACGGTCAGAACATATTCCACCCACTTGGGCGTCTTGAAGCCGCGATGCGTAAGGAGCCTATGGTATCCAATGCCGATGCCGAGGCTCCCTGCAACCCACCATAACACCAACGCCACCAGGAATGCCTTCCAGGTGAACCAAAACAGGGCAACCACCGCTCCAGTGTGAAATGCCACCATGACGGAGGCTGTAAGCCACACGACAGGCTGCGTAAATGTCTTGTCACCCTGGAAGAGCCGTGTCAGTCGCATCGTCCCTTTACTCCTTGTTCGTCGGATGCTGACCAGACCTCGATACCATCCGGCCGAACGGTAATGTTTCTGTAACGACGACGGGTTCCGTGCCGCAAACTGCCCCGGGACGTGATGGCGGAACGGGCATGGCACGACGCGCGGTTTCAGGCGTCAGTCGTGGCAGGTTAGGCCAGGTCGGCGCTCCTATGCCAACCACTGTGCGAGAAAAACACCGGCAAAGCTGGTCAATTTTGCACACTTCTCCCGCTACAGCGCTATGTACGCTTCCAATGGATTCAAGCCGACGCAGCAACGGGAGCGTCTTAATTCCTCGGACCCTTCCGTCCCCTCGTCCTGCTTCTACCGCGCGGAGGCTCCAGAATCAGGGACTCCTATGGCGTTCACTCCGGACGGATCCGCGGCGGCGATCTCGGAAGCCGTTCGAATGCGCGATTGCACCTGATCAATGCCCCTGCCGGTATCACCCTCAGCTTTCACCACGAAACATGGCCTCGTAAACATCGTTCAGCCGATAGCGGCGCGATGTTCTGGCCGGGTCCGTCACTTCGAGAAACCCGCCCCCTACCCAACATTGGCATAGCAGCGCGGCGGTACTCGGCTGGAATCCGAAAAGCGCGCCGATCTCTTTCCCCGCGCCCTCCCGTGAGCGCAGGAAGCGCGCAAGCGCCTTCCTCTGCTGGGCGTCAAGCCCTCGTAGCAGCTTTGTTTGCTCCTTGCCGCCTCTGGCGGACTCGCTCTCCGCCGGGTCATGCACCCTCTCGAACGCGACAGCCACGCCCTCAAGAAAGTAGGAGACCCATCCCGCGATCTCTGCCTCGGCGCGGTCCATGGAGTAGTTGTGCGACGGGCCGACGGTCAACGCCCCATAATTGACCCGCCGCCTGGAGCATAATCGCCAGAAGACAGAAATTCCGGAGCAAGCAGACCAGGTTTACAAGAAAACGTCGTAATGTAGCACGATTTATCTACATCGGTGCTACATTGATAGAAAGGTTCTACCATGCCCCCGAGAGTCCAGTTTCAAACGTCTCGAACTTCCAATCGGCCAAAGCAGACGGTACGCAGTCGCAGGCTTGGCGATGCTTTGTCCATTGCCGAACAGCAGGGACTGTTGAGCGGCGGCAGGACGCTCACTTTGCGTGGCCGCATGCCTCCGAAACTCGTCGAACGGGCGAAGAAAAAGACAGGCATCCAATCGGACTCCAAGCTGATTGAAGCTGCGCTGGCGAACATCGTGGCCGAGGACGAGTACGCCGACTGGCTACTTACCCAGAAGGGAACGGTAAGTAAGGATCTCGACCTTGAGTTCTAGCTCCGCGTTCCAACAATCGATGCGCCGACTGAAGCCTGAGAAACGCCAAAAGCAACTCGAATATCGCAATCGCTCTCAGTTGCGTTTTCTGCCGAGCCTCAAGCCACCGTTCCCGAAATTCCTTCTCGACACAACGGTTTACATCGATGCTCTGCAAGGGAGTCTGCCCGAGTATGCCGAGACGGCTCTTCGGGCCGGAAATCTCTGGCACTCAACGGTCACAGAATCGGAGCTGGCTGCTCTGGCTGGGTTGCTGAACCCCAAGCATCCCGAGACAGCGAGCGTCATCGCCCAGGTTGCCGAGTCCATCGATCAACGGCCGGAGCATCGCATACTCACGCCGGACAGAAAGATATGGCGGGAAGCCGGCATCCTCGCTGGGCTTGTGGCGCGGCTGCAACGCTACGCCAAGAACGAGCGGCGAAAAGCGCTCAACGATGCGCTGATCTATCTCCTAGCTGCCAGGAATGGTTGCATGGTGCTCACTCGCAACGTCCTTGATTTTGATTTGCTCATGCAACTCGACACCACAGGACAAGCCATTTTCTATGACTCGGTAGATCGCTAAGACAATCCAGCATCTACTTCTGTGTCTATGATTTAGCATACACCACCGCAGCTTGGTCCTTTCAGCCAATCAGATACCCGTCTCGTCTCATTCCTGTTGGCACAGAGGAGAAGCACTGCCAGACGCGCATCAGCAACGGCGACCCGCATCTTCGATCAGGTGGCTCCTACCAGATGGCTTAGGACCACATCGGCTTTGCGCGCTTTCGGATTCCTCGTGGCTGCTTTCCTGCGGTCGATCAGGTCAGCGCCATGGTCCCTTGGCTTGCTTCGCAAGAGAATTTTCACCACAGCCGGCGTATTCGACATCCATGGCAGCCACACGACATACTAGACGGCAGGGGAAAAGGAAACGACATGAAATTGCTTCGCTTCGGTAAGGCTGGCTCAGAATCACCGGGTATTCTCGACTCCGAGGGACGGCTAAGAGATCTCTCCAATTTGGTTTCAGACATTGCGGGAGAGCACCTGCTTCCAGCCTCGCTGGCAAGGCTCAGTTCGCTTAACCCAGACACGCTACCTCTCGTCGAAGCCTCGCCGCGTATCGGGCCTTGCGTGGGGGCCGTCGGCAAGTTCATCTGTATCGGCATCAATTATTCGGATCATGCCTCAGAGTCGAACATGGCGATACCGGAGGAGCCCCTCGTCTTCATGAAAGCAACCTCCGCAATCTGCGGTCCGTTCGACGATGTGGTCATCCCTCGTAATTCAGAAAAGACGGACTGGGAAGTCGAATTGGGCGTCGTGATTGGCAAAGAGGCCCGGTACGTAGACGAAGCGCACGCCCTGTCTCATGTAGCAGGCTATTGCGTTGTCAATGATCTTTCGGAGCGCGCCTTTCAACTGGAAGGCACAGGCCAATGGGTCAAGGGCAAGAGCGCAGATACCTTCGGCCCCATAGGTCCATGGCTGGTCACTGCGGATGAGGTTCCAGATCCGCAGAATCTGAATCTTTGGCTGGAGGTTGATGGCCATCGATACCAGTCAGGTTCAACAAGCACCATGGTGTTTGGCGTTGCGCACCTGATCAGTTATCTGAGCCGTTTCATGAGTCTGCAGCCCGGCGACATCATCTCTACCGGCACTCCCCCAGGTGTTGGACTCGGCCAGAAGCCGCCAGTCTATCTTCGCCCAGGTAATGTGATGAGGCTCGGCATCGACGGGCTGGGAGAGCAAAGGCAAACCGTGATCTCCTATCGACCCAGTTAAGGATGTGGACTCGTGCACAGACAAGAGCACCGGTCCTTCAACTGGCGCCGGACGCTTTACAGAACGACGTTATTCCTTAACCCGAGATCAGCAGTTATCAAACAGGGAGTCTCCGCCGGGTTTGCAAGGGCCATTAGGCCATCCGCAGCGCCCCAGTCAACCGAGGTCGGCACAGATGCAACGCCTCCTTCGAATTTCAGAACCAGCGGAGCGCGCCTCGACACAGAAGCCAAACCCATACGAGCGCACGCCAGCCCGATCCTTCGAGTGGATCATGTGTTGCCTTGGCACAGCGAGAAAAGGAAAGACCTCGCCTCTGAAGGGCATAACTGGCGCAACGGCATCCACTGCCAGAATATTTCGGCGTTGGGACAGGATGGTCCTCTTCTGAAATCACGCCGCATCACGGCAAAACCAATCACGGCATGCCAAAGGGCAGCCCCAGCAAGGTCTGCAAAGCTGACTGCGCGGTATCCAAAGTAGCGCGTAAGCGGATCGCTTCCGCCTGCTTCGATAAAAGATTCGCTCGCAACGTCACATAGGCGCCGGCATCCAGATTCCCTTGATGCAAACTCTTCTCCGCCGCGTCAGATGTCTGCTTCAATACCGGTAATTGCGCATCCAGATCCCGCAACTGCGCGGACAGAATCTGCGTCGCCTTCCACACTTGGTCCGACTGGCTCTGCGCTGCATCCAATTGCGCCTGGTAGGATTGCCGGAGCACATCCCGAGTAGCTCGCTGAATGGCAATCTGACCTCGGTTGCGATTGAAGAGCGGCAGCGTGATATTTACGTTGACCCCAAAAGAATTCACTCCTTCCACCGGATCACGCGCCTGCTCCACGCCCGCGCTCAAAGCCGGAAACTGCGCCAGGATAGCTCGGCGCACGTTCTCTTCCTGGCTGCGGTACCCGGCCTGAAGCGCCAACAGATCTGCACGCCGATGAGGCAGAGCGGCCACGGCTGCGTCGAATTCGCCTGGTGAAATCGGAGATATCGTCGTCGGTCCGATTAAGTGAAGCTCCACATCGGGCATCAGCCCCAGGAGTTCATTCAGTTGGTGGCGAGTGAGACTGATCTCCGTCTCCAACTGGCGAAGGCTCGCATCCGCATCAGACAATGCCGTTAGATCGGCGCCAACCACGCTCGCTGTCGCATCGCCTCGTTGCATGGCTCTTTCGTCACGATCATATCGACTGGACTGCAAGTCGTCGGCTGCCTTCACAATCACCAACAGTTGATCGTCGCTCTGCGCCTGGATGAAGAGTTCTCTCGCTCTCTCCGCAACCTGCCACTCCTGCCACAGAATGGTCAGATTCACTTGCTTCTGAGCCGCGGCAGCCGCTGCCTTTGCGGCGCCTCGCGTAATCAGAGCTTGAATGTCCTGGTTTAAGGCGAGAGCACCTCCGTAGTTCAGCGCGGAGCTCGCATAGCCTCCGCCGAACTGTGGGTCCGGCAATAAGCCTGCTTGCAGCAACTGGGCGCTTGCTACGCCGGCCTGTAGACGTGCAGCCCTCAGATCGGGATTATTGAACGCTGCCAGCAGGATGACGGTCGTCTGGTCCAACCCGCCGGGCGGGATGGGGTGCGGCGTGACTCCGGGCAGCCAGAACTGCCGCGCGGGTACCGTGAGCTGCGGCGCTCCCGTAAGATCGGGAGCGGTCGGCAAGGGATGCGGGTGGTAGGTGGCGCAACCGTACAGCGTCAAACTAAGTAGGCACGCTACATCTTTCAGCAAACGAGGACCAAACCGCTTTTTCATGCCTTTTGCTCCTTGGCCATCTGCCTGTGCCGCATGTGCAGGTAGAGCGCAGGAAGAAGATTGGTGCTTAATAAGGCGCTCCAAAGAATACCGCCCAGGACGACAGCTGCCAGGCCCTGTTCCGGCGCTGCTCCCTGTCCCCAGCCCAGGGCGGTCGGCAACATGCCCAGGATCGCGGTTAACGTTGTCAGAGCGATGGGGCGAAAGCGCACATGAACGGCCTCCCTGACAGCGTCGTCCGGCGTCATACCCGCCGCTTCGTTGCGGCGAGCACGGTAGAGTAAAACAATACCGTGGTTCAAACTAATCCCCACCAGTGTCAGGAACGCCACCAACCCGATCGCATTCAGTCCAACGCCGCTTACCAATAAGGCAACCGCGCCTCCGGTGAATGCAAGTGGGATCTGCAGCAGGAGCAATCCCGGTACCAGCAGCCCGTCAAACTGCAGGATCATGATTGCCACCATCAACACAAACGCTGCCATCGCCGCGGCGCCCAGTCCTAGGGCCGCGCTCTCCAACTGCGGATAAAGTCCGCCGAATTCGATACGGTAACCCGGAGGAAGAAGCAGTCCCGCCAGCGCTCTTCGAGCCGAGGCGATGGTGCTTCCCAATGGACCCGTGGGCGTAGCCATAATCTCCAGCGCCCGTGCTCCCGCGATGTGCCGGATCTGATTGGGTGTGGTCACCATGTTGATGTCGGCCAACTCTCCCAGCGGTGTCCACCCGCTGGTGCGAATCGGCAGCCGTTCAAGCGATGCGATGGATTGCTCCGGCGCCTCGGCCAGGCGAACATACAGTGCGAGCGGAACGTTGCCTTCCGGAACCTGTGCCACAACTTCTCCGTTCAGCAGTGGAGCGATCTGCGCATAAAGCTGCGCCGGCGTCATCTGCTCCGTGGCCAGCGCACCCACTCGCGGACTGATTTGCAACTCGGTTACCCGATAACCGTCGTTGTTGAAGATGCCCGTCAGCGCGGGAATCGGGCGCAGACGAGCAACCGTCCTATCGGCGAGCACACGCAACTCGTCCACGCTGCTGCCGAAGACGTCGATCGCAAAGGGCTGAGGCAGTCCGTCCAGACTCTCTCCCACCCGCTCAATTGTGGGCGTGTCAATGGACAACTGCATGCCGTCGGTCTGGCTCTCTTGGAGCAGCCGGCTTCCGATATCGTCAAGGCTATCGACACGGACATCCGGCTTCAGCGTCACCTGGATCTCGCCCGCATAAGCAGGCTCTGTATAGAGCCCATTGGAAGGCGAACCGATGCGGGCAAACACATGGTTCACCACTGGGTCTGCCTGCATGCGTTTGGTCATGCTCATCACAGCAGTCTCTGTCTCCAGCATGGACGTGCCAGGCGGCAACGTGAAGCTTATGAGAAGAACGCCTTCGTTCGGTAGCGGCAGAAAATTGATTGGCACAAGAAACAACCCCGCTAGACTTGTGAGCAGCAGAACGACGCAGACGATCAAGCTTGCCCTGGGATGGTTTGCCACCTTCTGGAAAAGCCGCTCGTTCTGCCTGCGCAGATAGTTCAGCGCCTTTCCTGCACTCGTGGGGACTGTGCGTGCCTTCGCTTTCAGAAAGCCGAGGCTCAATGGAATCAAGCTCACAGAGATCAGCAGCGACGCAAGAAGAGAGAGCGCCATCGCCAGCGCGAACGGGATAAAGAACAGCCCCGCCAGCCCGCCAACAAAGAGCAGCGGAAGGAACACAGAGACCGTGGTCAGCGTGCCGGTCACGTCCGGGCCCACAATATCCTTTAGTCCGCGCGCGATGCCTGCCCAATGCTCATCGCCCTGCTCCCAGCGATGGTAGATGCTTTCCAGAACAATAATCCCGTCGTCGCTCAACAATCCCACCGCGATGGTTAATGCGCCCAGCGTCATCAAATTCAAGCTCTGGCCCGTTGCATACAGTCCGGCGATACCCAGCAATAACGACAACGGAATGCTGAGGGCAAGAATCCATATGCCTCGCCCAGCGCCCAGAACCCAGAGCAAGACGGCAATCGCGAGCACCCCTCCCAGCAGCAGATTCCTTCCCAGATCCGCTCCCACGCTATGGACAAGATGCCCCTGGTCGTAGATCTTGACCCACTTCACGCCGGGCGGCAGTTGTTTCAGACTCGCAGTCAAAGCACTCTGCACGCTTTGAGACACCGGAATGGTCGAGGCATTCGGCTGCTTGAAAACAATCAACCCGATCGTTGGCCTGCGGTCAAGCAGCGCGGCATGGAGCGTGGGCACAGGCGCACGGACAATCCGCGCCAGGTCATGCAGTGGAATGGGGCCGTTCGAACTCAGGACTGGAATCTGCTCCAGTTCCTGAATGTGTCCCGGCAGATTACGTACCTCAATCAACACGTCCTGATGGCCCTGCGTCAAATACCCACCCGGACTCAAGAGGACCTGCTGCCGCAACGCATCCAGAAGGGCTGTGATAGGGACACCGTAGTGATACATTGCCGCAAGGTCGGGCTGCACCCAGAGCGCCTCTTCGCCCTCTCCATAAACCTCCACTTGATAAATGCCGGGCAACGCGCGCAACTCCGGAACAACATCCGCAAGAAGGTCTCTCTGAATATCCGCAGGTTCGTCCTCAGCGGGGATCTGCAGGCTGTAGTCCGCAACTTCATTGATGCCGGTACCCATCACCTCGGCTAGCGGTTCCACCGTAGGAGGAAGTTCTGTCCGTGCGCGGTCAATCGCGCCGTTCACCGCCATCAGATCCTGTTCCGGGTCAGTACCCTCGCGGAAGCGAATGTCCGTCTCCACCACTCCATTCCCCATGCTGGAGCGGACATCCACCAGATTGGAGAGCGCCATCACCTGCCCTTCCAGTGGAAAGGTAATCTGCGTTTCAAGTTCAGAAGCCGTCGCACCCGCTTGATGCGTGACAATACTGATCTCAGGAAAATTGAATCGGGGTAGCACCTCAATCGGAATCTTCCAGTACGCGTAGGCGCCATAGAGGATGAGCCCGCCGTAGAGAAGTACCCAGACCAAAGGCTGCATCAGCAAACGCCGAAAAGTATTTGTCTCTGTCATGGGCATCAATCCGGAATCTGGTAGTGTTCGGCGATACTGGAATGGAAGAGCAGATAGGCGTTGTTGACCACCACCTGCGTTCCTGCGGCAACTCCGCGCTCAATCAAGGTGTCCCAGCCTTCCGCCGATCCGGGAACAACTGCTTGCGGATGATCTCCGTGAGCGGTGTGGACCATCACCCACCATCTGCCTTGATCCAGAATCAGTGCTCGCGTCGGAACCGCGGCCAACTTGCGTTGCGGTGCGTCCAGCGTTACCGTTCCCGCCTCACCGCTTAGCCACCTTGCTCCTGGACGCTGCGGGACCATCGCAATCGACTCTCCTCCACCCGCGGTCATTGTGCCGAAAACGGCGCACACTCTTACCCCAATAGCGTCACTTCCATCAGCGGGTAAGAAGCGGCCCGTCATCCCCACATGGATCGCCGCCCTATCCACCCCATAGAAAGCTGCCGTGATCCAAAGACTTTGGCTGGGTTGTAAGGTGACAATCGGCTGTCCGGCGTTCACCAGGGCGCCGTCTGCACTGTTGAGGGCAAGCACCATGGCGTCGGTCGGCGCGGAGACGATCCCCATCTGGCGCGCGGCCGCCAGTCGCGCTTGGGCGTTGTCGAATCCGGTCTGCGCCTCGGCCACCAAGGCTTCAGCCTGATGTACGGCGTCTCGTGTGGTCAGGTGAGAAAGCAACTGCTCTTGCTGCACCGCCAAAGACGTCTGCGAGGTACTCAGTTGCTTCTGCGCACTTCGAACGTCGGCCTCGCTTTGCAGCAACAAGGCGTTCATGCTTGGACCGTTCAGGCGAGCCAACTCCTGCCCGGCACGCACCTGCATGCCGGGCAGCACCTTCAAGCCGGCTACCACTCCTGTTTCCGCCGCATTCACCGGCAGCACAAGGATGGGTTCCACCTGAGCATAGGCATCCACATGAGGAGTCACCGTGCGGAGCTGCACGGTCACCAGATCCGCACCAGACGCCTGACCGTCCACAGCCTGCACCACAGCAACCAACAGGAACCCAACAACTACCGGCATACATCGGATTAGCGAACGGAAGGGCAACGCCCCCCGCATAGGGAAATGGAATGGAATAGGTCGAATCATCCTTAAGCACCTGGCGCAATGCGAGTCAATGTGTCGCTGAAATATCCGGGCATAGCGAAACACGCCTGTGCATCCCAAGCCAGGGACGGCAGTCAGGCGTAACGGCACGAAGGATGGCTAGATTCGAAGCGGCAGGGGCAGATCAGGAACCAAGGCGCAGAAGGGCTTTTGAACGGCCAGTCGGACCACAGCCCGCGCCTTGCAGCCAAGCAGGATGGAGCACAATACATTCCACGAGAGCCAACGCAAGGACTTCAACAGCGAAAGCCCTGCACAAGCAACCAGAAGCAGAATGATCAGGATGCCGTGGGAACCAAGATGCCTCAGATTATCCAGGTGGTCATGGCACTCCCAAACCGGATTGACGATCAGGAATAGAACCAGGACCAGCAGGAAGCAGGCTACGATGCGCTGACGCAACGAGTGCGTTGTCGGCGTCTCAATCCGTTGATGGCTGCTGTTGCGCATTCCTGATGCTCACAATGTAGCAAACCCAAGTCCTTTAATCCAACGACTCAACTTCGAAGCATTAGCGCTCTTCGGGGGCGTGCCCTTTCCATCGCCTTCGGCAACCGTGGCCTCGGTGACCCGGCGGCAGGTCTTAGATTCGAGCCTCTGCCTCTCGTCTTTGTCCTTCGCCGCCGCTCTCCATCGGTGGTAACGCACCTGCCCCGCGGGAGAGTGGGGCTCTGCTCCTGCGGCTTGGTGCAGATTGCACTGCGTTGCAAGAACCTGAATTTACCTCCCGGAGCCTTGGCCGCCTGCGCGTCTCCCCGGGGGCCGGCAACACGTGGGCTTGTTCCATGATGCGGAATCTCGCCAAAGAGCAACTCTGTACGGCTGGCTCGTCACCGCCGCGCCGGTTGCGTAGCTCAGCAGCCCACGCAGCCAACGGCTTCCACTGAAACCGGCAACGGCGCGCCGTCCAGCGCTGGGAGCTTCTGCGCAGCACAGCATACCTTGGCCAACCTCGCCAGATCAGCCTTCATCGTCTTGTCTTCCCTCAGAACGGCGAGCGCCTCGCTCAGCATCCGCGCAGCGCCTGCGTGCTTTGGCGCAACGATCTTGTAATGCATCCACTTCCCCTCGCGGCGAGCCGTCACCACCCCGGCGCGGCGCAGGTAGGCAAGATGCCGTGAGATCTTCGGCTGGCTCTGCCCAAGGATCTCCACAAAGTAGCAGACGCACACTTCCTTGCCGCTCATCAGGTTCAACAGCCTTAGCCGGGTGCGATCGGCAAGCGCCGCAAACAACAGCGCCAGGTCGTAGCTCTTCGGAAAATCACTCACGCAACTATTATATGCGGCTTGACAGATGCGTCCAGCAGAGAATATATTCGTTTTAGCGTATGCGAGGAGATGCCATCATGGAATCGGGAACTTGTGTTCAGGAGCAGGTCAAGGAAAAGTATGGAAACGCCGCTCGCGCCGTGGCCGCATCCGGCAGTGTGCAGACGTGTTGCGACCCTGGCCTTCGCTGCTGCGATCCCATCACGTCAAACCTCTACAATCAGGACCAGACTGGGATCGTTCCTGAGAAGGCGGTCAAGGCCTCTCTCGGCTGCGGCAATCCTACCGCGTTGATCAATCTTCGACCCGGAGAGATCGTTCTCGATCTTGGCTCTGGCGGGGGCATCGATGTGCTCCTCTCAGCCAGGCGTGTTGGTCCAACCGGCAAAGCCTATGGCCTGGACATGACGGACGATATGCTGGCGCTCGCGCGCCAGAACCAGAAGCAAGCGGGAGTTACGAACGTCGAGTTCCTGAAGGGCGAAATCGAGAACATACCGCTGCCCGACAACACCGTGGACGTCATCATTTCAAACTGCGTCATCAATCTCTCTGCCGACAAGGATCGCGTGCTCCGCGAAGCCTTCCGCGTACTGAAACCGGGAGGGCGGTTCGCTGTCTCCGATGTCGTCGTTCGCGGGAGCGTACCAGACCAGGTCCGCAAGAGTATGTTGCTCTGGGTTGGCTGCATCGCTGGCGCTCTTCAAGAGACCGAGTACCTGGCGAAACTCACCAGCGTCGGCTTCGATGCGGTCTCCATGGAAGCGACCCGCGTCTACAACGTCGAGGATGCTCGCCAGTTCCTCACTGACGCTGGCGTTAACGTGGACGCCATCGCTCCTCAGGTGAATCAGAAGTTTTTCAGCGCCTTCATCCGCGCCACAAAGCCCGCAGCCGCGTGCTGCGCTCCAGGCTGCTGCGAACCCGCTGCAACGGCAGCGAACGAATAAGAAGATGGCCGATCACTACAACGTTCTGTTCCTCTGCACCGGCAACTCTGCGCGCTCCATCATGGCGGAGGCAATCCTGAACCACAAAGGCAAAGGTAAGTTCACGGCCTACAGCGCAGGCAGCCATCCCTCTGGCCAGCCACGCCCGGAAGCACTGCGGCAGATCGAATCCGCAGGGCTCTCAGCGGCTGGCCTTCGCAGCAAGTCCTGGGATGAGTTCGCATCGCCAGACGCCCCAAAGCTCGACTTCGTCTTCACCGTCTGCGACAACGCCGCCAAGGAACAGTGTCCTTACTGGCCTCACCAGCCGATGACGGCGCACTGGGGTGTGGCGGATCCAGCAGCGGTCAAGGGAACTCCAGAGGAGATCGCCAACGCGTTCCGTGACGCCTTCACCATCCTTGACCGCAGGATCGGACTGTTCCTTTCCCTACCATTTGCCGCACTCGAAAGCATGACCATCAAGCGCGAAATCGACCAGATAGGCCGATCCTAGGAGACAACAGTGAAAAACAGCCGGTTGTCTTTTCTGGACCGCTATCTCACCGGATGGATCTTCGCCGCAATGTTGGTCGGCGTGGCTCTGGGCTGGCTTGCTCCCGGCGTCGTGCCGTTCCTGAACCGCTTCAGCATCGGCACAACGTCCATCCCCATTGCCGCGGGGCTGATTCTCATGATGTATCCGCCCTTCACGCGGGTCCGCTATGAAGAGCTGCATGAGGTCTTCCGCAACAAAAAAGTGTTGGCGCTGTCCCTCGTGCAGAACTGGCTGATCGGCCCAGTACTGATGTTTACCCTCGCCATCGTCTTTCTGCGTGGATATCCCGAGTACATGGCCGGCCTCATCATGATCGGACTCGCCCGATGTATCGCCATGGTGATCGTGTGGAACGAACTGGCAAAGGGCAACACCCAGTATGCCGCCGGGCTGGTAGCCTTCAACTCCCTGTTCCAGGTCTTCTTTTACTCTGTCTACGCTTGGGTGTTCATCACAGTTCTGCCCGGCTGGTTCGGCCTGCGCGGAGCGGTGGTGAACATCTCCATCGGAGAGATCGCAAAGAGCGTCTTCATCTACCTTGGCATCCCTTTCATCGCTGGCTTCCTCACCCGCACCGCACTGGTCCGGGCCAGGGGTCGCGAGTGGTACCACCGAGCCTTTGTGCCCCGCGTTGCGCCCCTGACGCTGATAGCGCTGTTGTTCACCATCGTCGTGATGTTTTCGCTCAAAGGCGCCTACATCGTGCGCCTGCCTCTTGATGTTCTGCGGATCGCGATACCATTGCTGATCTACTTCGTTCTCATGTTTCTGGTGTCGTTTTACATGGGCCGCAAGCTGGGCGCGGACTACTCGCAGACCGCAACGCTCTCGTTCACAGCCGCCTCAAACAACTTCGAGTTGGCCATCGCCGTCGCGGTCTCCGTCTTCGGCATCAACTCCGGAGCTGCCTTCGCCGCTGTGATCGGGCCGCTCGTGGAAGTGCCGGTGATGATCGCCCTCGTGAACTTGTCCCTCTACTTCCAACGCCGTTACTTCGCCATCCCGCAAACTTCCAAGTTGGCAGCGTCGGCGGAAGAGTCGTGATCTGGTCGGGCCCGGCGCCGATCGAACACTGGCGTTCAAACTGGAAGCGGATTTCAGCATGGGGCGCGGAGAGACGGAAGCCGTTGCTCTTGCCTTGTAAGAGAAGGCGCGACACGTGGGCATCGACGACAAACGTGGAATCGATGCCTGCAAGCCGACGGGCATTCCCTTTACCACGGCTGTAGCGATTCTGCTGCGAAGCCGTCAGAAGGGTTTGATCTCCCGGAAGGATGCGCTGGCTCGTCTCTCGTCACCTGCCAGACACCAGCGTTACAAATATTCAATTCTCGAAGATGCGAAGCGCAGGCTGGAGGAACAAGCATCACCTAGACGATGAGTATCCGAATGGACCGGGAGAACTATGAGTTCCTCCATGCGATCAGCCGACAAGTGAGGAGCTACCTCCCAAAGGCGGTGCGCGGCCTCGTGACGCGCGGAAGGGCTCCGCCTGCCGTAAAAACTACCGAAAGGGCGATACCTCGCTGGGTAGGGCCGCCGAAGTGGAGGGTCTGCCTGTGGCGCAGATGACGACGTTGCTCAAAGAATTCGGGGTTCGGACAAAGATCGACCAGGAGGATTGCCGTCAAAGCCTGGAGAATCTTGCCACAATCTGGTGAGAGTCTCCGCGCAACCCTCCCACATCCCGCCCCAAAAAGGATTCACCCATAAAAATGCCCGCATCGGCGCCGCAGGCGGGTTCGCAGGACTTCGCTGCACACACGCTGTCCTTGATCCGCGATGCGTCCTCTTCCGGATGCTCCCTTTTCTTCTTAAACACCGTCTCGATGGCGGTCAGCAGCACGCTCCATCATTCCAGCTCTGGTGATATATCCGGATCGGCGTTCGGTCCCTGTAAGATCCGCGCAGATCAAGAGACTTGCCAAGCTCAAGCCTTCCGCAGCGCATACGCGCCAAGTCGACACACCCGGCCATGACTTTTCAGGACTTTCCCCGGAATTCTGATGTGCATATCGCTAAGACTCACGAAATACGACCCTTAGACGTTCCGATGAGCGGACGACCACAAGTTTGGACTACTGCTTTCAAAGGGCCGTGATTGCTGCCTCTCCGGATGGCCAGTACCAGCCAAGCTCGACGTGAAACCGCAAGTTTCCCAGGCTTTTCGCCTTCGCTGCCCTTTTTGCGATTGAGCCCCGCGCTCCAACTGAGGCCCAAATCGAGGCCCGGCGGCTCGGAGGGCTAGAAAAATGGGGAAAGTCCTGACGACTTTTGACTTAACACGCCTTCGCGGATGCGTCCCGAAGGCGCTGCCGACTTCGTAACCACCTCATTGTTTGGAGAACGACCGGATCACCACAACCATATTCCACATATCCTCTGGCTTGGCTCGTCCAGTCTCGGGCGGCATCACCCCATTTCCGTTACTGATAATGTAGAACAGCTCTCCGTCCGGTTTGCCCTGCAGGCTGGCCGGTTTCGTCCAGTCCTCAATGGTCAGCTTCATCTGCGCCGCCAAGTCGCCTTGGCCGTTGCCATTGCTGCCGTGGCACATAGCGCAGTCATACCCATAGATGGTCTTGGCGTGGGCCAGGCCATTCGGCGTCGGCTTCACGGGGTTGACCATCCGCATGGCCTCCGGCGGAACGGTAGCGGCGGGAGTGGTTGCGGCCGTATTCGCGCCCGCTGCAGTGGTTGTTGTGGAAGCCGCGGTGGGGGCTGTGGAAGAGGTTGGAGCAGGGGTGGTCTGCGGCTGTTGTGGCGCCTGCGCTCCAGGCCGCGACAGCACCAGCAGCAACAGGATCGGCAACGGCAAGAGGGTTAACAGGAAAATAGGTTTGGGCATCGTTTGCACTCCTGTTCGGTGACGTCCCCATCATATTCCTGGCTGAGCGACTTGGCCAATTTACGTCACTCCCCAAAAACTGGGGCGCCGTTACAGCCCAGCAGAAATGAGCCCGTCGACCGTCACGGTTCCTGGGGCGATCTCTTTGCCCGCATAACCTCTATCAAAGACGAAATCTCCGGTTCCCCGAGCCCAGCCCCAAGCGCGCGCTCCATGACTTCGCCAATCATATGCGGCAGATCGTCAGGCAAACCATTCTCCCGCGCAATCTCGACAAAATGTCTGGCTGCCCCCGCCCAGGTTCTGACAGTTGCCTGCGGGTTGGCAAAGTCACCCTTGCGAATCCTTTCCGCCATCTCAACATTCAACACACCACGCACGGGCAAAAACGCATTCACCAGAGAAGCCAGGTGCTCGCTGGCCACACCTTCCGATTCACATACTGCGATGCCATGGAACAGGCTCATCATCGAACACAGGCTGCCGATCAGCGGCGGCACAATCCAGCGCCGCCGCACCTCCGGGACTGCTGCTGACATGGAGCGGAGTGCCTAGAACCTCTAAAAGTTGTCTCTGTTCACGAAAAATCTCCTCCGAACCAGAAAGCAAAATCTGCGCCGCCGGACTTATGTTGCGGATACGCAAGAGTCGCTCCATCCAGATACTTCACTCCATGCTCGTGGGCCCATGCGGCTGTGTCCCTGCCCTCTTTCGTCGTCCCACTGCTGAGCTGGATCAACGTCTTCCCCGTCAGTGAGACGCTCGCAACTTCTCCGCCAAGCACCTCACGCGCTGCCGCATAATTCGAAAGACTCACGATCACAACATCGCTCGCTGCGATTGCCTCTTCGACGGTCGGCGCTGCCTGAGCCCCCCTGCGCCTTCAAACGTTCGCTTCGCGCCGCGCTTCGATTCCAAACCGTCACAGCAAGTGGCTTCTTCAAGAATGCCTCGGCCAGCGCAAACCCCATCAGTCCCAGGCCAATCACAGTCACTTTGCTCACGCCAGCCCTCCAGTCTCGATCACAGTCCCTCAACCAGCCTCTCATCCCGACAAGCGGAATAGCTTCACCATCAAATCACAAACGCATCCATTCACAAATTCACCGATTTACCAATTCACGGATCGCCGCGCTTCCTTCCAACTATCCGAGATTGCCTCTGTCTCATCCATCATCAATTCGCTCTGCCGCCAACCATGCAACCTGCCATCCGGCTGCGCCCGTCGTCTGGAGTCGCACAAAATCTGCCTCAGGAAAACAGAGCCGGGAAAACTCCTCTACCTGCGCCATCCCCGCCAGTCGGCCTGAAAGCCGGCGGTCGGACCCAAAAGAAACCCAACCCAGACCGACGCCTTCTCGCTACAGATCCCATACAGCACCGACTCTAACCTGCCGCGAGCCCACCGCCCCCGGAATCTACCCCACACGGCGCAGAAAACCAGAACCTGGCAAGTCCCCACCGGCTATCTCCTTCGCCGCCTCCGCCCGGTCGCCTCCGGCTTGGCAGGCAAACAGGCCTGCGGGCCACCCCATGAACGCACGCAGGTCACATCGATCTTGAACGCCTGAGTAGCCCTGGCCCCGCCTCTGACCCGCGGCTCATGGATCGCCTCCCGCAGCCCATCTCCAAGAGGAGGAGCCAGCGCGCGCAAAGCCCCCACCTGGGCGCCGGTTGCGGTCCCAGTCAGCGTCAGCGTATAACCGTCCCTGCCTGCCTTCCCGCTCAACACCAGTGGTCCCGTCTTCCCCGGCGGCGTCAGATCAAACGGAGCCAGCAAAAACTCCACGCCCCCTCCGCCACCGTCGGATCCCACCGCAAAGGAGACCGGATGGACGAATCCCTCGCTATTCGCTCCCTTCCAGGGAAGCACCCCAACAATCTCCCCCTGCAAGGATCCCTGCCATTCGTTCACGACAGCCCCCGGCACGCCAGTTCGCTTGGCGCGTTGCTCCCTTCTCGCGCTGCCGCCCCGGTCGTCGCTTGTAGCCTTGGGCTCGGCGCTGGCCAGCAGAATACTCCCAGCCATCGTTCCTCCCGGAGACTCATCTGGCGGAATCCGTTGCGAGAAGAGCCGCGCCCAGTCCAGCAGCCATGTATTCGGAACTCCCGCCATCGCAATCCGCAGATGGCTCACATCGCTGGCGCGGAACGCCGGAAGTTGCACGCTGTCTGCGCTCGCGACGATGCTGCCTGCCGCTTTGGCGCCTCTTGCCCGAGGCGTTACCACCGAGCAGTTCGGTTGATGCAGAACCGTCGTGGCGATATCCAGAGTCCCTCCACACAGCGCTTCCACATCGAGAGTCTCTAACGGAACAAAATCCGCCCGCCGCAGATCTTCCAGATGGATGGTCGTGCGCAGCCTCGCTGCGCCCAGAGTTCCGGATAGCGACGCCGCGGCGCTCAGGTTTCCCCGCCAGCCCGCATCCGCTCCGTTCAACAGAACGCTGGCCTCGCCCAAAGGCGCTCCATCCCAGCCTACCGACAGATCAATCGGAACCTGGGCCATCGTCGCCGCGCGGCGCAACGAGCCCTCAAGCTCAATGGTTCCCGGTTCAAAGATGTTCCTGTCGGTGCGCGCCGGCGTCCCGCGAAGCCGTACCTGCCACTGCTGCGGAGAGCTGAGCCACAAAGAAAAATCAGCATCGGTCAACGAGAACGGCGTCTTCTCGTCTCCAAGCTTCAGATTCATCCTGGCTCCACTGGCCTCGATATAAGGAAACCGAGGCTCCGGTCCCGCTCTGCGCTGCGCCGTAGGAGCAGAGTTTACCTGGGCGGCGTGCATCAGCAGACTCTGCAGGTTCCACTGGCCCTGCGCATTCCGTACCAGGTTCACGCTCGGCGAATCAAATGAGATCGTGGAGAACTCCACGTGCCGCCGCCACAGGGAACTGGGCCGCAAGGTCACATCCACCGCGTTGGCGCGGATGGTCGGTTCGGAGCCAAACGCGGGATCCTCACTCACCACCAGGTTCTGCAACTCAAATCCCGGCATAGGCAACAGATGCAGGGTCACGCTGTCCAGGTGTACCGGCCGCCCCAGGCTCAGGCTGATGCTCTCCGCAATTCGCCGCTGCAACCGATTCACGTTCACCAGCGGGGGCGTCAACACCAGCAACAGCACCACCAGCAAAGCACACGCCCACACCCACCTCCGCCGCCACCTGGCAGTGGACGGCGTTGCGGGGTCTGTCTCTACCCTCTCGTCTGTGCCGTCAGTGCTCACGTCGCCTGTGGCTTCTGCCCAGCTTCTCGTCATTCCTGTTGCCTGTCTGGAGTTCACTGGATGACATGGAAGGTCCTCCTCCAGCGCGTGTCTGAAAAGACATGCGTGAGGATGTGGAACATGAAGCTGATTCGATCGCTGATGGAGGTCTTATCCTCTTCGTCGGCGGGTGTTCGGAACGACCAATAGACAAACAGTGGCCGCCCCAGAATGTTCTTCACCGGTACAAACCCCCAGTACCGGCCGTCCAGACTCTCCGTGCGATTGTCTCCCATGGCAAAGACGTATCCCGGAGGCACCACCAGATCATCACCCTGAATATGTTCGGGCAGTTCCTCACGCCACAACTCGGTTACCTCTTCATCGGGCCCCGGGGTAACGGAAGGGAAGTCATCGCGAAACGGCTCATAGGCGTGGCTGGGGTCGCCATCGTCATTTGGCTGCAGGGCATACGGCTCCTTCTGAGCCACGCCATTCAGGTACACCACCCCGTGACGCAGATGGATGCGGTCTCCCGCGAGCGCAATCGCCCGCTTTACCAGAATCAGGTCCGGGGTCTCCGGATTGGGTTTCATGAACACAATCACATCGCCCCTCCGAACTGGCCGGTAATGCACAAACGGAGCCCATTTGGTCGGCGGCGAAAGCGTCACCCGATCCACCACCACATGGTCGCCAATCAGCAGCGTGTTCTCCATGGATCCGGATGGAATCTCAAAGTTCTGAAAGACAAACGCGAACAGGAAGAGCCCCACCGCCAGGATGGTGCATATCGAAGCCAGCGCCTCCATCGGCGTCTCCGCCACCTCATCCTTTGTAGGAGTCTTCCCCACCACCGTCTGGGCTGCTGTCTCCGTGCTCAATGAACCTCTCACCTCGCCTTTTCTTGCGCCGGTCTGGTTGAGCAGAACGCTCTCAGATCTCCCAACGCCGGGGGTGTAGCCAGTGTACCCTGCTCAGAATCACGCGTGTGGGGCAACTTCTCTCCGCTCGCCCTGCGGATTCCTCTCCGTCGTTGAGCAAATGGACTCCGCCCCGCCCTACCCGGATCTTGCCTCGCTGGGTTTGGAGCCTCGGGGTTTGGAGCTTCGCCGGGACGGTTGCTATACTAACGTTCGACGTTCTCGAAGGCTCCGCCGACCGGCGGAACTGCTACTCCCTCCCCCCACAGGCAGGCGAAGCTGAGACGCAAGAGCCCGGCAGGCGAACTTGGCTGCCTTGAGTACGGGTTCGTGCATGAGCAATGCCAAGGCCAGATAGCTCAGTGGTAGAGCGCGGCCCTGAAAAGGCCGGCGTCGGCGGTTCGATCCCGTCTCTGGCCACCATTATTTAGAACTCATCCGTAAAGAGTCATGGTTTGTCTCCAGCAGATCAAGGCTGCGGCCAGGGAGAGCAAGGCAACGTAGCTGGCCTCCGTTTTCTCGAAGCTGACCAGAAGTTTGCGATAGCGATTGAGCCAGGAATGGGTTCGCTCCACCACCCAGCGGCGGGCTTTCCAACCGGGCTGGGTGCGTTTCGCCTCTGCTTCTTCCTTGCGTTGCTTGATATGCGGTTGATAATCGCGCACCGCAGCCGCCTGCATCGAGCCCTCGCCCTTGTATCCGGCATCGGCGCAGAGATTCTGCGGTTGTTCGGGGTCCGGTTCCGGCCGCTCCACCACGATCGCGTCCAAGGTAGGCTCCAGCAACTTCACATCATGCACGTTGGCCCCGCTGGCGACGAGCGACAGC
>DAHXNO010000035.1 GCA_027365345.1 Granulicella sp.
CCCCCCGCCGGCAGCACCTAGCCCTCTAGCCACGCCAAATCGAGCTTGCCCCCTCAACTCGTCGCAGGCCACGCCTCCGGAGCGCGTGTCATCGCCGCCACAGCCGGAACCAGCGTCTGGGGAGCAGCAGCCACCGCCGCCGGAGCTGCTGCCGTCACCATCTCCAGGATGGAATCGATCACCAGATCAGGTTCGTCCAGATGGATCCAATGCTCACTCTCCTGCGCAATCACCTGTTGTACGTTGTCGCCAATCTCCCGCAGGCAATCCTTGGAGAGCGGTTGAGACTTCCCCGGCGTCAACAGCAGCACGGGAATGCCACGAATCGCCCCTGAGTCCAGCATCTCCCGCACAGTCTCCGGCACAGCCTCCACATGGTCGTGCATCCCCGCATAGTACCCTGGCCGCGACCAGTGGGCCGCCACCGCGGGCCAAACCTCCTGCGGCATCTTGTTCACCTCGCCCTTCACTCGTCCCAGCACATGCTTGCCTCCATTGCCCGCCGCGCCGGCCAGGCGCTCCGCCAGGTTCCCAGAGCGGCACAGCAATGAGGTCACCGCCAGCCGCGCCAGTCCCAGCCGCGCAATCGGAATCGCATAGTTCGTCAGCTTCAAGCCACGGTTCAGCAGGGCCTGCTTGGAGGGATCCAGTGGCGGCCACTCCTCGCAGCGCATCGGATCCACCAGCACCACGCTGCTCACCTCGTCCGGATACAGCAAAGCAAACTTCCGCATCACCAGGCCGCCGAACGAGTGTCCCACCAGCACATAGGGCGGCTTGATCCCCGCGCTCTCCAGCATCTCATGCAGCTCCCGCGCGATATTGCCCGGCGTCCGCGCGGTCCGCGCCGGGCTGCTCCAGCCCAGCCCACTGCGATCGTACGAAGCCGTGAACGCGAACCTCGAAACCCGTTCCTGCACGTGGAACCAATTCAGATTCGTCGCCGCAATCCCTGACTCGAAGATCACCGGCACTCCGCCAGACCCCTTCTCCCGCACGTAGAGCTTGCGTCCTTCTCCAATGTCGACCCGTCGGCCCTCGCTCCCATAGCGCCATCGGTCATAGTGCGCGCCCAGCCATTGATAAAGAAAACCCGTTGCGACCACAGTCGCCATCAAACCAATCATCCACAGAAGGTAATGCATGCCCTATCCTAAAAACGCGTGAGTTGTTCGGAACTGAAATCCTTGCTGCTAAGGTGTGCTCGGGGCGTGCCGTGCTCGATCAATAGCAGAGTGGAACCGCTTTGGCCTCGCAATTTCACCTCTACCTGGCTCGCCGACCAAACGCCCTCGGTTCGCCGCAGCCCATATGACGTAAACTCCTTCACCTGACGCTGGCCCTTCAGCGTCTTTTCCACGTACACCGGGACGCTGTTGGTTGCATCCAGCCAACTCTTCACCTCTGCGTAGTGCGTCCTGTCCTCTGCCCCAGGGGTGCTCTGCAGCAGTTCACACATCCGCGTCCCGAACTTCTCCGCTCCCAAATCCTTCTGTCCCGTCCAGAAGTAATACGATTCCACAAAATCCTCATAGCTGAATCCTTCCCCCAGCGGCCCCGTACTCCACTCATCAAATGGCAGCTCGTGGGGAGCCTTGTCGCCCGGATGCGCAATCCGTATCGTCGTCGCTCCTCCTTGATGCATCTCGATCAGCGCATGAACCCGTGCCTGCTTCGGCGAACTCACCTCCACCAGCACCCGCATCTCGCCCGGAAACCAGTGCGCCCGGACGCTGATGTCATCACTGGTGCGATCTCCGCTCCCATCCACGCGCACCAGGCGCCCGCTCAACCGGTAGTCTGCGGTTGTTATCTGCGCCCGCGCCGCGGCCAGCGCCTCGGGAACCTCCGCACTCCGCGCTGCGCCCGGCAAGAACATCGTTGCCGCCAGCGCCAAGGCTCCCAATCTCATGCCTCGACCTTTCCATCCCGCATGCGGATCAGCCGCGGAGCCGTTCGTGCAATCTCCTGCTCATGCGTCACTACGACCAGCGTCATTCCCCGCCGCCGCTGCAGGTCGATCAGGATCTCCATAATGTGCCCCGAGTTCACGCTGTCCAGATTACCCGTCGGCTCATCGGCCAGCAAAACCTCCGGATCATTCGCCAGCGCGCGCGCTAGCGCAACCCGCTGCCGCTCGCCTGCCGAAAGCTGGTTAGGGTACTGCTCCGCCCGATGACCCATATCCATCTCCTCAAGCAACGCCGTCGCTCTCGCCACACGATCCGCTCGCGGGTGATTCAGCGCCAGCATCGGTACCTGCACGTTCTCGATCGCCCGCAGCGTCGGCAACAGATGAAATGCCTGGAAGACGAATCCTACACTCTGTGCCCGGTAAGAATCCAGATCGGTGGCAATGCACAGCCTGGAGCCTCTGAATCGAACCTCACCACTGGTTGGACGGTCCAGGCCGCCCAAAAGGTGCAGCAGGGTGGACTTCCCACTGCCGCTCGGCCCCGTAATCACCACGTACTCTCCCGCGGCGATAGTCAGGTCCACTCCACGCAGCGCCTCAATGCGGCCTTCAGCGTAGCTCTTATGGAGCGCGCTCACTTCGAGGGTTGCATCAGCCATGCTGCGAAGCCCCCCCTCCGGAGACAGGGTTGCGTCGTGCCACTCAGACAGTGCCTTCAGCTTCGCCTCCGCTGCGTCATGTGCTCCTTGTCTACTTTAGCAACCTTTGTCAAATCACCGCAACGCCCATTCTTCTTATCCAATACAAAATGAACATGAACGGTCGTTCATGCTAACCCCTCTCTATCCGTGTGGACCGTACAGAAAGTTGAATCTGCAGCCGGCTGCCCGGCTGCTGACCGCCAGCTCAGAGATCCGGCTTCCTGTCAAAGACCGCCCCCAGGCGTATGGCTGGGGCCGAGCAGGCGCTGCTCAGGACGCCGTTCGCCCAACTGGGCAAGACGGAGCGGGCTCCGGCCAGGCGCTCCATGGAGAAGGAGCCCAGGGCTGAGCCCAGCCCAGACCACGGAGCCCAAGCCACGGAGCCCAAACCACGCGGCTGCTCCGGCCGTAGTTGAAGACCGGTCCGGGGCGGCCTTGGCCCTCCGGCAGAAACCGCTTTCAACGCAGCCACACCCGAGCCTTTGGCGCGCTCCAGGCCACGGGCTGCCGCGTCGGCAACACTAGCCAAAATTGCCCCCCATGCGATGAAGCTAGGGCTGGCGGTGCAAGACGCGCACCGAGAAGTCAGGCCAGAACTCGCGAAACACGTTCATACCCGCGTCGCGCAGCACCGCATAGCCATATTTCGAGGCGACAACGCTGAAGGTAGCATACTGGCTGGGGTAGTAGGTCACGGAAACAGCCTCCGCCACGCCCCGGCCAAGCAGTTCAGCGCCGTTGAAGGTGTTGTGGCCGTTGTAGTCCGGCGTGATAATCACCTGCGAGGCAGCATAGATCGCCCGGCTCAGCAGTGTTCCCCGGCCCCTGGCGTAGTAGCGCTCGTCCTCATGAAACGCTGTGGGCAGGATGAAGTCCACCCAATAGTCGCCATCGGATTTATCCAGAAAACCGCGCCAGTAGTACGACCAGTATGCCGGAACGCCTTTGCCGAACACAGGATGCGCGTTGTCCGCCTCAGCCATCAATGAAGTCAGGCCGACAAAGACAAAGTCGGAGTAGTCGAACGCGTTATAAGTTGCGTCCATGAACGCTTCCTTTGCCGTAGGCGGAGGGGGCACCACTCCCGCGCTGACGGCGCGGTAATTCGGCATCATCCCAAGAATACGCTTGGGCTGTGGCGGCGGTAGAGGCTGTGCAGGCTGCGGAGGAACAGTCTGGCTGCCGGTCTGGGCGCCGGTCTTGCTGCTGCTTTGCCCGGCGCTGGAAGAACTCTCCGCCGGTGAGGCAGACGCAGCGTGCTGCAATACAACATCCGGGTCGTCAGGCAGATTCGCATCCACGGGCGCGGCGATGGGCATTGGCTCAGCCAGGAACACAGGCGCAGGGCTCAGTTGGAAAGCGGTCTGGGTCACAAGTGGCCGGGAGAATTCTACGGTCTGCAACCCTTGCCGCGTGGGCGCGTGCTGTGCCGACGCCCATCGCGCCAGAAAATGCGACGTGGGAAGAAAGAGACACGACAAAAAGAAAACAATGCGATAGCGCAAAAATACACTCCAGATCTCAGGTCTGTAGAAGCGTTAGGCAACCATGGCGAGCCACTGATGGATGAGAGAGCTTGTCGTTTCCATTCTGTCATCCGCTTGGGACGCAAGAACACCACCCCAGATCCTGCGTGTCCCAACCCTCAATTCACTCTAGCTGGCTCGCAAGGCGTCCCATTGTTCTGAGCCCAGGCGCCTGAAGATCTCCTTCGCAGGCGCAATGTGGGGCAAGCTGGGCACAAAGGCCGCCTCGCGGGCTTCATTTACCTTCCGCAATGCGTTGTCGTACGCGGCAAAGGCGGAACCCAGCAGTACATCGGAGAGAAATGCCAGCCGGTATCCTGCCTGCGCCACCACATCAAATGAGAGCAGCGGGCTCTTGCCCCCAAAGAGGATGTTGAGCACACAGGGGCCGTGCACCAACTGCGGCACCCGCAAAAGCTGGTCGATGGTCTCCGGAGCCTCCACAAGCGCCATATCCGCGCCCACATCAAGCGCGGCATTGGCCCGATCAATGGCTTCCTCGTAGCCCAGAACATTGGCTGCGTCTGTGCGCGCAATCAGAAGAAAATCGGGATTTTCGCGGGCCGCAACCGCAGCCGCAATCTTGCTGACGAATTCACCGCGCGGAATCACCTGTTTGCAGTCCAGGTGGCCGCACTTCTTGGGAGAAACCTGGTCTTCAATATGAATGCCGGCAACGCCGATGTGCTCGTATTCGATCACGGTGCGGGTCATATTCAGTTCATTGCCGTAGCCCGTGTCCGCGTCGGCGATGATGGGAATTCGCACGGTTTTGGTCATCGCCGATGCGTTAGCCACCATCTCCGTCATGGTGGCAAGGCCATAATCAGGCAGACCAAGGCGGCTGGCGGAGGTGCCCATGCCGGTCATATAGATAACGGAAAAACCGTTCTGTTCAACGGCTGCGGCGGAGATGCAGTCCATGGCGCCCGGAGCAATTACAAATGGCTCCTTCTTCAGCGTCTGGCGGAGATTTTCGGCAGGATGCATGATGTACCTCTGAACGGAGGGAATGTTCGATCTGTTCTAGTGACGAATCCGCGCGGCGCCTTGTGAGCCCCTTTGGGATGACGTCTTGTTCATCTAAAGTCAGGATTCCATCTTCGTTTGAAGTCAGGATTCCATGCGTACCGAAGGGCTGTTCCTTTCGCCAGATCCCAAAATCTCTCTGCAACACGGTGCGTGGATGCACGGCGTCGGCCAGTATCAGCGCTGAGCCAGCTTGAGTGAGTTCAGTTCGATAGTTTCCCGGCCCCCAACCCATCTTCGCCACTCGCGGATCAGGCCCTGGGCTGGGCCGACCCCAGCCCCAGCACCTCTTCGATCAGATCGGCAGCGCGGCCTGGCCCGTCCAACTGCTGGATAGCGCGCTGCAAGTCCCGGGCCGCTTCGCGATATCTCGCCTCTTCCAGCACCAGTTTTACGGCCTTGCGAAGCCGCGCAGCACTTACCCTGTGGCGTGAGACCACTACGCAGGCACCGCGCGCCTTCAGCCTGGCCGCCACGCCCGGTTGGTCGTTCGCCAAAGGCACGGCTACCATCGGCACTCCCTCAGAGAGCGTCTCCAGAACCGTGTTCAAGCCGGCGTGCGTAATCACCAGCGTAGCTCGCTGCAGAAGTTCAAGCTGCGGAGCATAGCTCACCACCACCGGATCGCCAGCCAACTCTCCCAGGCTCGCCGGATCCATCCCCCCACCCAGCGACAGAATCAGTTGCACGCCCAGTCCGGCACAAGCATCGGCAATCATCCTGAAGATGGCCCCCGACCCGTTCTGGAGCGTCCCCAGCGATGCGTAGATCAAGGGACGTCCGTCCACGCGCTCCCACGGAAAGTTCACCTCAGGACGTTGCTGCGCGTGGAGGAACGGTCCCGTATAGTGCAGTCCGGCTGGCTTTTCGCCGCGAATCTCAAACTCCAGCGCCTCCGGCAATTGCGTAATCTGCGCCAGCGGCGATAGCTGATCCTCAGGACGCTCGTGAGGCTTCAATCCCCATGCGCTCCGCTGCTCTTCCACCACTCTGCCGATGGGGGTCGCAATCCGCAGCAGCAACTGGATCGCAACCCGGTTCCGCAACCGGCTCAGCCAATCCTGTCCCGCCGCCCAGCCCAGCCAGAACGGCGGAAACCGATCGTCGGCAAGCAAAGGGGGAATCAAGGCAATCGAGATCCAGGGCAGGCCGAGATAGTCTGCAACGTTCCCGGCAAACTCCGCCTCATCTACCAGCAGCGCATCTACCTTGGCCGCGCGCACCGCCTCTGGCCCGTCGCGCAGCACCATCCGCGCCGAATGCTTCACCCGCTCCAACGTAAAGCGAAGCGCCGCGATTCCCTTGAGATGTGCCAATCGCTCGTCCAGCCTCTTCAACGTGCCGGGCGGATAGTCTTCCGCCCCAATCCGTTGAAACCCAATGCCCGCTTCACGCACAACCGGCCCCGTGTCCTCGATCCCAAAGATCACCACCTCATGGCCCTTGCGTTGCAAGGAATGCGCCAGCGCCGTCATTGGATGAAGATGACCTCTGCCTGGAAAACAAAATGCCCCGAACTTTGCCATGGTCCTCTTCAGTGCTGCCTTGCTCTTCGGTGCTGGAGTTCACGGCTGCGGAAGCAACTCTCACGCTTCCCACTCCCAGGTGTGAACGGCTGCTGTGTCAGAGCCTTTAATCGTCCCTCAGCGCATCCACCGGTGAGAGTTTCCCTGCCCGCCACGCCGGAAGCGCTCCGGCGATCAACCCGGCCAACACCGCGATGCCCACCGCCTCCGCCAGAAGTTGCCCGTGGAGTGACCCCGAAACCAGACCCGCAGTTCGCGGTAAGTACGCCAGCACCTGCAGCGCGCACCATCCTAAAACGATGCCGAACAATCCTCCGCCCAGGCCAAGGATCACCGCTTCCATCTCAATGTGCGCCAGCACCTTCCACCGGTTCCAACCCAGGGCGCGCATGATGCCGATCTCTCTGGTGCGCTCGAAGACGGACATCGCCATCGTATTGGCGATTCCAAATACCCCGATCAGCAGAGCGAGCGAAGACGTTCCCCACGCGGAAGCATGCGCTAGCTGCACAAACTGATTGTCGCTGGCGCGTTCCGCTGCGGGAACAGCCTGCATTCCCGGCAGAGCCGCCTCAATCTCAGCCTGCGCCTGCTCGATGTATTCTTCCGGCGTCTCTCCATGGGGAACGGGTCGCAGCCGCACATCTATCGTGGAAACCTTGCCCTGCAAGCTGCTTAACTCTTGCAACTGGTCCAGCGGCATCACCACTGCGGCCGCCTCCAGCGTTGAAGCCCCATGATAGACGCCACATATCGTGAACGCCTTACCCTGAATCTCAAGCGTGTCGCCGGGAGCCTTCTTCAGATCCTGCGCAAGCAAGTCGCCCAGCAGCACTTCAGCCTTGCCGTCTTGAAATCGCCGCCCTTTCAGAATCCGCAAAGAACGAAACTGAAACGCATCCGCCTTCCATCCGTAGACTAGCGCATTCACTTCGGGGGTCAGATCCATCAGGTTGAAAATCGTCGGCGAAGCCTGCGCCACATCGGGCAGATCCTTGATCTTTGCCACCGCCGATTCGTCCATCGAAGTGTTCAAAAAGGTTCCCCGAATCACAGCAAGATCCGTCCCGCTGCTGGAGTAAATATTCAACCACTGCTGCTCGAACGCCGTGGAAAAGCCCACCAGGCCCACAAACGCTCCCACCGCCGTTGCGATTCCGGCCAACGTGAGCAGGGTTCTCAGCCTCCGGCGCTGCAGGTTCTTCCAAACAAATCCCGTGAACGACAATGATTTAGCCATGAACTTGAAATGCGTCCTTTTGTCTTCGTGTTTTGTTCGTCTTTGTCTTCCTGCTCAACATCGCGTGGACCCTCCACTGCCACACTGGCATGCTGATTGAGAAAGGCCCATCGCGGCAGTGACCCTCTTCCAAACCATTCCACGGGCTGGGAAGTCCGCTGGAACAGCTCAGACTCCGGTGCCCCGAGCTGTTCTCCACCATTGATTCTATCCGCTTCCGCCAAGGCAATTTTCCCGTAGGCAGAACCCAGGACCCCGGCGTGCATCCGCGCCTTCCCCACCCCCCGCACGCTAGCCTACTGAGTTCGAAGATCCGGCCCCGGGCAGGGCTCGCCTGCCAGGTGGCACGGAAACGCCGCCGCGCACCTTCTCCGTTATACCGGGCGCCGGAAAAAGCCGATCTCCCCTCCCAAAACTCCAGGCTCTTGCAGGCTCGCCGGCCAACTCCCCGCGCCACCCCTGAAGATGTCACGGACTCAAAGTCAAGCGAGAACGGTCAGAAAGGATCCTCGAAAGAACCCCTGCTACCCGGCGCAACAGGAAAGTTGTCTCACGTCCTTTGTAAACGTCTGAGCAGCCAGCTTGATTCCTTCCACCATGGTGAGATACGGGAAGAGCTGATTCGCCAGATCATGGATCGTCATCTGAGCTCGCATGGCTACCGCTGCCGTCTGAATCAACTCACCCGCCTGCGCGGCCACGGCTTGCACTCCCAGCAGCCTGCCCGTTTCCGCATCTGCCACCAGCTTGATAAACCCGCGCGTATCGAAGTTGGCAAGAGCTCGGGGCACATTATCCAGTGACAGGGTGCGAGTATCCACGCGAATCTCCTTTTCCCGCGCAGTCACTTCATCCAAACCCACCGTCGCAATCTGCGGGTCAGTGAAGATCACGCCAGGAACCACGGATAAATCCAGTGGCTCAGCACCGCCCAGCATATTCACGGCAGCTCGCGTTCCGGCCGCGGCGGCCACATACACATACTCCGGATTGGTCGTGCAATCGCCCGCCGCGTAAATATCCAGGTTCGACGTACGCAAATACTCATCCACGCGCACCGCGCCGTGTGCGTTGGTCAGCACACCCGCATGTTTTAGATCAAGGCCAGCGGTATTCGCCGTCCGCCCGGTCGCAATCAGCAGACGGTCACCCACAATCCGCCTGCCGCCCACCTCCACGGTGAACTGGCCACCGCTGTGTTGAACTTGCTTAATCTCGTTTCCGGCGACAAGGCGCATGCCTTCGTCAATCAGCACTTCTTGGATTGCATCGCCAATTGCCGGATCGCTGTGCGAAAGAATTCTGGAACGCACCACCAGCGTCACTCTGCTGCCCAGACGCAAAAAGGCCTGCGCCAACTCCAGCGCAACATAGGAGCCGCCATACACAATCAAATGTTCCGGCAGATCCTGTGCGGCAAGGGCCTCGGTTGAAGTCCAGAACGGAGTTCCGCTCAGCCCGGTCACGGATGGAATGGCGGGAGAGGCCCCGGCAGCAATCAGCGCCCGGTCAAAGGCAATAGTCTGTTCCCGCCCATCCGATCCATTCACCACCAGCGTACGGCCGTCCTTGAATCGAGCCTCACCGTGAACCAGGTGGATATTGGCGCTGCTCTCAAGGATCGACTCGTACTTCGCCTTGCGCAGCTCTTCCACCCGCACCTGCTGCTGGGCCAGCAACACCGCCCTGTTGACGCTGGGCTGCAGTGCAGAGATGCCGCCATCAAATGGACTGGTGGTCCGTACATGTGCCACATGAGCCGCGCTGATCAGGATCTTCGAGGGCACGCATCCAATGTTGACGCAGGTGCCGCCAATCGTGCCCCGCTCGATGATGGTTACCTCCGCTCCACCTTCCTGCAGGCGAATCGCAGCGGCAAAGGCCGCTCCGCCGCTGCCGATAATGGCGACGCGCAAGCCTTGTGCGTCGCGCATCGGCGCTGCAAAGTCACTGCCCAGCGGCAATGCGCCATAGCCGCACCTGGCCACCGCCGCCGTCAGGCTTTGCATGGGAACCTGTCGTTCCAGAACAACCCGCGCCAACGCACCTGGGTAAGAAACCTCAGCCTTGTTCACGCCAGGTACGCTCTCAAGCGCCTCCCGCACATGCGCAGCGCAACCATTGCAGGTCATGCCGGTAATCTTCAGTTCAGCGATTCTATCCTCGGTCATCATCTTTTTCCTGATTTCGCATGCGTTACAGTGGGTGCGGCCGTTCGCGCGCGGCGGGCATCTTGCGGCCATCGGTGGCCCAGGCACGGCTCG
Organism: Granulicella sp.; assembly: GCA_027365345.1. GTDB lineage: Bacteria > Acidobacteriota > Terriglobia > Terriglobales > Acidobacteriaceae > Granulicella. Next base: position 10,202 of record DAHXNO010000035.1, read on the forward strand.
CCGGATGGATCATGTCCCGGATCGAGCCGACAACCATCACCACCCGGCATGGAAGCTTCCGCGCGCAACTTTCAAATTCGACGCACAGAGCGCCGCCAGAGAGGCGATTCATGGGCACAACACTACACTCGCCTCTCATTCCGGCTTCGACGGGTATCCCGCATTCGCAGTCGCTTTCGTCAAAGCGCCCACGTTGGTCCTGGCGTCGTCATAGGTCACCACCGCGTCTTTCTTCGCAAATCGAACATCAACCTTCAAAACGCCGGGAACAGCCTTCAGCGCCTTCTTTACAGTGATGGGGCACATCGCGCAGTCCATGGAAGGCACTGCCAGAGTGACGGTTTTCGTTACTGCCAGAGCAGGCAGCGCTGCGGCCAGCATCACAGAAACAACTGCCAATTTGATCGTCTTCATAACAGGATCTCCTTTTTCGTTAGTAGAAAAGTGGCGCGATGTAAGGGAAGGTGATGGCAATCAATACCAATCCGGCGACCACCCAGAACAGAATCTTGTACAGCCGTTTCGCCTGCGGCAACCCGCAGACTTCGCCCGGCAGACACTTTTCCGCCGGGCGATAGATGCGCCGCCAGGCAAAGAACAATGCAACCAGAGCCAAAGCGATGAACAACGGGCGATAGGGCTCCAGAACCTTCAAATTCCCGATCCACGCGCCGCTGAAGCCGAGCGTGATCAGCACCAGCGGCCCCAGGCAGCAGGTGGACGCGAGAATTGCCGCCAGACCTCCCAGCGCCAGGATCCCGGACTTCGACCGTTCCGATGTACGGCTTTCAAATCCCATGCGCCTCCATTTCCATTCCACCGAATTCAGAGTACCCTCCGTACATAGGTACGGAGTCAAGCATGAAATCGCGCATGACGATAGGAAGGTTGGCGGAAGCGGCGGGCGTCGGCGTAGAGACCATCCGCTTTTATCAGCGTGCCGGTCTGCTGCCGGAACCAAAACGGCCTTTATCGGGATACCGGGAGTACGCCGCGGAGGACGTCCAGCGCGTACGCTTTATCAAACGCTCCCAGGCTCTCGGCTTCAGTCTGCATGACATTGCCGGCCTGCTCAAGCTCGACGGTCCTCAGACTTGCAACCTCACGCATGAGCTGGCCCTCAACAAGCTGCATCTCGTCGAAGAAAAGATCGTGGCTCTCACATCCATCCGCGACGCCTTGCGGCAGATGGTTCGCCAGTGCGAACTTAAACACAAGCGCGGAACCTGCCCCATCATTCAGTCGCTCATCGATTAGCCAGGGCCAATGCTGTCCAGATTGGCGCGGCAAGATTGGCCAGTCTCCAACCAAAGCGGCAGCGCCGATGCATCTCCTTGAGCTGGAGCAGGATGCGTCTGGCAATCGGTTCTGGCCCACTTCAGCCGTTCGCTTTCGCCCACCCCTTCCAAGGTTGAGTTTTAGGGGGGCTTCGGCTCTCCTGGAGCGTAGCCCACCGCGCGAAGCGGTGGCAGAACCAAACGGCGGAGCCTCCGGAGGCTACCTATATCGCTTCTCTCCCCGGGCTCGATCGCAACTCGATACGCAACTTGCATCAGTTCCGTTCTCGTTCCCGCTCCCATCCGGCGCATCCGGCCATGGCCTGGCATCTCGCGGCAAGCAGCTCTAGCATGATCTTCGGCCGTCGATATCGGCAAAGTCCACCACGTAGCCGGAGCCGTCCCGCAGCGTGAGCTCTGCGCCCACTACAGATCCCGACGGCATGATGTCCTTCAACTCCACGCTCCGCAACGGACTCAAATCTTCCGGCGTCCACGGCGAGTCATCTGTCTTATGCAGCATCACGCAGATCATCAGCTCCATCGCGGGGTTCTTCGCCAGCCGTTTGCGGTGAGCAAAAAGAACAGTGCTTTCGCCGGCCTCCGCATTGAATCCGGTGTGCCGGCGCGCCTCCAGCCCATCCCAGCCGCGGTAGGTCGCCATCGCTACTTGCCTGCCCGGAACCGCAGCCGTCAGCACCTCCCGCCCGCCGTCGGTAAACCGTTGGATCTCCGCTCTTCCGCCGGCCAGATGCGGTAACCCAAAATGCCCAAGAGTCAGTTCATGTTCAAAGGCCAGCCGGCAGCGATCCACGCGAACTACACCACCCGGTATCGTGATCTCCGCAAGATCAAGAATGTACCCGACTCCGTTGTTCGGTGGTTTGCGCATCAGCAACTGTCGATACAACACACCGTCTCGTACTCCATTGAACAAAATGCTCTGCGAAGTGGAAAACTCGGCCCTCTGCGCCGCTGAGTTTTCTATCGCCCGTCCCGTCAGATAAAAGTTGATATCCGCACCACGCAAATCCCGCGGGTCGAGGCTGCGGAAACTGTACTCCTGCGACGTCCCGCCCTCGGGATCGTGATCCTCCCACGGAAAGTGGGTATTGAAAACCAGCTTGGAATAATTATGGTCGTCGTCGTAGACCTTTCCAGAGAGGATCTCAGAGGTCCCCGTCGATCCGTGATTCACCAGAACCAAACCCGGATTTTCCAGTACCGTGCGCTTTGACTCGCCCGCCAGCCCTGTCCACAGGCCATCATTCTCTGTAGCCGTCCAGAACGGGGAATCTTCCGGCAGCGTCAGTGCGATGAAGGGAAGAAACATGATAAACGGGCTGGCTGGGCAGCTATAGCTCTGAATCGCAAACTCACGATGGCCATAAAACCCCAGACTCGGAATATCGTTCTCGTAGAACTCACTACGGGTGACAAACTGCAGCAAAGAGCCGGAGCACAGTCGCCGCGCCCAGCCTGGGTCAATCGGAGGCGGAGATTTCAGCAGAAACGAAGCCGGAAAACCACCTGAGATCCACAGCCGATAGCAAATGCTTCTTGCCCACATGTTGATATAGCCGTTACGGCCAAAGAACAGCGGGTACGTCTTGAATAACTCGTTGAAACTCTTCTCCAGTACAGCCGCGATCTCAGGATAGTGGTCGTCGCCAAAGGCTCGATTCCAGATGGTGCCGTACACCACAAAGAGGCTGATGGTGTAGTAGTTATAGCTCTGTTCCAGATACCATCCATCTCCCGCGTGGTAAGACCCAATCCAAAGAAGGTGGCTCTTCAACAGTTCGTCATCAATGGAATATCCATTCTTCTTCAAAAAGGAGAGCGCGCAGATGTTGAACAGCCGCCAGTTGTTCTGCGTAGTGCGATGATGCGCCCACTTGGAAATCGTAGCCGCCATCTCGTCACGTTGCTCTGCGCTGTAATAGGGCCACAGCACCGTCGGCATCAGCAGCAGCGTCCTCGTCAATCCGCCAATCTCACAGGTAAATTGATACGTCGCATCGGGCAGCTCTTCCGGATCAGGCAAGCTATTGGCGTGTCCGCGTGTCAAGGCGTTGTAGAAGTGGTGGCAGTAGTAGTCGCGTAGCTTGAAACCATGGATCATCGTCTCCGGATCAAGCAGCACCAGAGGAGCAGCGAGGTTAAACGTACGTTCCAGGGCCTCAAACTCATGGGAGCGGGTACGCCACTCCGGATCTCCGGGTTGCGGATAGGATTTACCCGCAACCAAAGGAAAGACAATTGGAGATTCAAACGCATTCACGTGGTTGAACGCTCGTTCCAGTAGGTATCGCGCGCATTCAATATAATGTTGCCGTACCATCCCCGTTTGCGGACTCATCTCAAAATCAGGGTTCTTCAATTCGAAGATTTCAGACATCGTTTTGCTAGCCTTCACCTTTCACTGCTGCCTGCGGATCGCGGTTTCTTGTCATAGCGTCGCAGACGCCATCCATCCAGCGACGGTTCGCAACGCCCCATGTTCTTCCTGACGCATCGCTTCTGACAGGTCGGCAAGGATTCCCGTAGGAGCAATGAAAATAGCCGACTAGGTGCGCCTCATAGTTCCTGTGTCAAACCAGGTCAATCACTCTTTCCGCCTCTGTCGTCAGCCCATGATATATCCGGTGGCAGAAGCAAGTGAACAGTCCGCATACCGTCCGGTCCGCCAACACGCCCATGCCGATCCTGGAAGCCTGGGCACGCAATCTCGCCACAACCAGAATTTGCATCGCAATCGCTGCTGGCAATCAGGTACCATGGGGGTCTCAGGATGATCAATCGTCGAGAATTTGCGCGAGCAACAGGTTTGGCTGCGGTAGGAACATGGCTTCTGCGCGCCCGGCCTGCGCGGGCCGCGCAGACAGCGGATCCTGGCCTCTGCCGAGTCATCCATCAATGGCCGGCAAGCACAGGAGATCTCCTCCTATCCTCCCCCAAACAAGCGGCGACCATTCTTCTCGATCAGAGCGACCATTCCGTGGTCCATATTGCTGCGGCCATGCTCGCAGATGACCTGGAACGAGTCACGGGCCACAAACCCAAAGTAGCCACCACAGTGGAAGCCTATGGCGTCGCCGTCGTGATCGGCGCCCTTGGTCGAAGCCGCTGGATAGATGATCTGGTTGCCAAAGGCAAGCTGGATCCCACCGCCATTCGAGGCCAATGGGAAGCATCCCTTTGGCAAACCGTAACCAATCCCTTTCCAGGAATCGATCGGGCATTGGTGATTGTCGGCAGCGACCGCCGCGGAACAGCCTACGGAGTCATGGATCTCTGTGAGGCCGCCGGCGTGTCGCCGTGGTTCTGGTGGGCCGATGTGCCAGTGCATCCAGCCCCGGCAGTGGCCGTCACTCCGGGCAGACGCCTGGGCGGCAAACCCGGCGTAAAATACCGCGGGATCTTTATCAACGATGAAGATTGGGGGATCAAACCCTGGGCCATTCAAACCTTTGACCCCACCCTGGGCAACTTCGGGCCAAAGACCTATCAGAAGGTATTTGACCTTATGCTTCGGCTTAAGCTCAACTTCCTCTGGCCTGCCATGCATGCAAGCTCCACGCCGTTTGGAGCCATCCCGGAAAACTCCGTCCTGGCAAATAGTTATGCCATCGTGATGGGATCCTCCCACGTTGAGCCGATGCTCGGGAATCCTTCCACGTTCTTCGCCAACAAGGCCAATGGTCCGTGGAACTTTGTCACCAACAGCAGAAACATCATCAAGTTCTGGCTTCAGTCGGTAAAAAGCCGGGATAAATTTGAGGCAATATGGACACTGGGAATGCGTGGCCCCGTGGACGGTCCCCTGCTCGGCGTGCAAACAATTCCTCAGGAGCGGTCGCTGGTGCAGAAGATCTTTGCCATCCAGCGTGCCATGCTGCATCGCTACGTTACTCGCCGATGGGGCCCAGCCGCGGAGTGTTACGTGCCCTACAAGGAAGCCCTGCTTGTCTATAACTCTGGCCTCCAGGTACCTCCGGATGTCACCATCATCTGGCCGGAGAATAACTTTGGCTATGTTCGGCAGCTCAGTACGCCCCAACAGCGCAATCGTCCCGGCGGAGCAGGCATCTATTACCACATTGAATATCTTGGCCCTCCCCATTCCTATTGCTGGCTCAATACCACTCCGCCTGCGCTGATGTGGGAGGAGTTGAAGAAGGCCTGGGACAATGACACCCGCAGCATCTGGGTCATCAACGTAGGAGGAATCAAGCCCCGCGAAATAGGCGTGGATTTTGCCGCGCGTATGGCATGGAATCCGGAAGCATTTGGTCCTGATGCGCAGCCCCAATTTCTGCGCAGCTTTGCCGCCAGCGTCTGCGGACCCGAACTGGCGGACGGCGTCGCCCGTTGGACGACCGAGTACTTCCGCTTGGGCCAGATACGCAAGCCTGAATGCATGGACCGGCAATGGGCCGCGTCCCTGCCAGACGCGGAGGCAAAAACCCTTCTTGCCGGCTATCACCGCCTGTTGAAAGATCAGGACGAGTTTTCGGCAAAAGTTCCGCAGGGCAGCCAGGCCGCATTCTTTGAACTGTTTGGCTATCCCGCGCAGATGCTGGCGGCCACGGGCTTGGTATTCCTCTACGATCGCTTCGCTCACCTCAACAATGCCGCTGCATCCCAAAATGAGCACCAGGTGGCGCATTGGCGGACCTTTATCGAGCAGCAGGTGTCCTGGTATAACAACCAGCTCGCCGATGGGAAATGGCGCTACTTTGCCACCATGGGCGGAACCACGCTGGATCGGACCTGGGCGGCCGTGCAATGGCCGTGGTTGCAACCAGTCACGGAACAGCCGATTCCGCAGCCGCAATCTGCGCCCTTGCTCCTGTGCGATGCAAAGAATTGTGCGGTCAACCGCGGAGCGGGCCGCGCCGGATGGCTTAAGGTGCAGGGGCTGGGCTGGTCTGGCGGCGCAATGGCCCTGTGGCCTGCTATCCCTGCCAGCCAGTGGGACCCGGCAACCCAACTCACCTCCGCTCCCAGAATGGAGTACTCGATAGACGTGCCTGAAGCATGCCTCGACGGAGAACTGACCCTCCACGTTCTTCCCACCTACGAGTTGTATCCCGGGTTGCAACTGCGCGTCGCAATGCGTTGGGACGATCTTCCACCCCAGGTCCTTCAGGTCCCATTCGCGTCCAGCGAAACCCGGGTCGCTAGCAATCCGATTCGCAGTCTGGGCGTGCTGGACAACCAGATTCCGCTTCGCGCATCGGTTGGCCGGATCTCCGCCGGCAACCATCGCCTTACCGTCTTTGCCGTGGATCCCGGCGTAGTGCTCGATCAAATCTCACTTCGCGATAGAACGCTAGCCCAATCACAAGAACTCTCGTCTTCGGGTGAAGGCAGCATCGATGCGCTTAGCTGATCGGCCTCGCACCCTCTTTGGACGACGGCAACTACGGCGCCATGATCGGAAACCGATAAATATTCACGCTGATGGGAGCCACCGATATATTCTGCGGAACATGATCCATGGGAATCTCCCGGATCCTCGCTTGCGGCTGCGCTCCGACAGGATTAACGGCGTCTAGACTACTTCCCGTCAGCATCCATAGCGTAGAAGCTCCGGAAACCCGCGCGCCCGTCACACTCAGATCCACCTTCTGTTCCTTCTCCGTCGCATTCACAACCGCAACTTCCAGGAACTTGTGATCCGGAGTAATTGCCGCGAACACGTCCAGCGGATAGGTCGGACTTCCGGAGCTGACCTTTGGCTCCTCCGCAAATTCCTTGCTGTCGGTCGAAGGTTGCGGCGAGTTGCCGTTCACCGCCACCGGAATCGTGCCCGGGAAATGGTCGCCGTACAACTCATACACCAGCCCCACAGGATTGAGCACCGAACCGGTGGGCGTGATATTCAGCACCGAAGTGCCCATCGTATGCGCCGCCATGGTGATGAAGCTGCTGTGCCTCATCATCTCGTCCAGTAGCATCCCGTAAGCAAGCGCCGACTTGAGGTTCGGACCATCCTTCATCCTTCTTCCGCCGGGCCCTCCGTAGGCGTACTCATCAATGGATAGGAAGATCTTGTGGGGAATCATCTCCGGGAAGCGTTGCTGGTAGCCCTCCCACTCTTCGGCGTGGCGCAGAATCACATCGCCGGCATGGCGCGCATACTCCAGCGTCGTCGGATCGTACTTCACTTCCGCGGCGCTTGTGGCTGCGTCGAGCGGCAGATTCTTTGCCTTCCGCACGTCAAAATGCGTGCCCGCTCCTTCATACCAATGCTGCGCGATGCCGGAAAATGTTCCCCAGCAATCCTTGAGAATGCCGCCAGTCCAGTCCACATCCGATCCGAACAGAGGAGCGATGTTGTCGGCGTACTTCGCCCGGTCCTCACCCGTCAAAAACATCGGTTCCAGCATCTTTGCGGAAGCGATCAGTGTGATCGACGGGTCGGCTTCGCGCATGGCCTTTGCAAACTCGTTGTTCTTCAGCACGTAATACTTCAAAGGCGTGTATCCCAGTTGAAACGTGCCCCACGGTTCGTTGCCAATGTTCCAGAACTTGACGTGGTAGGGCGCGGGATGGCCGTTTCGGGCGCGTTCCGCGCCCAGTCGCGTGCTTGTAGCCCCGTTCATATATTCGACCTCTTCCATCGCCGAGTGCGCATCGCCAAAGCCGGCGTTCACCGTGAGATACGGATCCACACCGATCAGCTTGCACAATGTCATGAACTCATCCAGACCAACATCATTGGGCTGCATGGCGTTCCAGGCATAATCGAACGTCGGCGGCCGCCTATCGATATCGCCGACGCCGTTGTACCAACTCCAGTCGGAAAGAAAATTGCCGCCGGGCAGACGCCACATGCCGGAATGAAGCTTCTTCAGCAGCGCGATGGTGTCGGGCCGAAATCCGTCGATGTTGTCGGCCGGCATCAACGAGACAGTGCCGATATGAAAATCCCCACTGCCTGTTCCCACAACCTCAAACCTGCCCGCACTGGTGTCAGCGCCGGCCGTGAAACTCAACGGGAACCTTTTGTACTCGCCGGTGATCGCGCTGATCGAAACAGCTTGTCCGTCGTTTGCGCCCTCGCCCCATATCAGCAAAACTTTCACCCTGGCGCCCTGCGTCCCGCGAAGATAGATCCGCCCCGTATACTTCTCGCCCTTCACCAGCGCAATGCCGGTTTGGCTGATGCCGTGCACCAGCGAGGGGTCGAGTTCGATCCGAGGGCTGTGGTCGCCAACAAACGGATGCTCCTCATCCATCACAACATCCTGGTCGGGACCTACAGGACGCCACGTGCGAAGCTGCATGCCAGGAAACCCGCCGCCACGCCGGGCCGGAGCTTCGCCCTGCTGAGAGGTAATGGGAAAGTAGAATTTTCGGTCGTCGAGCATCTCAGCCCATAGACTGCGATAGATCAGCGGCCCAAGATGCTCAATGAAGCTACCGAAGATGTACTTCGACACAGGCGCCGCGGTCTGTTCCGTATCGATGCTTGCTGTCAGGTGTTCCGGCACGTTTGGCGCCTCCTGTTGAGCCGCGGCCGTTGACAGATACGGCACAGCCAACATTGCCATCGCAAACAATACAAATCTTCCTTTCATCGAAACCCTCCCATGGTCGCGTTCTTCTTTCACCGCAGCTTTACTCCAGGCTTTCTTCACTCCACCACCGTCTCGTCAGCTCCGCTGGCTGCAATCCCAGTGGTCCCATGGCGCATGCGCCTTCATCTCTTGTAGCCAGGCTCCTGATCCATCACTCGTTCATCCGCGACAATCGTCCGCACGCCTGGGGCAAACTCGCACCCTCAAACTTCCCGGATGAACTCCCTTTCAATGCCAAACTCCGGCTGTCTAACCCAACAAAATCTTCCGCAACTCGCCCTCCGGGTCGTCCACCATGCGGGATTCATTGTCCCAGACCATCGTCTGGTTACGGCGAGGATCACTCGGTTCCCACGTCAGTCCTCGCTGACTGGGATCTCCCGTCTTGGCGAAATTTGACCAGGCCTCCGCCATCCTCTTTGCCAGCGCCTGCGCCTCAGGCGTATTGCCGGTGCCTTGCTCGCAGCGCAGCGTGTTGTCAAAGCAGAATGCCAGCTCTGAGGTATGCCATGCCCCCGGCACGCCGTCCAGAATCGGCGTTTGCCAGGTGAAGAAGTACGTGTAAACAGGAGCAGCGTGAAGTTCATACTTCATCCTCGCCATATCCACCACGTGGTTCCGTCCACCAAGTCCAGAAACGCCATAAGAAAGGGTACGGATACTCTTCTCCGGATGCGCCTGCTTCATCAGCGCAATCAGCCTGGTAGCCCTTTGTGCTCCGAGTTCCCCGGACAGCGTCGCCTGCCACTCCGCCTCCGTGGGCTTGGAGGCCATCCGATTCCCTTCTTCGCTCACCGAGCCAATCAGCATCGGGATGCCCTTTGACAATGCAGGAGCCGCTTCGTCAAACGCTCGCATAGGCACGATATTGCCGTCGAGTGTGGGAGTCCAGCCCACGCGAGGCGCGGCACTCTTCTCTCTCGGCCCAAAAAAGAAGCCCCGAAAAGGAGGATTCATACTGGCTTCGACCTCGTCTCCAGCGGCTACCAGCTTCGGCCACGGCATCTTCTGCAACCAGCCAATATCATTGGGCGCAAGACCCAGTCTCTTCACCACCTGCCGTGAAAACTCCCTCGACTGTTCCGCACTCGGAATGTTGCCGCCGCCGCCCGATTGCACCGCCGCGCAGTGGAACAGCCCGGCCGCTGACGGCATCGCCATCAAAGTTGTCACCTTGGATCCGCCCCCAGACTGCCCGTAGATCATCACCCTGCCCGGATCTCCGCCAAAGTTCGCAATGTTCTCACGCACCCACTTCAGCGCCGCAACCAGGTCGGTCATACCCACATTCGCGGAGTTCTCGTACGCCGCTCCACCCACCTCGGACGCATCGAAGAATCCCAGGATGTTCAGGCGGTGGTTCACCGTAACGGAAACCACGTCGTGATACCGCGCCAACTGCGCGCCGTCCTGCGAAGGCAGCTCATAGGCCGATCCAAAGCTGTATCCTCCGCCATGGATGTAAAACATCACCGCGCGGCTGCCTGTCAGGCTTGGCGTCCAGATGTTCAGCTTCAGCATGTCCTCGCTCTGCCAGCCGTCATCCCAGTCCTGAAGAAACGTCTGCTCGATTGCCGTCCAGTCATGTCGGCGCTGTGGGCAGTTCGCCCCGTAGACCAGAGCCGGATACTCACTCAGAAACTGCGAGCCGCGGTACTCCCCCGTCCAGGGCACAGGCGGCTTCGCTGGCAGCCACCGATTTTCGCCACCCGTGTTCTGGCCATACGGCACCCCCTTGAATGTGTAAACGCCTCCATCCACAAAGCCCCGCACTTTGCCATATTGAGTTTCGGCTACGGCTGTAAGTGGCGGCGTAGAACAGTACCCAGGCTCCTGGTGGGCGCTGGTCTTCACGCTGTCAGAAGCCTGCGCCGCACCGGCCAGTACCGCCCCAGCCCCCGCCGCAGAGAACAGGAGCATCTCCCGGCGATTCAAAAGAACTCTGCTTGCAAAACTTCCTTTCGTCATTCCATCTCCCTCCCCGGGGAGGCTGAATTTGCACTCTCCACGTTGCCTTCTCCCTCCTCGCTGCTTGCCTCCGCCCACTTAGCCGAATCACTGCACCTTTGGCCGGATTCGAGGCCTGGCAGAAAGAAATCTCCACACCCTGCCGGCGCCACGGCACAGACGTCTTTTTCTGTGCGCGGCGAATTCTGGCGCGGTCAACTCAAAATGATCTTGCGCGCCTCGCCAACCGGGTCGCTCATCATGCGGCATTCGTTATCCCACACCATCGTCTGGTTGCTTTCCGGATCAGTCGGCTCCCAGGTCAGTTCCGGCAGGCTGGGGTCTCCGGTTCTGGCAAAGGCCGCCCATGAGGAAGCCATCTTGGCCGCCAGCTTCTGCGCCTCCGGTACATTCCCTGTGCCCTGCTCGCAGCGCTTGGCGTTATCAAAACAGAATTGCAGTTCAGAGGTATGCCATGCGCCGGGAATGGAATCCAGAATCGGCGTTTGCCAGCTAAAGAAATACGCGTACACGGGCGCGGCCCTCTGTTCATACTTCAACTTCGCCATCTTCACCACGTTGTTGCGCATGTAGAGCGTGTTCAGTCCAAAATGGCTCGGGCACATAAAGGACAGCGTCTGGATCTTCTTGCACGGATACTCCTTCTTCAGTGCGTCAAGGATGGCTGTAGCCCTCTGGTCGCCGTAGATTTTGGCCAGGTCGGAGCGCCACTCCTCCTCGGTGGGGTCAGAGAGCATCTGATTGCCTTCTTCGCTCACCGATCCGACCAGCATCGGAACATCTTTTGAAATCTCAGGAGCAACATCGAAAAACGAGCGCAACGGAATGTTCTTGTCGTCCACGCACGGCGACCATCCGGCGCGCGCCTCTGCAAACGGAAAACCCCCGCCTCCGCCCCGCATCGGAGGATTCACTTTGGCCACCGCCGCATTACCGGCAGCCATCAATTCATGCCACTCCATCTTTTGCAGGGATGCCATATCGTTTGCCGG